>NZ_JBWZCH010000010.1:0-133934 GCF_059383435.1 Pseudarthrobacter sp. HLT1-7 | reverse complement strand
CCGTTCCGAGCAGCAGCGCCGGAAGATGCCCGGCGCCACCGGCGTCCACAGGCCGCAACAGCAGACCGGCGGTCAACACCGCCATGGCGGCGAGCAGCACGCGTTCCGCGCCGAAGCGGCGGGCCAGGACAGGGGCCAGCGGGGCGAAAACCCCCAGCAGCGTCACCGGCACGGTGGTGAGCACGACGACGACCCGGTGCTTGCCTCAGCTATTTGTGCTCGCGCGGATGATGCTGCCAGCAGCGAAGGTCAGCGGCCTGGTCGGGCTGGCGGTGATTCCCCAGGGTGAGATCGGCAGGATTGGTGATCGCCATCAGCTCCCCGACTTTGTCGGCCCTTAACCCCGTCCGGATCCCGGTGTCGGTCTGCCTGAACCCTGCATAGCCAACCGACAGTCTCACATCCTTGACACACCTCACCCCCTCATATCCCGAACCGCCGCCGAACTATGCATGACGACGAGTCACTCGCCGCGGCGGAGGACTTTGAGTTCCCAGGGACGCAGCCGGAGGGCCGCCTCAGGGGGGTAGTTGCCCAGGATCTGTTCGGCTTCGTTCCAGCCGCTGTCGTTGAGGTTTACGCCATGTTCCTGGCCTGAGAAGTTGCCAAGGACGAGCAGCTCGGTGCCTGGCAGTGACCTCCGGAACGCGTAGACATGTTCGTCGTCGGGCAGCAGCATGGTGAAGTCGCCGTGGGAGACGACGGCGTCACTGTGGCGCAGGGCGATGACCTTGCGGTAGAAGCTGAACACGGAGGCGGGGTCATTCTCCTGGGCGGCGGCGTTGATGTGGTTGGCGTTCGGGTTGACCGCGATCCAGGGGTCACCGGTGGTGAATCCTGCGTTGCGGGTCGCGTCCCACTGGACGGGGGTGCGGGCGTTGTCGCGGTTATGAAGTGCAAGGGCAGAAAGGACTTCTGCGTCGGTGTGGCCCAGGTGGGTGGTGGCTTCGCGGTGGTGGTTGAGTACCTGGATGTCGCGGTGGTCGCTGATCGCACCGAAAGTCATGTTGGTCATCCCGAGTTCCTCGCCCTGGTATACATACGGGGTGCCTCGGTGCAGGTGCAGGATTCCGGCGAGCATTTTGGCGGAGAGCTCACGGTATTCCCCGTCGTCGCCGAAGCGGGATACGGCGCGGGCCTGATCGTGGTTGCCCCAGTACAGGCTGTTCCAGCCCCGTTCGGCCAGGCCGGTTTGCCAGCGGCCAAGGGACTTCTTCAGGTCCGTGAGGAGCAGCTTCTTGGGCATCCACTTGTTGCCGTCTTCCATGTCCAGGGCGACGTGTTCAAACTGGAACACCATATCCACTTCCTTCCTGGCCGGATCAGTGAACAGTGCGGCGTCCTCCACGGTCACGCCTGGCATCTCGCCCACTGTGAGCAGCTGCTTGTCCCGGCCGGAGAAGACTTCGGCATGCATCTCTTGCAGGAATTCATGGATCCTGGGGCCGCCGATGTAGTGATTTCCGCCGTCGCCGTAGAGCTTGCCCTCCGCCTTGACGCCATCCGGCAACGACTGATCCTTGGAGATGAAGTTGATGACGTCCATCCGGAAGCCGTCCACCCCGCGGTCGAGCCACCAGTTCATCATGTCGTAGATGGCGGCGCGCACCTCCGGGTTTTCCCAGTTCAGGTCCGGCTGCTTTGTTGAGAACAGGTGGAGGTAGTACTGTCCGGTGGCCTCGTCGTAGTCCCAGGCAGGACCAGAAAACCACGAGCCCCAGTTGTTGGGCTCTGCCCCGGGCTTGCCGGCCTCGGCGGCGTCCCGCGGGGAGCGCCACCAGTACCAATCCCGCTTCGGGTTATCCAGGCTTGAGCGGGATTCCACGAACCACGGGTGCTCGTCCGAAGTGTGGTTGACCACAAGGTCCATGACCAGCTTCATGCCACGGGAGTGGACGCCGGTGATCAGTTCATCGAGAGTTTCAAGATCCCCGAAGACCGGATCGATATCTCGATAGTCGCTGATGTCATAGCCGTTGTCGTCCTGCGGGGAGCGGTAGACCGGCGAGAGCCACAGGACATCGACGCCGAGTCGGTGCAGGTAGTCGAGCCGGGAAATGATGCCTCGGAGGTCGCCCACGCCGTCGCCGTTGGAGTCGGCGAAGCTGCGCGGATAGATCTGATAGACCACGGCATCCTTGAACCAGTCCTGATCTGTACTGACGGGTGGCTCCGGGTGGGTTTCTTGAATTGTCATTGGTGGTTTCCTTTGCTCGGCGACGCCGCCGCGTTTGGAGTTACTGAGAGGTTCGCTGCTGAGTGTGGGATTCCGGTCAGGCTTGTTGCGGGGCCTGCCACGTCTGCAGTCGCCCGCACATGCCGAAGAGCAGTTCGGGACCGATAGGAGTTGCCCGGGCAACGGTTGCGTCCCCGAGGTGCGGTGCGGAACCGTTTTCGAGATCCGTCAGCATCCGTTCTGTGGCGAGGGCTTCCGCTAGTACGTTCTCGGCCCAAAGCGATCATTTGCCCCCTGTTGTGGCGATACCTCGAATGAGGAATCTCTGTCCAAAAAGGAACACTAGGAACATTGGAATGAGAGAGACCACACTCATGGCAAAGAGCGCCCCATAGTCAGACTGTGCCTGTGCATCCAGGAATGAGCGCAGAGCGACGGGAACGGTGTAGAGATCTGGCTTCGTGACAAAAATCAGTTGGGAGAAAAAATCATTCCAAGTCCAAATGAACGTGAAGATGGCGGTGGTGGCGAGGGCCGGAACCATCAGCGGTAACATGATCTGCGTAAAAATTCGCATGTGACCAGCACCATCGATACGTGCTGCTTCATCGAGTTCGCGGGGAATGCCCCGGATGAACTGCACCATCAAGAAAACAAAGAATGTATCTGTGGCAAGAAACTTGGGGACAATCAGAGGCAAGTATGTGTTGATCCAGCCCAACTGGGAATACAGCACATACTGAGGGATGATCAGAACATGAATCGGCAACATGATCGTGACGAGCATAATAATAAATGCGGCCTTCTTGAACCTAAAATTCAAGCGAGCGAAGGCATATGCAGCGAGAGAACACGAGAGTAGATTACCTAAGACGCTCCCCAGCACGATAACCGCCGAATTCATAAGGTAAGTGCTGAAGGGTCGACTGAGTGCGTTCCAGCCGTCGGGGTAGTGGGCGAAGTCGAAGGTGTCGACAAACAGTCCGGGATCCCCGAAGATATCGCTGTTGGGGCGAACAGAACTCACCACCATCCATAGGAGCGGATACAACATCACTACGGCGATCAAGATCAGCCCGCTGTGCTTCAACACACTGATCCATCGGGGTCGACCAATCCTGATGCGCATCGAGCGATGATGAGATGGCTTTTGACGAGACATCGCACTGACGGGAGCCGGCTCTGTTTTAGTCATCGTAGAAAACCCAATACTTTGAGGCCCAGAAGTTCAGGGCAGTGAACACGCCGATAATGATCAGGAGGAGCCACGCCAGCGCAGAGGCGTATCCCATGCGGAAGCTGGAGAAACCCTCCTCGTAGAGATACAACGAGAAAAACAATGTGGAGTCGGCCGGGCCACCTGATCCACCTGAAACAATGTATGCCTGAGTGAAGGATTGGAAGCTGCCAATCAGACCCAGGACGAGGTTAAAGAAGATAATCGGCGTCAGTAAGGGCAATGTGATGGAGCGCATTTGCCTTATCGGGCTTGCGCCATCTGTGGAGGCAGCTTCGTAGAACTCGCGAGGGATCTGTCTCAGTCCGGCGAGGAAGATGACCATCGGTGCACCAAAGGTCCACACATGGAGCAGGATGATGGTTCCTAACGCAGTATCGGGCGAGGCAACCCAGCTGGGTCCGGTAATTCCGAATAAGCTCAAGAACATATTGAACAGACCGTCCTCACCGAAGACGAGACGCCACAGCACGGCAATCGCGACGCTTCCTCCGAGGAGAGAAGGCAGATAGAGGACGCTCCGGTAGAACGGCAGGCCACGAAGACCTTTATCTAGCAGTATCGCCAACATAAGAGCGGCGATAAGCTGCAACGGGACGGAAACGAGAACGTAGGTGAACGTGACGGTCAATGCATTTCCGAGTCGCTCGTCGGAGAACATGCGCTGAATGTTCGCCAGTCCGGTGAACTTCGGAGCCTGAAGCAGGTTGTAGTTCGTAAAGGCGAGATAAAGCGAGGCCAGGACCGGGCCGAGAGTAATCCCAACCACGCCGAGCAGCCACGGCGCCAGGAATAGGACCGCAATTCGATTGTCCGTCGCACGGTCTTGGCTTCGGGGGCCACCTCGTTGACGGCCCAGATTTCGGAGCTCACCTAGGGCGCTCATCCGCGGACCCCATGCAGTGGCCTGATGCTGAGTCTGGTCATGTTGTGTTCTCCTCATTGAGTGGATGTCGGGTGGAAGATCCTCTAATCGCGCCACCAACTTCGCATAAAACCGGGAACGGCCGCCTGAGTCAGGATTCCCTCGACGGAGCGGTCACTTTGATCGATGCGGACGTAAGACTTGCACTTCGCCGATCGGAATTCGACGTTTTTCAGCTGGACATTGGTGAGAAACCAAAATCGATCGCGGTTACCCCGGGCGATAGTCCGTTGATTGTTGTGAAGGTGCCCTGCGATTCCACAGTTAGCATCCCAGTTCCGCCCACACGAGGCTTCGTCCGGAGGTCAAATTCTGAGCCAGAAAGGACAACCGTTCCCCTGACATTTCCCGGAAGGGTTACCAGCAATCGATTGTCTTCCGACGAATAGTCGACCAGGACCGATCCCCTAATTGTCGGGACACGCCCCCGTACCCAGGCAAGAGAAGCGGGATGAGGCGTGATGGTCACGTGAGCTGCTCCCGGCCCATCCACTTCGACGCCAAGAATGCGCCGTGCGATGATGTTGGCTGGGGCTGTCCCCCAGGGATGCGAGAAGGTCATATTCGGTTTCAGTCCTGGATCCCAAGCCTCGCCGGTTATAGTCGCCCCCAAAGCGTCGATCATGTGCAGCCAGCTTCTCTCGTCCGTGCTTGTCAGGAGTGCAAGAGCTTCCTCCGAACGTCCGGCAGTATAGAGAGCATCCAAAACGAACTGAGCCCCGAACACGCTCGTTCGCATTCCTCCTGCAGCGACTGTGTCGCCCAGAGCAGCCAGCGCGTTGTCGGGCGCGATTCCTAGGGCGACTGAGTACGCCGTGGCATGCTGGGACGAATGGGCGCTTCCTAGGCCGTCCACATAGGCTCGACGGTCCTCCCTCAGCAGAAGCTGGTTTATCGTTGCACGCATTGCCGCCGCTTTGGCGCCATATTTCTGCCGCGCATCATCACGGTCAGTAGCTCCGGCAATCTGTTCCAGGGCCCGGTATGCGGCGAACTGGAAAGCGTTCAGGACGACGTTGAACTCCGTGAACTCGAAGCCATCACGGCAGCTAGTCGGCCAATCGACGGCGTCGGCGTTCCAGGAGTCTGTGGTGTTCCCAGGGTGCTTACGAATGAGCCCGTTCTCCGCGATGATCGGATCAAAATTGGATTCCTCCCAGAGCTTGAAATCACTCTGGAGTTGTCGGTCGTCACCCGTCGCAAGATAGTCCCTCCAAGCGCAGATCACGGGCATCAGGTGGTACTCGCTTGGCCACGTAGGACGCCGAGAAAGGTACTCTCCGGAGTACCGAGCCAGCGCGTAGCTACGTTCAACGCTGTAGTGAGACATCTGGTGGATAAAGAGATCCCCCTCGTACGCCCCCCTCTCTCTCGTTGGAGTATCGACGTACAGGTCACTCGAAGTGGCCTCGATCGTATAGCGGCAGAGCTCCCAAACACGATCGAGGCCGCTGTGAGATGACTCGAACGAGGATTCTCCTGGATGCCATGGTGATCGGTGGACGACGACATCGATGGAATCAGCGAGATCGAGTTCCGGATCCGTCGTCAGCTCTGCGTAGCGAAAAGTTCTATGGCCCCAGTGTTCCGCAGTCTGACGGCCATCGCGAAGTGTCCAGACCTCTTCAAAGACATTCCTTGTCCGCATCTGCGAACGAACGCGACCGTCCTGGAGTTCTTCTCCCAGCCGAACATCGATGGTCTGTCCTGCAGAACCATCGATGGACAATCTAAGGCCGCCGACCACGGCACGCCCGAGATCGACGAACCAGACGCCGGGCGCAATCTTGGAGACTACAGCAGGCGGCACGTAGAACTGCTCAACGTTCACGACCGCTGGCACGGGGGTTGCAGTTGAATTCTGGATGATTGCAGTGTCCCAGAGAGCGTCGTCGAACCCTGGTTCGGTCCAACCGACCGGTTCATGACGAAGGTCCCAGTTCTCTTGTGGAGCTCGATACCACCCGCCCTCGATGGTTGAGCTGCCTGGCAACATTTTCGATCCTGACGATACCCGCCAATCTGACGACGTTTGGACGGTGATGCGCTGACCAGAAGCGAGCACGACGACCAGCTGGGCAAGGAACTGTTGACCTGACTCAGCCCAACACAGGACGGCCAAGCTATTCCGACCTGGGTGGATGAGACCGGCAACCTCATGGGTGTGGTAACGGGGTTCCTCTGCGATACCGCGCACGCTCCCTTGGCCCGCAACATCTCCGTTCGCCCACAGTTTGTAGACGTATTGTCTAGCACCCTCAGGGGATTGCCCGAGAGCTTCGACGAAAGCCGCAACCACGGGCTCGTGAGGTAGGTCGAACTCTGTGCGCATCAGCGCCCACGAGCGAGCGACCTCTGGAGCGTTGTCATCCATGGTCGACCAGATGGCACGAGCGCTCCATTGGTCCATAGCGACGGTGGTGAACCGGGCCGTTTCGGACCATTCGCCGGGGTCCGGCCCGTCCAACCAGACTCTGACCCGCCACCAGTAAGGCGTCGAGTGTAGGAGTTCGGGACCGGCATAGGGAACCGCGGTCGACGCGGAGGAATCGACACGTCCGCCGTCCCAATTCTGGATGTCAAAATTGTTTGGGGAGGTAGACACTTGAATCTGGTATGCGGTCTGGAATCCGCTGTCGATCGGCGGAACACACCAGGTATGTCGGCCGCCTGCGACGCTGACACCAACCCCGTTATCTTGCAGATCTGTCATTAACCCGGTGGGGCGGTTCTCTCGAGTCACAACACGTTCCTTCTCCACTGCATTCACCGTATAACCATCTCCTTGTATCGGATGTGCCCGATCCTGCAGTGCGGGCTGCCGCCGACTACTCGGGTCCGCAGCTGTCGGGCTGCTTGCCGGACTGACGTTGCTATTTGGCTGCGTCGATGGATTTCTGAATGTCATCGATCAGCCCGGTGGCGGCCTCTTTAGCGCTCCGTTTGTCAAAAAGTACCTCGAGCAGATACCGCTGGAGCACCTTGTCGATTTCGCTGGCGCCATTTGGGACGATGTCCGGAGCCTTGCCGAGGCGCTTCGTCATATCGGTGATGTAGTCAAAAGCGACTTTGTCGTCAGGGCTCAGACTGGAAATCAGGGATTCGCGAACGTCCGGGTTTGCGGCAATCCCGCGCTCTGTCCCGATCGATTCAAAAGCGGTCGGCGAGTTCACCAAGAAATTGACAAGCAGTGCGGCCTCGGCGGGATGCTTGGATTGAGACGACACTCCCCAGTACATTCCCGGCTTCGCGTATGCATACGCGGTCTTGTTCGCATCGTCGGTCGGAAGCTTGACCGGGATGATGTGCGCGCCCCCGGTCGCCGCGATGAGAGCCGCGGTCTGAGGCCCGGGGAGGAACCTCATGGCTTGCTTTTTCTTAGCGAAGGGCGTTTGGTCAACCGGAAGGGCGGAGGTCTCGGAGTACGCGCCGGCGGAAGCCGCAACACCCGTTTCTGTCCATTTCTTGTTTTGCTCAAAATATCCGGCAAGAGTATCGGGGCTGATCGCGATCTTACCGTCGGCGAAGAGTTCTTCCCCGTGCTGGCGTGCATAGATCCGGAGCGAGAACTCGCCTTCGAGTAATCCGAACCCCCGGATGCTGCCTCCCGATTTTTGATCCACCAAAGTCGAGAATTTCTCGAGATCAGACCACGTCCAAGTGTCCGTATCAGGAAGCTTAAGCCCGAGTTCATCGAGCAAAGTCTGGTTGACTGCGATTGATGCGATCGTGCTCGAAATCGGCATGGCGTAAAGCGTTCCCTTCGACCGCCCGCTATCCAGAATCGCTGGGTCATACTTTGTCTTGTCGAGCTTGTCCAGAGTGCTCAAGTCCATGAGCGTGCCTCGGTCCGCATACGAGGCCAAGTACAGCTGATCGAGCTGAACTACGTCAGGCGAGCTGCCGCCGGCTGTCGATGTTGCGAGCTTGTCCCAATATCCACCCCAATCGGCAAATTCACCGGTGACATGAATGTTTGGATACTTGCTTTCGAACGCCTTGATGGCCTTCTGTGTTCTTTCATGGCGAAGATCGCCACCCCACCATGAGATGCGGAGGTTGACGTCCGTTTTGCTGAGTTCATTATTGGAAGGTGCCTCACAGCCACTCAGGGCAGCACCAGCAAGGACACAAGCAACAACCGCGCCCAAGGTACGAATACAGATACGGCGCGATATTTCTTTGCGCATTTGATTTACCTTTCAATAGCAGAGACTTCTATGGCTCGTTTTGGCAGATCCGATCGGTATATCCGCTATAGGAACGGTCAGGTCCTGACTGCTAGCGGGCAAACGTGATTTGAGCATTCGGCAGTGCAAGCGTATCCGCGAGCAACACCGATACCAGCGTAGAAAATACACACCGGCTCGCTCTCACCTCTTCCTCCAGGTCTTCCTCCAGGAACGTTCGAAACGTTTCAATCTGGATCTTTGCGAACTCTATAACCCGTCGCCCTTGACTGTCAACGCATGGACGAGACTCGCCCAAGGCGCTCGCGGGCTGGGGTGCGTAACTCACTTGGGAAGCGTGCAAGAAGATCACGGGCAGCGACGGGCACGGTGCCAACGATGACGGATGGGCCCGCCAGAGGGAACGCGCAGGGACATCATGACGGACTGCGAAACCGAATATGAGCAGGCGGCAGGGAAAGCTTGGGGGCGTGATTTTCGATGAGCAGGCTGCTCTCACCGGCTGGTCCTGGGCCTACATCCGTCAGGCGTTATCCACGGCCCGTATGCTTATTGGTCCCCGCCGCCGGCCCATGCCGGCAGTCCAAGACCATTGCCGCATCGCCTTCGTGCTGGACAGTATCCTCGCTCGGATCTCCGCCGCTGCGGGGGCTCGAAGGGTTGACAATACGGCCCCCGTGTCAGAAAATGAATCGATTCACTATTGCGTTAATTCCCTGCCGTACACCCGCGCCGTTCGGCCGGGGAATATCCCGGCCGCTGCTGGTCAAGACTCACTAAGAAAAGATGATGACCATGTCAGTGACAGCCTCGCACAACCTACTCCACCCGAAAGCCCGAAGAAAGACCCGCATCGGCCTTGTGGCAGGCGGGCTCGGAACCTACTGGTCGCAGTTTCCCGGCCTGTTGCCGCAGCTCAAAGAGTCTGCCAGGTACGTCGCCGACCGGTTCGCCGGGATGGACGCCGAGGTCACCGATGCCGGCTTCATCTCGGATGCGCAAGAGGGCGCGGTCGCTGCAGACAAGCTGCGGCGGGCCGACTGCGACCTCATCGTACTGTTCCTCACGACTTACCTGACATCATCAATGGTGTTTCCGATCGCGAAGCGCTCGAACACTCCGATTCTGGTGATCGACCTTCAACCCACTGAAAAGATGGATCACTCGCGGTTCGACACCGGCGCGTGGCTCGCTTACTGCGGCCAGTGCCCCGTGCCTGAGGTCGGGAACGTATTCCAGCGGGCCGGGATCCCATTCCGGTCCGTGTCCGGGTTCCTCCGTCAGGACTCAGCATGGCGCCGCATCGAGCGGTGGATCAACGCGGCCCACGTCCGTGCCGCGCTCCGGCACGCCCGCCACGGGCTCATGGGCCACGTGTATCCGGGCATGCTGGACGTCTCAACCGACCTCACACTGCTGCCGGTCACCTTCGGATCCCATGTGGAGGTGCTCGAGTTCGACGACCTGAGGGTGCGCGTCGATAAAGTCACCGACGCCGAGACTCAAGAACGGATGGGCCTGGCGCGCGAGATGTTCGTCCTGGACGAGACGGTCGTCGACGTCGACTTCACCTGGGCCGCCCGCGTTTCCGTCGGCCTGGACCGTCTCGTCGATGACTTCGACCTCGATACCCTTGCCTACTATCACCGCGGCCTCGACGGCGAGCAGCACGAGCGGTTGGGAGCCGGGATGATCTTGGGCGCCTCCTTGCTCACCGCGCGCGGCATCCCGGCCACCGGTGAGTACGAGCTGCGCACGACCGTCGCACAGCTTGCAACTCAGGTGGTGGGGGCCGGCGGCTCGTTCTGCGAGATCCAGGCCCTCAACTTCGAGGACAACGTGGTCGAGATGGGCCACGACGGACCAGCTCACGTCGCAGTCTCCGGCCGCGATCCTTTACTGCGAGGCCTTGGCGTCTACCACGGTAAGCGTGGTTGGGGCATCAGCATCGAATTCGACGTGCAACACGGCCCGGTTACCCTCCTCGGTCTCGGCCAGGATCGAGACGGCGGCCTCTCGTTCATCGCATCCGAGGGAAATGTGGTCCCGGGGCCACTGCTCGAGATCGGTAACACGACCAGTCGGGTCGACTTCGGTCGAGACCCCGGAGAGTGGGTGGACGATTGGTCAGCGACCGGCGTCGGCCACCACTGGTCCCTCTCGATTGGCAACCGTGCCGCTGATTACAAGGCCGCCGCGTCCCTCCTCGGAATCGACTTCCGCGAAGTCTGACTCGAGCCGTTAAGGATTTCGCCGGGCTGCGCACCCAATCAGCCCTCGGAGCAATAGTCCGCGACTCCTATTGCGTCGGTAGTCGATTTCCGCCCATTCCACGTAGAAGATCTCCCGAGCGAATTCCCATTGTGCTGAGAAAAATTGGGATCGAGCTCAAGAATGAGCGCCGCTGCTGCGGAACCCCTACTCGTCCGGTGTACCCCTGCGCAAGCGAGGCAGGTCTGGTCATCAATCGCCGCTTGGATTCGTGGCAGCCAAGTGTAGCGCCCACGAAAATGCGTGGGGGTCCCCCGCACCGGGTGGCTGACGCTGCGAGCAGAGTCTGACCCCATAATTCGACCGCAAACGAGGCGCGGGCTCACCCCAATCCGTGGCCGCCAGCTGTCCAGGGGCTGTTGCAGCCGGTTCCTTCCGCAGCCATCTTCGCGGCGGAACCGGACAGGTGACATCGAGCCGATCCCACGCGCTGCGGATCGCGCGGCGCCGGACTGTTGACGCGTCCATAGGGTCTTTCCGCGGCGGAATGATGACCCACGGACGAGACGACATCGGGGTTGCCGGCCGCTTCCTGCTGCGTACTGAATTCGGCTGCCCACCGACGAATGCCTATGCGACAGTGCCGGATGTGCTTTGTCGGACGACCAGCTCGGGTTTGAACACGACTGCACGGTGATTCGGTTCATCAGACTCGAGATCCTCAGTCAACAGTTCGATTGCGGTCCGCCCGAGCGCCTCGGCTGGCTGTCTGATTGATGACAACGGCACCACTGCGGAGACGGCGAAGTCGATGTCGTCGTAGCCGATCAGGGAGACGTCTTCCGGAATCCGGATCGAATTCGTCATGGTAAGTGACTGCATCACGCCCAGGGCGAGGAGGTCATTGGCACAAAATACGCCATCGGGCTGCATGGCTGCGCTCCGCTCCACCAGCTCATTGCCCACGCTTCGGCCAGCCAGAACTGATTGGTCATCGGAAACCAAGACTTCAAGAGTTGCGTCCGAAAACTCGTCCACGGCCCGACGCGCACCACTGAGCCTGTCTGCCACCTGACGGATCGAGACGGGCCCACCGACAAACGCGATTCGCCTGCGTCCGCAATCCAGCAGGTGCCTTGCCGCGAGGTATCCGCCGGCGTCGTCGTCCACGGATACGGAGCTGAACCGTGAGTCGTCCGCGCGCCTGTCCACAAGGACCGTGGGGATCCCGCGGTCGCGCAACTGATCGAGACGCGCCGTGACGTCGCCTACCGGCGAAACCAGCAGACCTAGGACCCGCTGCTCCTGGAAGAGGTCAATGTAGTGCGCCTCACGGTCAGCGTCCTGCCCGCTGTCACCCAGCAGGACGGCACCGCCGTGCAAAGCGGCGGCATCTTGGGCCGCGCGCGCCACGGACGTGAAGAACGGGTTGCCGACGTCAAGCACGATCAACCCGATGGTGCGGCTGTGCCCGGCCCGCAACTGGCGGGCGGCGTCATTGCGAACAAACCCAAGATCTGCGATCGCGTGGAGCACTCGATCCCTGGTGGTGGGCGCTACCCGGTCCGGATGATTCAAGACGTTAGATACCGTGCCGACGGCCACGCGGGCGTGGCTGGCAACATCCTTGATGCTTACTGACCGCGTCATCATCCTCCAGTGCTGCCTGCTTTAGTGGGTGGCTCGTCCGGCGGGTATACCCCTACACCGCACAATGCTTGACACCCCATTGTTTTCAAGTGTACTTTGAAACGTAGCAATGAATCGTTTCAACACCCTTTCTGAAATTCCAGGACTTAGATCCCGGAATCCCCACCACTGGCTTAGGAAAGAACCAAGGTGAACGACATATCAGTGGCTCTTGGCAGGCTCAAAGAGCTGGCCATCGAGGTCCCTTCGTGGGCCTACGGAAATTCGGGAACCCGATTCAGGGTATTCGGCACACCAGGGAGCCCCCGGACCATCCAGGAGAAGCTCGCGGATGCGGCCAAGGTGCATGAACTCACAGGCCTGGCCCCAACGGTGGCCCTACACATCCCTTGGGACAAGGTGGACGATTACGCTGAGCTCAGCGACTACGCATCAGACCTCGGGGTGGGTCTGGGCACCATCAACTCCAACACATTCCAGGACTACGAGTATAAGTTCGGATCCCTCACATCGTCCGACGATTCTGTCCGCCGCCGGGCGATCGGTCACCATCTGGAGTGCATTGACATCATGCACTACACCGGATCCCGGGACCTGAAGATCTGGCTGGCGGACGGCACCAACTACCCTGGTCAGGCCGACATCCGCGGGCGGCAGGACCGTCTGGCCGAGTCCCTCCGGGAAATCTACGCAGCCCTCGGGGAGCACCACCGTCTGGTGCTGGAGTACAAGTTCTTCGAACCGGCATTCTACCACACCGATGTCCCGGACTGGGGCACCTCCTACGCCCAGACGCTGGCGCTCGGCGAAAAAGCCTTAGTCTGCTTGGACACCGGCCATCACGCTCCGGGAACCAACATCGAGTTCGTCGCGGCCCAACTCCTTCGTCTGGGCAAACTCGGATCCTTCGATTTCAACTCCCGCTTCTACGCGGACGATGACCTGATTGTCGGTGCCGCGGATCCGTTCCAGCTGTTCCGCATCATGTACGAGGTCATCCGAGGCGGCGGCTACGGCAAAGACTCCAACGTGGCCTTCATGCTGGACCAGTGCCACAATCTTGAGGAAAAAATCCCGGGCCAGATCCGCTCGGTCCTCAACGTCCAGGAAATGACCGCCCGGGTCCTGCTGATGGACACCACGGCCCTGGCCGAGGCGCAGCGCGACGAGGACGTTCTGGCGGCCAATGCCATCTTCAACGACGCCTTCTACACCGATGTCCGCCCGGTCCTGGCCACTTGGCGCGAATCCCGCGGACTGCCCGCAGATCCGATCGCCGCCTTCAAGACAAGCGGCTACCAGAAACAGATCAATCAGGACCGCGTAGGCGGACAGCAAGCCGGATGGGGCGCGTAAGCATGGGCAACATTTCCCACAACACCATCCGGACTGTTGAAGATCTGATCGCCCGATCCAACCGGCTGGGCGCAAACAAACGGAACACCAACTTCGCCGGCGGCAACACCTCGGCCAAAGGCACCGGAAAGGACCCCGCCACAGGCGAAGATGTGCAGCTGCTGTGGGTTAAGGGGTCCGGCGGCGACCTCGGCACCCTGAAAGCTGAAAACCTCGCGGTCCTCCGTTTGGACCGTTTGCAAGCGCTGAAGAACGTCTACCCCGGCGTCGAAGCCGAGGACGAAATGGTGGCAGCCTTCGACTATTGCCTGCACGGCAGGGGAGGCGCGGCGCCGTCGATCGACACGGCCATGCACGGCCTCGTCGATGCCGCTCACGTAGACCACCTGCATCCGGACTCCGGGATCGCGATCGCCGCCGCCGCGGACGGCGAAGCCCTCACCGCCAAAGTCTTCGGCAACAAAGTGGGCTGGGTCCCGTGGCGCCGGCCCGGGTACCAGCTCGGCCTGGACATCGCCGACATCAAGACTGCGAACCCGCAGGCCGTCGGCGTCATCCTCGGTGGCCACGGCATCACCGCCTGGGGCGACACCAGCGAAGAGGCAGAAGCCAACTCCCTCTGGATCATAGAACAGGCCGAAAAGTACATCGCAGACAGCGGCCGGACCGCACCATTTGGTCCGACGCTCCCCGGCTACACCGCATTGCCGGAAGCAGAACGGAAGGCGAAAGCCGCAGCCTTGGGACCAGCGATCCGACGCTTGGCCTCCACAGACCATCCGGTCATCGGCCACTACACGGATGACGCCGTCGTCCTGGACTTTCTCGAAGGCGCTGAGCACCCCCGGCTCGGCGCGCTCGGCACCTCCTGCCCGGACCACTTCCTGCGCACCAAAGTAAAACCACTCGTCCTGGACCTGCCCGGGGCCGCCTCGATCGAGGACTGCGTAGCGCGGCTGAAGGAACTCCACGCCGCCTACCGCCAGAACTACCACGCCTACTACGTCCGCCACGCCGAAGCCGGCTCCCCCGCGGTGCGCGGCGCGGACCCAGTCATTGTTCTCATCCCTGGCGTGGGCATGTTCTCCTTCGGAGCCGACAAGCAGACCGCCCGCGTGGCTAGCGAGTTCTACCTCAACGCCATCAACGTCATGCGCGGAGCTGAGGCCATCTCCACCTATGCGCCGATCGAGGATTCAGAAAAGTTCCGGATCGAATACTGGTCCCTCGAGGAAGCCAAGCTCGCGCGGATGCCGAAGCCAAAGAGCCACTCGACCCGCATCGCACTGGTAACGGGTGCGGCGTCGGGCATCGGCAAGGCCACCGCCACCCGGCTCGCGGCCGAAGGCGCCTGTGTGGTCATCGCGGACCTGAATCTGTTGAACGCCCAGGCTGTCGCCACTGAACTCGGCGGTCCGGATATCGCGATCGCTATTCAGGCTGATGTTACTGACGAAGCCCAGGTCCGAGCAGCGGTCAACGCTGCGGTGCTGGCCTTCGGCGGGCTGGACTTGGTAGTGAACAACGCTGGACTGTCCATATCCAAGCCGTTGCTGGAGACCACAGTGAAGGACTGGGACCTGCAGCACAACGTCATGGCCAAGGGCTCGTTCCTGGTCTCCAGAGAAGCTGCGAAGGTCATGATCGAGCAGGGTCTCGGCGGTGATATCGTGTATATCTCCTCCAAAAACTCCGTTTTCGCGGGTCCGAACAACATTGCCTACTCCGCCAGCAAGGCAGACCAGGCTCACCAGGTCCGGCTTCTTGCAGCAGAACTGGGCGAATACGGTATCCGCGTCAACGGCATCAACCCTGACGGCGTGGTTCGCGGCTCCGGGATCTTTGCGGGCGGCTGGGGTGCCAAACGTGCGGCCGTGTACGGCGTCGACGAGCAGGAGCTGGGCGAGTATTACGCCCAGCGCACCCTTCTCAAGCGCGAGGTTCTGCCGGAAAACGTCGCTAACGCCGCGGCGGTGCTCACGAGCAATGAACTGTCACACACCACCGGCCTCCACATCCCTGTGGACGCCGGCGTCGCCGCCGCCTTCCTCCGGTGAAATCGAAGTACGCAGCAGTCACTACCCCATCGCTGCCGGGCACGGCGCCGGCCGCCGTTTACGGGGCGGTGCCCGAAGACGGTCTGTTCGCCGCGGTCGACATCGGAGCCTCTTCCGGACGCGTAGTCCTCGGGCGAGTCACCGACGGCGCAGGGAAGAGCGGCGTGACGCTGGAGACGGTGCACCGCTTTCCGAACGGTGCCACTCAACTCGACGGCGGCCTCCGCTGGGACTTCGAGGCACTCTTCGCCGAGGTCCTCACTGGCCTCTCCGCCGCGGGAAAGATGGCCGCGGGGCGCGGGACAACCATCACGAGCATCGGGATCGACACATGGGCCGTGGATTATGGGCTCGTAAACATTGCCGGCGAGCTGCTGGGCCAGCCGTACAGTTACCGCGACGAACGCAGCCGCCCGGCAGTTGCCGTGGTCCACCGGCAGCTGGACCCCGCCTTGCTGTACGCCACAACGGGACTACAGTTTCTACAGTTCAACACGATCTACCAACTCGCCAGCGAGCGGGAACTCAGCGGCGTCCAAGCACTGCTTATCCCGGACCTGATTTCGTTTCTGTTGACCGGGCAGCGCCGCACCGAGGCCACGAATGCCTCCACCACCGGGCTCTTTGATGCCGTGACCGGAGAATGGGCCACCGAATTCCTCACGGCGCTGGGCCTGCCCTCGGATCTCTTCCCGCAGTTGATCCAGCCCGGAGAAACCACCGGAACCATTACATCGGCGACGTCCGCTCGCACCGGTTTACCATCTTCGACCAAAGTGGTTGCTGTCGGATCGCATGACACCGCCTCCGCCATCGCCGCCGTCCCCGCAGATCAGGAGGACTTTGCCTACATTTCCTCCGGCACGTGGTCACTGGTGGGACTAGAGCTGCGCCAACCCGTACTCACCGAGGCCAGCCGTGCCGCGAACTTCACCAACGAGCGCGGCGTGGACGGCACCGTCCGCTACCTTCGCAACGTGGGGGGCCTCTGGCTACTCAGCGAATGCCAGCGCACCTGGGCCTCCGAAGGCTCCGAGATGGAGCTCGGCGAACTGCTGGATGCTGCCGGGACACTTCCACGCGGGGGCCCGCACATCAACCCCGATGACCCCTGCTTCATCGCCCCGGACAGTATGCCCGACCGCATCCGTGCCGCCGTCCGGAACGCAGGTGCAGTCCTACCGGACCAGCCAGCATGCATTGTCCGCTGCATTCTGGATAGCCTCGCAGCTGGGTACACCAAGACAATCGCCGACGCCGAGCAGCTCGCAGATCGACGGGTTAATGTCGTCCATATCGTCGGCGGAGGTGCACAGAACCGGCTCCTGTGCCAACTCACGGCAGACGCCACCGGAAAAGTAGTCATCGCAGGGCCTGTCGAAGCTACCGCCATGGGTAACATTCTCATCCAGGCTCGAGCCGCCGGGCGGGCCAGCGGCAGGCTTGCCGACCTCCGCAAACTTGTCATCGCCGGAACGAAACTCACGAAATATCAGCCATCACAGATTGGTTAAGGGCTACATGCTTCCAACCCCACGTTTCCTGAGGCCAGAAGGCTTTTACAGTGGAGCTAAGGAGATTCGAACTCCTGACCTCTTCTCAGGGGACAGTCTATTTCATTGGATGCCAAGGGCAGACGTAGTCTTTTTAGTCCGCGGAATCTAGGCGTTTTTGGAGCCAAAGCAAGTCCGTGACATTTCACCGTTTTTCATCATTTACGTGGGGTAAACGTGTGGCGGACAGTGACGCCGATCGTGCCATCGCAAGAGTTCGGGTCGATACCCTCGCGTATCAGATCAACTTGGTCACGACCGCTCCACGGCTCCACGGCTCAACGGCGTCTCGTAACTAATGGTCAGTACCGACGATTCAACTGTGAGGTTTCGACACATAGTTATGAGAGTCGCCGGCTCGCGGCGTTCCGCCGTTCCTTCGCGAGACAATCATGCGACCGTCGATACGCCTCTCATCGTAAGGGTTACGAGACGGCTGGTGGCGCCAGTTGAGGGACCGTCACTGAGCGATAAATCGGGCAGGTCATACGGGGCTTCCCGATGCCAGCTTTCACCTATGCGAGAGTTCGAGGGATTGCGCCCTTCCATCGACCGGCTACCTGGCAGCGGTGCGGGGAAGTCTGCACTTCGACCGCGATTTTGTATTGGCAGCCAGCCATAACGGGGGTCTGTCGTTCCTTCGCGCGAGACTGTGATCGTGATCGAGCGGCCCTTCGGTCCACATCAATATCATCCTGGCGGAACTCCGCCCCATAAGCCGTGGGCATGGTCAACATCCTTCCACGAGCACCAGCTCACTAGTTCAAGGAGTCAACAAAACCGGGGGCAGCCCCCGCCATGCGCTGGTATGGCTAGTTTTTCCGTGGCATCATGACGGAATGATACGCCGTTTTTTGATAGTAGGTGCATCGGCCGTTGCCGTCGTTGCCGTCGTCATGGTGCTCATCGCCATAGGCAGCCAGGGTGGCATTGGCAATGCGCTCGGGCTTTGGGGATTCGTCCTAGCTGTCGTGTCAGTTTTGCTGGGAATTGGCGCCCTTTTGTCAGGCCCCCGTGATGATGAATATGATCCGGGTAAAGATGTTCAGGTGAACTACTCCGAGCAAGGGGACGTCTTTGGTTCTATGAACGGTAACCAGTACGTGAATCGAACCTTTAGTAAGAAATCTAAGCCGGGTCAAGACTGATGGGAATATTTTCACCGTTCACTGGAAAGAATCTCATTGGCACCCCTGACGGCAAGGAAAGACACCCTAGGACGCAAAATAATCTGAGTGATGGCGGCCATGTGTACGCCGTCAAAGATGGCGACCAGTACATATGGAATTTTCGAGGCGACCCTCCGTTTCGATTGCGTCCGTTTGATTCATCCTTGCCAAAATTGTCGCCGTTGATGGCCCGCAATTTTCCCAGTCGGCTCTTAGCAACACAATATGAGGTGGTCGACTTGGTGGGCCGCGAAAGTGAACTTGCCGAATTGGCAAGCTGGGCTTCGGGACCCGAACGGGTGGTAGTGCGGGTCGTTCACGCTGTAGGTGGCCAGGGCAAGACCCGGCTGGCATCGCAATTTGCGCGTACTCTGGCAGCATCGGGATGGGCCGTGGCAGAGGCTTTCCACACCACGTCATATAAGTTGGGTCATGAAAGCACTCCTGCATCAGCGAAAAAAGGCAGCGGGCTGTTGGTCGTTGTCGATTATGCAGACCGGTGGCCAACATCTGATTTGATCGCCCTGTTTGCAGCTCATGTCTATTTGCCTGGCCCGGTCCGTGTGCTGTTAATAGCGCGTGGTACTGGCGGGTGGTGGCCGACCCTCGAGGACGCACTATTTGATGTTGGAATAGGTGACGTTGATACGTTTGCTCTTCCGACGCTGGCTGCGGGACTAGCGCGTGATGGGTCGGACACTGCCGAAGCGTTCCGTTTAGCGGTCGCAGCGTTTGCCCCATACCTTGGTTTAGACAGCTCCGTACGCGTTCCCATTCCCGAGAATATAGGGACACTGGCTAACGAGCACGCACTGACCCTGCACATCGCTGCACTGTCAGCGACTGATGCGACAGCCCGGGGTTTAGTCATTCCTTCGGGTCGAAATCTATCGAAATACTTGTTGAATCGAGAACGAAGTGGATGGAACCAGCTCGAACAGGCAAACAGGATAAAAGCGACGGCGCGCCAGATCGGTCATGCTAGTTTTGTGGCAGCGCTTACTTCCGCAATGTCGTATGACGAAGGCCTCCAAGTCGTCCGGGCCACCGGCATAGCCTCCTCCTTGCCGGATGCAGACCAAGTGCTTGCTGATCATAATCTCGCGTATCCATCGAACACGGTCGGAACGGTGCTCGAGTCGATGGCTCCGGACCGTCTGGCTGAGGACTTTATTGCACTTTCACTTCTTGGAACGGAGGAACAAGGCTTCAACGACGCTTGGGCGATCGCTGCCTTGTCACAGTTGGTAACGTCAGGTGAGGCTACGCAAATAAGGGATCCCGTGGCGTTGCCTGCATACGCAAGACGCATGGTTACAACGTTGGTTGAGGCAGCATCACGCTGGCCTCATGTTTTCACTGACACGTTGGGGCCGCTCTTAAGAGAAAATCCAGTTCTACTGGTAGCCGGTGGTGGCACTACCGCGGCTCGCCTCGTAGAATTGTCCCGCTCAGATGCCACCATGCTTTCTTTGCTCGCCCAACATCTGCCTGAAGGCATAGACATAGAATTCGACCAAGCAGCTGTTCTCCTTGCTGAGTATCGTTTGAAACTGTCATCAATGGCAGACATGAAGAATGATCCTTCCAACCACATCAGTTCTCTCCTAAACATGGGGTACCGGTATACCAATATCGGCCGAAATAAGGATGCCATCGAGGTCACAGAAAAGGCTGTGCAGATTCTGACTCTCTTGGCTCAGGAGGGGACTGGCGACTCCGACGTTTACCGCCCCGCGTTGGCCATCGCTTTGAGTAATCTCGGTCCGATGTTAATGAAGTCGGGAAAGCAGACGGAGGCAGTGGCAGCATCCCAAGCGGCTGTCAATGTCTATAAGTCCCTTGCTTTACCCCACGGCGGCGATTCCGAATCACACCTTGCCAACGTAGCAATGGCCTCGAGCAACCTCGGAGCTACGTTATCAACCGTAGGTGATACCTCGGGGGCTTTGGCCGCCACGCAGAAAGCGGTCGAGATTCGCAGAATTTTGGCTGACCCGAATACTGGCAACGTCACCGCTTACGGGCCTGGTTTGGCTGCGTCGTTATCCAATCTCGGATACCAATTGCCGTGGGAGAATCGTGCGGAGGCCTTGGCGGCCACGGAGGAAGCCGTACGAGTATTTAGGCTGCTGGCCAGCCCCATTACCGGCGATCCCGCCGCATTTCGACATGAGCTGGCAGGAGCACTGAGTAACCTGGGTAACCGCTTGTCGGCCGTGAATAAGGGAAGTGATGCCCTGGAATCGTTAAATGAGTCGGTGGATATCTACAGGGATTTAGCTGACGCGGAGACGGGCAACCCGGACGTCTACTCGCCGGACCTAGCACTGTCTCTTGTTAATCTCGGCGCCACCTTGTCGGGGATGGGTAGAAACAAGGACGCTATCCCACCTACGCAGGAGGCCATGAGGATCTATGACTCCTTGACAAACACCGGCGGTCCCAACAACTACCGACGTGAAGTCGCTCGAGCTTGGAACAACCTGGGACACCAGTTATCGGAGGTGGGCAAGTTGCATGAGGCAGTGGATGCTACTCAGAAGGCCGTGAAGATCTATGGGGTATTGGCTGACGCTGAAACTGGTAACCCAGCAGCATACGGAGCCGGTCTGGAGCGATCAACAAACAACCTTAAGCATCAATTGTCGAAGCTAATTTCCTGACTCTTAGTGATTGGGTAGAGACAGCCAGCACAGCAGGGCAACGAACTACCACCAAGACTGGGCTGAAACGCATCACTCTGTAGCGACATTTGCCGGCCGCGAGTAGGCATCGGAGCCGGTTGTCGGTGAAGTTGCGAAAGCCGCGAGCGATACGGCGCGTACTGGCTCTTCTCAACCGGATCCTGTACGCGCGTACGTGATCCGGTTTAG
This sequence comes from Pseudarthrobacter sp. HLT1-7, assembly GCF_059383435.1. Lineage (NCBI taxonomy): Bacteria > Bacillati > Actinomycetota > Actinomycetes > Micrococcales > Micrococcaceae > Pseudarthrobacter > Pseudarthrobacter sp. HLT1-7. The sequence continues at coordinate 112,534 of NZ_JBWZCH010000010.1, read as the reverse complement.
AAGAAACTGCAGCAGGTCAGCCGTCGCACTGAGGATGTTCTACTTGGTCGGCGAACGTTCGCAGTTCTCTTGGTCAGCGCTGGGTTACTTCTCCCCTCTGGCCGTCCACCTTGAACCTGGCGCATCGAAATGCGGCTGCCGCCTTCGGCTCTTGCAAATACGACCCATCGGGAGCCTGGTAGCTTCCGACGGGACAAGCTGATCCTCGCCAAGCGATCCAGCAAGCTCATAGCCCCTATCCGGGCACCTGAACGCAACTTCACCCGCGTCTCTTCGAACGCGCCGAACTTGCCCTAGAAACGCGCTCCGACGCCCAGCGCATCCAATAAATTCGCCTGGATCAATAGGACTCTCCAGCGTCATGCCGTGCCGCCGAAACATCCCCATGAATGACCAGAAGCATCTTCGCTGTTTGTCATTCTGATTCCCTATCATCGCTGGGCGGGCCCTCCACGCAACCAGGGCGCGATGCGCCGATCGCGATCCAAGATTTCGTTCGGCGCTCCTCCGTCGCTTATTTCCTCGCGAAATCTTGGGTCGTGACCGGTTCCCCAAATTGCACTCCGGCCCCTCAAACCCAGCGGTGGCTCCTCTATCAGAATGACGCCGAGATCTGACAGGCACGACCGGTGCCCGCCAGTTGATAAAGGAGAAAGGCCATGGAAGCGTTAACCATCAAAACCCCCGCCGACGTGCTGAGTTTCATCGGACACACCCTGGGGTTTTGGCCCCGCGAAAGCCTCGTCTGCATCACTCTCGCCGATAACCACGTCGGCGCCACCCTGCCCGTTGACCTGCCGAAGCCCGGATCAGAAATCAGCTACGCACAAACCATCGCCGGATACCTGGCCCACGACGCCAAGGCCGCCAGCGTGCTCTTCGCTGTGTACACGTCTCTGCCCGCAAGGCCGGCCTCGCAAGGCCGCACGCCGCAACCATCGCAGCCTTGACAGGCGCCCTTGCCGAGCGGGGAATGACCATCCGTGACGGGCTCCTGGTAGGAGACGACGCAGTTTCACAATACGACGGCGAGCCCGGTGACGGACCGTCTCTGCCCCTAGCCGCGACCGAATACAGCCAGATCAACGCCGAATTTGTCTACCGCGGCAGCACCATCGCCTCCACAAACCGGATCGCTCTGCCGGCCCCTACCAAAGAAACCCAAGCCGCGGACGCCGTCGAAAGGCGCGTGAAATCCATTCAGCGCCTGAACGTAGGCACTGCGATGGATCAGGCCCGGATGCTTTGGACAGGAATGCTCGACGCACCCCCCCCCAACCCGCACCACAGTCGGTGAACAGCCCGCGCACAGCTTCCAGTCCCTACACCCCCGTCGTCCAGTCCCTCGCACTACCCACCCCGCTCCAGTACCGCGCCTTCGACCTCATCGGCCAGCCCATCCCCCTGAACCTGCAGTAGACAGAAGAAGCCACCCCAATAACAGCAAAATCATCGCCACGGCGGGGATCTCGCACGTCACCACAAACGTAACTTCGGATTTGGGGTGGCGTGGGTGATGCCCGACGACCGGGCGAAGGCGGCCGCTGATCTAAGCCCCGGCTGTTGTGCCAGCCCTGACCGTGACCTTCCAGAATGTCGGGATGACGCTCTGCCTGATACGCCGCTTCGGTTTCCTGTTGCGAGGGATTGTTCCCGGTCCAATGCACACCTTGAGCCCCCGCGCAACACCCGCCGCTGAAAGTCTGTTGTGTTCTTTCTAGTCCTCTGTGGACGTTCCCCTCTTGACGACTGCGCCATCCTGGATGACGTAGTCCAGCCTTGTTTCAGCAAGCACCGTCAGGTCCTTGAGCGGGTCTTCTGAGGCGATGACGAAGTCACCGTGGGCTCCCACGGCAATGGTGCCGAGTTCGCCTTCCCTCTGCAGAAGTGCGGCTGCGGTGGTCGTTGCGCTGCGGATGACGTCGATGGCGGGCATGATTTTTGCCCGGACAGTGAATTCCTTGGCCTGGTGAATTTGCATTCCACCCAGCAGATCAGACCCATAGGCAAGGTTGATGCCTGCTTCATGGGCTTTGCCCAGGGCCTCGTAGCCGCCGTCGAGGACGGCTGCTACCTTCTCCCAGTTCTCTTGGGAAAGCCCGAACGTGCGGCCTTCCCTTTCCAGTGCCCAGTAGGTCACGAGGTTCATGGTGAGAAATGCGTTGAACTCCTTGAAGAGCTCAAGGGACTCGTCGTCGAGCAGGTTGCCGTGCTCGATGCCGCGGACACCGGCACGCAGGGCGCGGTTTATCGCCCTGCCGGTGTATGCGTGCGCTGTGACATAGCGGTTCGCGGCTGTCGCTTCTTCCACGGCAGCTTCAATTTCAGAAAGGGAGTACTGGGTGGAATCAATCCGGTCTGTGGGCGAAGCCACCCCTCCCCCGGCCATGATCTTGATGTGGTGGGCGCCCTTGCGGAGTTCGTCCCTGGCCGCTTGCCGTACTGCGTCCACGCCATCAGCCAGGCGGCCGATATGCGGGCAGCAGGAACCGGCGTCGTAGGCATTCCGTCCGCGGGGGCGGGGGTCTGCGTGGCCCCCGGTCTGTGAAAGGGCTTTGCCACCGAAAAACAGCCTGGGGCCGCGGAGGAGGCCTTCTGCCTGGGCGTCGTGAATTCCGAAGTCTGCACCGGCTACGTCCCGGACGGTGGTGAAGCCGCGATCCAGCATCTCACCCATGAGCTTGGCGGTGTTGAACGCAACGTAGTTGGGGGACCATTCGCCGAGCTGGCCCAGATCTGCGGTTGCCGCTGTCACGTGGACATGGCAGTCGATAAGGCCGGGCAGGACGAATTTGTTAGTGGCGTCAATGACCGTCTCGCCGTCTGCTTTCAGGCCTGACCCGATTTGGGTGATTGAACCTCCTGACACTTTGATGTCGCCCTGCTCATAGTGCCCTTCGGCCACGTTGAGGTATGACGCGTTTTTGATAAGTAGGTCCTGGGTCATCGGTTATTCTCCTTTTGCTTCCAAAATTGTGGTGGTGTAGCGATGTGCAATGTCCAGCACCTTGTCAACGTCCCGCTCTGTGTAGGCGCCCTCGGCGGCCAGGACATTCAACACGGCGGCCGTGGTTGTTCCCCGGAGGACCGGTGCGTTGATGATCGATCCGCAACCCAGGCTGGCTATGAGCTCGGCGTCTTTGAATATCCGTTCGACATCCGCTCGGGTCGGCCCGAAAAACGGCCGCTGCTCCACCAGACATGCATCCAACCAATCCGCGGCCACATCGCGGCTGACATCCTTTCGTCCCCCTACGGGGTATTCACACGGGTGGGAGGAATGGATTCTCTCCATCTGCCGGCCCTGGTCCCGGAAGGCCAGGATCGTAAACAGCTTGAATCCGACCGCTTCTTTCACAGCCTCCTCAACTTCCTGCAGGGTGTTGACTTCACGGCCGCTCATGGATGAACTCCTTGCCCTTGATTTCTTTCATCGTGATGTCCTCGAGGGATCTGCCCTTAGTGCGCACCGCGAAGAGCAGCGTGCAGATGACCCCGACTGCGAGTACCGCGGTTGTCATGCCGAATACTCCGGCGAATCCCCATTGGGCTGCGAAGATTCCGATAAGCAGCGGTGCGGTGATGGACCCCACCCGGCCGAAGGAGGAACTCAGGCCAACGCCTGTTGCCCGCAGCCAGGTCGGGTAGACCTCCGGGGTGTAGGCGTACACGCCGGCGTAGGTGCCGTTGAGGAAGAATGACAGCGCGATCCCTGCGGCAGTGATCCAGACCGGGTCGGTCATGGAGCTGAGCCAGAACGCGCTGATCGCCGATCCGATGAGGTAGATGGCGATTGTGTACTTGCGGTCCAGCTTTTCGTTGACCCAGGCAGCACTGAAATACCCCGGAATCTGTGCAAGGTAGATGTACAGCGAGAAGGTGAAGCTCGTGGTGACTGTCAGGCCCTTACTGATCAGCAGTGTCGGAATCCAGGAGAAAAACCCGTAGTAGGCAAAGGTGATGACAAACCAGATCAGCCAGGTCACGGAAGTGATCCGCCACATTTGTGGACCCCAAAGGAACTTAAAGGCTTTCCCGAAGGAGTACTTTTCGGGCGCCGGCTCCTCTGCATGGTTCGGATCGGTCGCCGGCAACTCCTTGCCGGTGGACACCATGACCTTGTTTTCGAAGTCGAGAACTACCTTCTCGGCCTCGGCGAGTTTTCCTGCGTTCATCAGGAAGCGGGGAGACTCGGGCAGGGAACGCCGCCACCAAAGCAGCATGACAATTGGAAGGAAGGTAATCACCTGCGCCCAACGCCACCCCTCAGGAAACACCGGGACGACGAAGCGCCCGATAAGGGCGGCGGCAACAAAACCGAAGGAAAAGAATCCGGCCAACGCCCCGATGAACCAGCCACGCCGATGGCTCGGCACGAACTCTGACAGGAACGGGGCAATGATGGCGCTTTCTGCTCCGGCCCCCAGCCCGGCCAGTACCCGGGCGATGAGGAAGATCTCGAAGTTCCAGGAGAGCGCTGCAACCAACGATGCCGTCGCATACAGCGCCAAGGCATACATCATGACCTTTTTCCGGCCCAAGGTATCGCCGAGATATCCGGCGAGCAAGGCACCAAAAAGGAAACCGAAAGGGGACGCCGAGGCCACGAGCCCGAGCTGGCCGGACGATAGGGAAAAGACCTCTCGTACATCTGGCAGGAGGAACGCCACGATGGCGCTGTCCATTCCATCGAAGGTGTAGCCGAGCCCTCCAATCAGCAATAAAGCATAGTGCGGCTTGCTCAGTGGCAGCCGGTCAAGCCGGGCGGAAAGGGACACCTTTATCTCCTCAGGGGCTAATGTAAGTGCAGATAATGTGCCATGCTAGGTGCAATAAACCGTGCAATCAATAGGTACCTGCAAGTAACTTTGCAGTTAGGAGCCGATGTGCCACGTCATCCTGTCTCTGTCGCCGCTGGAGGGGAGGCGGATTCCGTCGACGACTGGCTACGTTCCCTCCTCCCCGGCAGAGAGTTAGGTGGCAGCACTCAACAGGTATTCAGTCTCATGACAAGCCAACCGGCTAAGGCGAGTTTCGCACCTGCCGCCGAACTGGCGGAGCTGGCCGGGACGAGCGTCTCCAGCGTCACGAGGCTCGCCCAGCGCCTGGGCTACGCGGGATGGCCCGACCTGCAACGAGACCTTCGGGCACGCTACCTTGCGCATCTGTCCATGCTGGAAGTATCTGAGACACACACCACCGGGGCATCACCATTTCGTGCCTCTTTACGGCAAGACGCTGATTCCCTCGCAACGGCGCTTCGGAATCTCGACGAACAACGCATCACCAGGGTCGCGGAAATCCTCGCTTCATCAGAGAATATCTACGTCACCGCCCAGGGAAGTTTCGCCGCCGTCGGCCATGCCCTCGTCCATAACGTCCATATCGCCGGCTATCCCGCCAGGCAGCTCTTGGACAGTCCCGCGATGATCGCCAACCATGTCGCAAGAATGACGGCGGCCGATACCCTGGTCGTCTGTTCCTACTGGAGACTTTACGATGTTGCTGTCATTGCTGCGGCGGAGGCAAAGGCCCGCGGCGCCAAAGTGATTGTCCTCGCAGACAACATATCGCCTGCACTTGAAAAATCTGCTGACGAGATCGTACTGACGCCAGCGGAAGGGACGTCGTTTTTCCCGTCCCTGACTGCCGCGATGGCTGCCCAGCAGGGGATCGTGGCCACGCTGGCCAGAGTAGATCCCGCCCGGACCCGGGAAAGTCTCACGGCCGTGGAGGAAGGCTGGCAAATCTTCAAGCTCCTCCACCGCTCCGTTCCGCGCATCCAGCCAACGACTTAAGGCTCCGGAACCGGTCACCGTGGGCCCAATTCCACAAGGCCCATGACCCTCGATACGATGCGCTGCCCGAATTTGAGGCTGAAAAATTCGAGGAGCGTCACATCATCTCGGCAAAGTCACGGATGCTTGAAGAGCAAACGAAGCTGAAGGCTTTGCCTGCCGCATTGGCCAACGCTTTCTCCGGATTCAGCCTCAACTTCAGCCAGCCCCCGGTGGTCCGCGCTGCTGCCGTAGAGCCGGCCGATCTCGTCGTCCGGTCCGTGGAGCAGCACATGCCCAAGCTCGTGGGCGAGGACCGCTGTGCGCTCTTCCGGACCCAGCCAGGCGCCGACCTGGGCCCGGTGTCCGGCGAAGTCCGTGAAGCCGCTTGTGAGCCCGTATTGGGCGTCCGTCACATCGACGTCGAACCCGTGCTTGCCGGCGACGGCCGCAAGGGATCGCCGCAGCTCACCTGCATCCACGCCAGCGGCGGCGCCGCCGCGGGGCACCAACAGCGGTGTCCCCTGCGTCTGCGAGACGTCAAAAACTGCCTGGCCTCGCCAACCGGTGATGACGGTTTTCTTTCCATCGTCGACGGCGCCATGCGGCAACCGCTCGCCCGCCGCCGGCCACCAGGGGGGTTCTTCGGTGCCGCGCTGGGCCATCTGCATCATGAGCAGGGCAACGTTGCCGCCCGAGTATCGCCACAATGTTGCCGAGGCGTCCAGCAGCACCTGCCAGTGCGACGGAGATTCAACGGCCTGTTCCAGGATCTTGTGGAGACCATCCGTCAAGGCAGCGATGCGTTCTTCCGGTGTCATGCGCTCATTGCCGCGGTCGCTAGCGCTGAACGCGGCATCCGCCGCCACTTCGATGGATACGTCTTCACCTTCAGGGGCCACGACAGCCGCCCTCCAAGCTTCTCGGGTTCCCGCCGGGACTACCCTGCGGATACCCATTCATGTCTTGAGAGACGCAGACTGCATGACTTCATAACTCGTCACCGAGCTGGTGGGAAGCGACCTGCCACTCAACGAAGCTCGGCGCGTCCAGCCGCAGGATTCTCAGCGCGGGGTCCTTGTGCGCTTGTAGGCCGACACAGCCGGCAGTCCGGGTATGGGTCCGCAGGCGCTCGACGGCGTGTGGCAGCCGCTCGTGGAAGGCGAGCGGCCCGAAACCGGGGTCGTCGCTGGCGTGGGAGGCCAGTTCCGCCCGGTGCAGGGCGTATAGCTCGGCAACGATCTCGGTGTGGCTCCACCAGCAATCCGGAACCACCGACGTCGTCCGCGACTTCTGCTCCTTGGGTCCCGGCCAGGGGCCTTCGTCTATTGCCTGTCGTTCTCTGCGCGAGTTTGGACGGATGTACCGCCAGGCGGCCAGGGTCGCAATCTTGAATACGGGCGTTCACTACCTGTTTCTGCCCCGGACGCTTCCGTCTTGTACCGTCTGGACAGGCCGGCGGCCGGCATTGAGGCCGTATCAGTGATTAAGAGAGGTCGCGATGACGACGAGTATCCACCAGCCCAAACTCAGCAGGCGGGCGGCGTTGGCTGCTGCCGGAGTGCTTGGGGCATTGGGAATCACGGCGTCTGCGGGAGCCGCGAGCGTGGCAGCACCAGGCGCGAAGGCACCAAAACCGACGCTTGCCTTTCGCCCAGACGGCGCATTCAAAATTGTTCAGTTCAACGACACCCAGGACGATGAGCAGACGGACCGTCGCACAATCGAACTCATGGACCGGACCCTTGATACGGAAAAGCCGGACTTTGTTGTCATCAACGGAGATGTCATCAATGGAGGATGCGACTCCGAGCTGGAGGTCAAACAAGCGCTCAACCACGTGGTCCAGCCCATGGAACGCCGGCAGATCCCCTGGGCCGTAACGTTCGGCAATCACGACGAAGATTCGGTGCAGCGAACGGGGATGACCGAAGCCAAAATGCTTCAATTCCTGCAGACCTACGAGTTCAACGTTAACGCCGACTCCACCCCGGGACTCACCGGTACCTCCAACTCGCAACTGCTCGTTCAATCCTCCCGGTCAAAAGCGCCGGCCTTTGGCCTCTGGCTCATCGACACCGGCCGCTATGCCCCCGACAGCATCGACGATCAGACCTTCGAGGGCTACCCGGACTGGGACTGGGTGCGCATGGACCAGGTCACGTGGTACCGGAATCAATCAATCGCAGCAGAGAAAAAGTACGGAAAGAAGATCCCTTCACTCATGTGGGGCCATATCGCGCTTCATGAGCACCGCAACATGTGGTTCGCCAGCCTCGACTCGCGAACAGATGCCGATCACGCGCGGGCCGTCACCAGGCACACCATAGTCGGCGAACGGAACGAGGACGAATGCCCCGGCCCCATCAACTCCGGCCTGTTCAACGCCTTCCTGGAACGAGGGGATGTGGCCGGATACTTCGTGGGGCACGATCACGTCAACACGTATGTAGGCAACTACTACGGTGTTCAGCTCGGCTACGCACCCGGAACCGGATTCGGTGCCTACGGACTGCCCGGCCCGGAACGGAACCGTCTCCGCGGTGCGCGCGTCTTCGAGTTGGATGAGAACCATCCCACAATCTACAAGGACACAAGGCTCGTCTTCGCCAAAGATCTCGGCATAGACCTCACCGCCAATGACCAGCCCATGGTTCCCCTCCCGCTGAATCCGTCTCAGGGCTAACAAAGGCTCGGCTAGGGGCCGGGAATACCAACAGGGCTGCGAACGAATCGTCTGATAGCACCCGGACGGCCCGCTTACCTTCTCTGACTCAACCCATAGTAGGGCCAAGCCGGTTAGATGGGCTGGGCCCGCCACTCGTCGCTGGCGTCGGCGGACTGTCCGGCCGGCATGCTCCATGGTGTCCCGCCAGGACTACCCTGTGGACAAGAATTCAAGTCCTGCCAGGCGCGGACCCCAGGACTTCAGAATTCGTCACCGGCCTGGTGGGAAGCCGTCTGCCACTCAGCGAAGCCCGGCGCGTCCAGCCGCAGGATCCTCAAGGCGGGCTCCTTGTGCGATTGAAGGCCCACGCAGCCGGCCGTCCGGGTATGGGTCCGCAGACGCTCTACTGCATGGGGCAGCCGCTCGTGAAAGGCGAGCGGCCCGAAACCGGAATCGTCGCTGGCATAGGAGGCCAGTTCCGTCCGGTGCAGCGCGTAGAGCTCGGCAACGATCTCGGGGTGACGCCACCAGCAATCCGGAACCACCGACGTCGTCAGCTGGTACGTGGAAACAAGCCATCTGACCCACACCGCCAGGTCGCCCCATACGGTACCGGCCTGCGCGGCCGTCAGTTCCCGCCAACGGTACGTCACGCCGGTCGCCCTCCCGGGCGGACGGAATGCGGATCGGAAGAGCTCGGCCGTCAGGTCGTCGTCGTCTCCTCCTGCTGAGGGGATCTCAAAGCGTTCGGTGTCATCCTGGCTCGCCATCGCTCACCTCTTCCGCTGCTTGCTGCCGCACGCGGTGCCCGTCGGCCAGGGCTTGTTCAAGCTCCAGCTTCGACCGGCCAAGTTCGGCGGCGTCCTTGCGTTTGTGCCATTCGCGAAGATCCAACAGGATGGGGCGGGTTCGACGCCCCAGCATAAGGGCCGTGCCGGTCGGCAGGCGCCGGATCTCATCGAGCGGCAAGACCGGGCTCTCCCTGATCTGTTCAACGTCCTGGCGGCCCTGCGCTGACCAGGAACGGGTGTTCAGCGTCAGGCTCCGCTCCCCCAGCAACCCGGCGAGCGAACGAAGATCACGCTCGTCAGAGCCGCCGCCGAAGATCACCTTGATGACGGCCGAGTCCCAGATGGTTGCGGCCTCATCGATCGACCAGCCCGTCCGCGCCTGGGACAGCGACTGCAGGACCACAAGAGTGGAAATACCGATGCCGCCGCCGTCAGAGAGGGCAATGGGCAGGCCCGGCCAAGGTGCCAGGTTCGCAATCTCGTCCAGGATCAAGGACAGCGGCGGATCCAGCCTGCCTCCGGGGGCGATAAAGGCCATCTCGCGGGCGGCATTGTCGATGTCATCGATCAGGGCCGAAAGGTACGGACCTGCTGCGGCGGCTCCGGCGCGGGTGCCGATCAGATACAGGGTGCCGCAGTCACGGATGAATGTCTTTGGATCGAATTCCTCGGATTCGTCCAATGGGTCCAGCGCGGCGAGTACTTTCGGCGATGACAGCGGCGCAACAGCAGCCGAGACGCCGATCCAGGAGTTTGACGTGTTCCTGAGGTCATCCTCGAGTATCCCCATCAGATCGGCATGCCATCCCAGCGCTGCTTCGGGCCGGCTAAGTACCTCCAGCGCCTCACGCGCCAGGACAGGGCTCGAGGACCAGCGGCGAAACGCGCGGACGCCCTCCCCGGACAATGCCGCAGCGTGGAGGAGGCACTGCAGGATGATCAGCGAGCGCTTTTGCCAGGCCGCGTTTTCGCCCTTCATCTCGGTGTCTGCGGTGATGACGAGGGCGCGGCGGGTGGCTGTGTCAGGATCCTGGCAGCCGCGGACTGGAGACCATCGAAGCGTTGAAGGCAGCCCGGACATGCCCTGTGGATCGAACACTGTTACCGGCCTGCTGCCGGTGGCGCGGGCCTTCATCGTGACCACCAGGTTGTCGGACCGGGTGGACGTGGTGACCAAAGCGCCCGGCGCGTCGAGGATCGCGTTGATGACAACGTACAGCCCCTTACCTGAGCGCGGTGCGCCTTGGATGACCGAGGATTCCTCGGTGGAGACGTGGATCGTGACGCCGCGGGAACGTCCCAAAGTCCACGCCACGTCCCCTCGCGGTTCAGAATGTCCTGGCGCAGCCACGCACCTGGTTGCTTCCACCTCCGCCAGACCAGGACAGACCCGACGGCGAGCGTGGCCGTCAGGAGTAGCGCCGGGCCGACCCGCTGCGTGAAGTCGCCGCGATTCCAACCAGCCACAAGGAAGTCCGAGCCCTGACCGTGGCGGAGGTCGGCGCCCTGCGTGCCGGGCTCCGCCAGTGGGAGGCCAGCAAGAAGCAGGCCGGCCGCTATCCCACCGTGGACATGCTCGACGTCGTCGACATCATGCTCGCCACCGGGGCGAGGATCGGTGAAGCCCTTGCGATCCGTTGGAAAGACATCGATCTGAAGGCTGCCCGCCCCACGGTCACGGTGAACGGGACCATCGTCTACATGCCGGGTCAGGGCCTGACTATCCAGGACCACCCTAAGAGCGCCCATTCCCGCCAGAGGTACTTCTTGCCCGCCTTCGCCGTGGAGATGCTTCTGAGGCGGCAAATTGGGCAGCTGGAGGCCAACCCGTGGGACGTCGTGTTCCCCTCTGCCGTCGGTTCTCTTCGGGACCCCAACAACTTCCGCAAGCAGTGGCGCTCAGCGCGTGACGAGCTCGGCTTCGAGTGGGTCACCCCGCACACCTTCCGAAAGACGGTAGGAACCCTGCTGGAGGCCTCCTCAGGCATGGCCGTGGCATCCGCCCAGCTGGGCCACTCCAGCGAGAACGTGACGCGGAAGCACTACGTCCAGAAGACCCACGAGGCGCCGGACAACACGACGCTGCTGGAGGCGTTCGGCCAGCGCATGGAATGAATCCGGTGGGTATCCGGTGGATGCCTACCTTAGAACTTCAAAGGAGAAGAGCCCCTGATCCGCGTTTACGCAGGTCAGGGGCTCTTTCGAGGTAGGGCTACTCGGACTTGAACCGAGGACCTTAGGATTATGAGTCCCGCGCTCTAACCAGCTGAGCTATAGCCCCATGGACCCGGAACCCGCTCCCGCCCTGCTGGGGCCGGACTGCTTCCGGGGAAAACACTCTAGCAATAGTAGTCGTCCTGGGCCGGACCGGCCGAACAGTGCAGGCCTCCGCCGCAGGACGGCCTGTAACGGCCGAACAGCCCGGTCCGTCAGACCACCATGTCGTCGTAGCTGGCGCCGCGATAGAGCTCCTCAAAGGCCCGGAGGGTGCGTTCGATGCTGTGATTCTCCACCACGCCCCGGCTCGCCTTGCCCATCGCCGCCAGTTCATCCGCCGGAAGCATCAGCACGCGGACCATCTTGGCCGACAGGTCGTCGCTGTCGTTAGGAGTGAAGAGGTAACCGTTCTCGCCGTCGTGCACCAGGTGCGGAAGGGCCATGGCGTCCGCGAGCAGCACCGGGGTGGAGGCGGACATCGCCTCCAGCGTCACCAGCGACTGCAGTTCGGCCGTGCCTGGCATGCAGAACAGGTCCGCCGCGAGGTACGCCGAGCGAAGCTCCGCGTCGCTGACCAGACCCAGGAACTTGACCCGGTCCTGCAGGCCGAGCCTGGCGACCTGGGCCTCGAGGGCCGGGCGCACCTCGCCGCCGCCGACTATTTCGAGACGGACGTCAAGGTCCCGGGGCGTCTTGGCGACGGCGTCGATCAGGACATCGATATGCTTTTCCTCCGCGAGCCGGCCCACGAACAATACGGTGGGGCTCGGGTGGCGCTCCGGCTCCTCGCCGGGCTGGAGCTCATAGGCCGCAGCGTCGATACCGTTGGAGAGCGGGAGGACCTTGCGGAGGAAGGCGTGCTGGTGCATTGCACTGGCCGCCAGCGGCGTGGGTGTGGTGACGACGTCGGCCTGGCCCATGACCTTGCCCATGTCCTTCCAGGAAATGCGGCCCACGATGTCCTTGAACCACTGCGGGAAGGGCAGGAAAGGGTTCAGGTTCTCGGGCATAAAGTGGTTGGTTGCCACGATCCGGATGCCGCGCTTCACGGCCTCGTACAGCACGTGCTCGCCGATCATGTAGTGGCTCTGAATGTGCACCACGTCGGGCTGGATCCGGTCGAACAGCAGGCTGATTTCCTTCTTGATCTCCCAAGGGAAAGTGATTCGGAAGTAGTCGTGGGTGGGCACTGAGTGCGAGCGGATCCGATGGACTGTAGCTTCGTCACCGAACTCGCTGTAGCTCTTGCCCGTGTCCGGCCGGCAGGCCAGGACGTGCACATTGTGTCCGCGCGCGGTCATGCCCCTGGCGAGGCGGTAACCGAACATGGCGGCGCCGTTGACGTGGGGCGGGTACGTGTCCGCGGCAATCAGGATGGTCAGCGGGTGCTGGTTATCGGGCATGGTCACGTGGAAAGCTCCTGGTGTTCATGGTGCGGGCAGCAGGGACATTGGTGGCCCGCCGGCCTTCGGTGCCGGCACGCCCGGGCCCGGCCGTGGCCCGGCCTGCTGCTGAAGTCCGGTGGATGCCCTAGGACACCCGGCCCGAGTCCTTCCGCGCGTCCTTCTTGCGCTTGGTGACCTCGGGATGATGCCTGGACAGGGCGATCACTCCCACGATAGCAAGCGAAGCGGCCGTTCCCATCGCAATCGCCATCACGGCGTGCACGTCGGGCCGCAACTCGCCGAGGATCGTGATCCCGATCGCGATGCCGACCATCGGGTCGATCACAGTCAGTCCGGCGATAACGAGGTCCGGCGGGCCGCCGGAATATGCGCTCTGGACGAACCAGGAGCCGAGGCCGCCCGCGGCCACGATCGCGACGACGGAGTACCACGGGACATTCAGCAGTCCCAGGCCATTCTGGTCCAGCAGGTGCTTGCCGATGATGCGCGTGAGCACGGCGACGAACCCGAACAGGACACCTGCGCCAAGGATATAGATGAAGGCACTCATGCGGTGCTTGAACATCAGGGCCAACGTCCCAAAAAGGCCGACCGCCAGCGCCAGCAGCAGCACGATAGTCAGCTCGTCGGAGGAGCTCACGCGATGGTTCTCCTGGGTCACGTTCACGGCCAGCAGAACGAACAGCGCGGACCCCGTGACGCAGGCGGAAATTGCCACCACCGTGGCGCGGTTGATGCTCAGCCCCTGGTCCTTGGCGTTCACGATCGTGGTAATGACGAGCGCGATCGCCCCGATCGGCTGGACCACTGTGAGGGGAGCCATGACCAGGGCGACGGCGTTCAACGCCATGCCCGCGGTAAGGAGCAGCAGCCCGAAGACCCAGCGGGGGCTCCGGATCAGGCGAAGCAGCCCGTGGCCGCTCAGGGCCAGTCCGCCAGTGTCCGCCTTGACCGCGCTTCCCTGGCGCTGGGCGCCGATGGCCAGGCAAAAGGCGCCAAGAACTGCCAGCAGCAGGGCGAGCCAAACCATCAGCGGGAGCCGCCGTCGTCGGCATTGTTTCTAAGTTCCTTGCCCTTGCGGATGATGGCCCGGAAGTAGTTGTAACCGGCGATCCAGTGCCCCGCCAGGCCGATGCCCAGGAAGATCCAGGCGGCCACGAAGTACACCTCGGTGGCCGGGATTGGCAGTCTGGCGAGCACCAGCAGCGGGGTGCCGACCAGCAGCAGGGCTGTCCTGATCTTGCCGATCCTGCTTACAGGCAGGTCGGGGTGGCCGTGGAAGTAATACAGCGAAAGTGTCAGCAGAATGGCGTCGGGGACGAGGAGCGCGGCCAGGTACCACCATTCGACGACGCCGGCGATTACCAGCGTTACGGCGACCGCGATCAACGACATCCGGTCGGCGATGGGGTCCATGACCCGGCCGAGGTTGGACATCTGGTCGAAGCGGCGGGCAACGTAGCCGTCCACCCAATCGGTGCTGCCCATGATCGCCAGTACGAGGGCGGCGTAGCCGTATTCCTGTGCCCCGAGAACGAGCCAGATAAAAAGTGGAACGCCGAGGAACCGCACAACCGTCAGGAGATTGGGGACGGTGAAAACCGTATCGTGGTGGATCGAAGGCTGCCCGGGCTGGGCACCAGCGCCGATGAACTTCATCGGTTCCCCCTTTCCATGGCTGTCAACGGTGTCGCCTCGGCGTTCAGTGGTCTTCCTAGCCCTTGACGAGTCTGCGCAGCAGGAACACCAGGGCGGCCGTCGATGCGGTCAGCGCGGCCAGCGGCTTCCAGCGCCGCCCGAGCTGTCCGGCGATGCTGAAGGACCGCGGGGCGCCCTCGGTGCCGCTGGCCGACGTCGTCCGTTTCGTCGTCGACGGCTTCCGGGACGATGACCGGAACGCGGTGATCTTGGCACTGAGCTGGTCCTTGCCGTCCCCCAGCTTTGCCTGGGTGGCGGCAAGCAGCGCCTGCGCCTGGGTCTTCACATCGAGTTCCCCGGTGAGGTCATCCCGGACCCCCGCGAGGTGGCTGCGGCGCTGGTCCAGCCGGCGCCGCAGTTCAGCTTCGCCGGGCGGCGGGCCGAAGTCCGGCTCGGCAGCAGCCTTGGCTTCCTTCTCGGCCTTCGCCTTGGCCGCAGCCTCGGCTTTGGCTGCCTTGGCTGCCTTGTATTTCTCGGAGTTGGGATCCAGAACTGAGGGGTCGAAGGCGGAACCCTCCTTCGCGATACCGAGGTCGTACTTGAAGCCGCGGATGGTTTCCTGCGGAACCAGCGGCATGGCCTTCTTGAACTTGCCGACGCCCAGCAGCCCGGTGATCAGGGCGATCAGCAGAAAAACGCCGCAGACCAGCAGTGCCGCCAGCCAGGCCGGCATGATCGTGGCGAGGCCCATGATCGCGGCGACGATGAGCCCGATGACCAAAAAGGAAACGAAGGCCACCGCGACGGCGAGAAAGGCTGCGGCGACGCCGACCTGGATACCCTTGCGCTTGAGCTCGATCTTGGCGAAGGCGATCTCGTCATTGAGCTGCCGGGGAGCGAGTTTGGAGATCAGTTTCAAGGTTCCGGGCAGCGCCGAAATGCGGACTCTACCGCTTTTCCCGCCGCTTGTCCCGCCGCTGTGACGTCCGCTCATCGGTCCCGCCTATCTGGTTACATCTGTGAATCCGCTTCCGCGGGCTTGACGGGTGTGCGCCGCTTCACGCACACCCCGGTGTCAAAACTACCATTCAGGCTCCCGGCCGGGCGCGGCGGCGGGGTGTGGCGCGTCCCCTGCTGCCGGCCGGGGCGCGGCTGCGGGGTGGCCCTAGGATTGAACTCCGTGAGTACACACAGCAATCCCGGCGATTCGCTAAGCCGACGTCGCAAACTCCTCTACATTTTGATGCTGGGTGCCCTGACCGCGTTGGGGCCATTCACGGTTGACCTCTACCTGCCCGCATTCCCGGCCCTGGAAGAGAGCCTCGGGGTCTCAGCGGCCGCCGTGCAGCTCACGCTGACCGGAACGACGGTGGGCTTCGCCCTGGGGCAGCTCGTGGTGGGCCCGCTGAGCGACAAATTCGGCCGGCGGATACCGCTGATCCTGGCCACAGCCGTGCACATCACCGCGTCCTTGGGCGCGGCACTGTCCACGGACATCACCACGCTGGGCCTGTTCCGGGTCCTCATGGGCATCGGCGCCGCGGGCGGCAGCGTGGTGGCCATGGCGATGGTCCGGGACCTGTTCAGCGGCTACGCCATGGTGCGGATGTTCTCCCGGATGGCCCTGGTGAACGGCCTCGCGCCGATCCTCGCCCCCGTGATCGGTTCGCAGCTGCTGCTGTTCATGCCGTGGCCTGGCATCTTCTTCTTCCTGGCCGGCTACGGGTCCTGCGTCATCATCGCTGCCGTGTTCGTGGTCCGCGAAACTTTACCCAGGGAGCTCCGCGGGAAGACTGGGATGACCGCCCGCCAGCGCTATGGGGTTCTGTTCGCGGACCGGATCTTCGTGGGCCTGCTGCTGGTGGGCGGGATGAACTTCGCCGGGCTGTTCAGTTACCTGTCCGCCTCGCCGTTTCTCTTCCAGGGTGTCTACGGCTTCAGCCCCCAGCAGTACGGCCTGCTCTTCGGCGTCAACTCGCTGGGAATCGTCGCCGGTGTCCAGACCAGCTCCCGGCTTATCCGCCGGGTTCCGCCGCAGTGGATCCTGGCCTGCTCGACAGCCTGGATGTTCCTCATGGCCGTGCTGATCGTGATCTTCGACCAGCTGGGCTTCGGCCTGTGGGGCGTGTTGGTGCCGCTCTGGTTCTACATCCTCGGCGCCGGCTTCACTTTTCCCTGTGTCCAGGTGCTGGCGCTGGCCAAACACGGCGCGCAGGCCGGCACCGCGGCCTCCCTGCTCGGCGCGGCCACGTTTATGCTGGCGGGCCTGGTCTCGCCCGTAGTGGGCTGGCTCGGCGTCAGCTCCGCCTCCCCGATGGGCTCAGTCCAGGCCGTCTGCATTTTCCTCGGCGCAGCCGCCCTCTGGCTCGTTGTGAGGCCGCGCACGGTACCGGCGATCGGCTAGAACGATCCCCGGCCGCTCCGCCACCCACTCCCAGCGGGATATGCCCATTCTTGGCGCCCGCAAGTGGGCATATTTGCATTGTGTCCATCCGCCCACCCCGGCGCGGGACATGTCCGACGGCGGGGGCAGCGGCGGCGGGCGGGGTCTGGTGCCCCGTCTTCAGGGCCTGTCTTCAGGGCCTGGCTTCGCGCCCTGTCCTCGGGCACTGTTCCCGATCCGCCGCGGGCGATAAAGTTGCAGTGTGCCCGATTGGCAGGATCCTCCGCCCCTACCGGCCACGTGGCAGCGGTGCGACGCCGGGATTTTGCCTCTGTGGTGGGATCGCCTGTGCAGCCAGACCAGCTCCCAGTCGGCGGCCCTCTTCGCCGGCGGGCTGTTCACGGAGGACCGGCGGCGCCCGATCGCCCAGTGGTACAACCCGGCCTACGACTCCGCCTTGCTGGTTGCCCCGGAGACCTCCCCGGAATGGCCCGTGCAGCGCTTCGGGATCTTTTACGCCCCGCCCGGCGGCGGCTTCACCCAGGTCCATTCGGCGCCGCATGAGTGGCATCCCCGCGTACCAAGGCAGTCCCCCACTGAGCATGAGGCCTTCGAGGCCGCCGTGGCCGAGGCGGAGCGGTTCCTGCAGGTGGAGATGTACTTCGTTTGAGGCGCCCCGCGACGTCCCCACCATTCCCAGGCACAAAAAAGGTCCCGCAGCCGGTTGTTTGCCGGCCGCGGGACCTGTCCGCTCCTCCTGCTGGACTTGAACCAGCAACCCTTCGATTAACAGTCGAATGCTCTGCCAATTGAGCTAAGGAGGAATGAAGCAGGTATGACATTAGCAAAGGATCTGCCGCTTTGGAAATCGGCAGCGCGCCCGGCCCGCAGGAAATCGAAAATACCCCCTCCGGGTATAGAAAAGTCCCCGTCCCGGTGACCCGGAACGGGGACTGCGCGCTCCTCCTGCTGGACTTGAACCAGCAACCCTTCGATTAACAGTCGAATGCTCTGCCAATTGAGCTAAGGAGGAATGAAGCGGATCTAAGCCTAGCAAACACCTCGCCGGGAAGTGAAATTGCCCCCGTACGGGACAACAGCCGGGACAACACAGCCGGGATGCTCAAGCGTCCGAACGAAGCAACCGCCGCTGCATCTCGAGCTGCATGAGCTCGCGGTTGAGCCGCTGGAATTCCTCCGGATCCGACGAGGCATCAAGGCGCTGCAGCTGGCCCATCTTTTCCGCCTTGACCCGGGTGATCTGCAGCTCGAACAGGCGCGCCAGGATGTCCTTGCAGTACCGCAGCACCCCGTCCGCGGTACTGGCCGGCAGCGGGACAACGGAAAGCTCGGACACGAGCGGCCGCAGCGGCTCGGGAACCTCCTGCAGCAACGCCTCCACCCAACGCACCGGATCACCCGTGAAGGCCAGCCCGGTGGCCCGGATAGCCTCGTGGATGGCAAGGTACGCCGGCGTCGAGAAGCGTGCCTCGGAAAAGCGATGCCAGGTCTCGCCTTCCAGCATCGCGGGCTCCTGCAAGGCCACCTCAAGCGCCTGCCGCTCCATGGAGGCCACCGGGTCGCGCGGATCCGGCCGGTTGAAGGACGGCAGAACTGCCGAACGCGGCAGTGGCGCGACACCCGGCGCCGACCGGGCCGGAGCTCCCCCGCCGGCCCCCAAACCGTAGCCGGAACCCTGCCCTTGTCCCCCATGCCCGGGTGCGGAGCCCCCGGACGGCGGCTGGGGGGCACGCTTGGCCGCGGCGCCCACCGCACGGCTGACGTCCTCCACCGGCATGCCCAGCCAGCCGGCCAGTTCGCGGGCGTAGGCGGGGCGGATGCCGACGTCGCGGATCTGGGCTACTACCGGGGCGGCTTCGCGCAGCGCGGCGATCCTGCCCTCGACGGTGTCCAGGTTGTGCCGCTTCAGGGCGGCGCGGATCGCGAACTCGAACAACGGGCGGCGGGTGTCGATCAACTCACGGACGGCCGCGTCACCCTTGGACTGGCGCAGCTCGCAGGGGTCGGCGCCGTTGGGCTCGACGGCCACATAGGTCTGCGCCACGAAGCGCTGGTCCTCTTCGAAGGCGCGCAGCGCAGCCTTCTGGCCGGCGGCGTCGCCGTCGAAGGTGAAGATGACCTCACCTCCGCTGCCGTCGTCGGAAAGCAGTCGGCGGGCAATCTTGATGTGATCGGTGCCAAACGCGGTTCCGCAGGTGGCCACCGCCGTCGTGATCCCGGCCAGGTGGCAGGCCATCACATCGGTGTAACCCTCCACGACGACGAGCTGGCGTTCCCTGGCGATGTTCCGCTTGGCAAGGTCGATCCCGTAGAGGACCTGCGACTTCTTGTAGAGCGCGGTTTCGGGGGTGTTGAGGTATTTGGGGCCTTGGTCGTCCTCGTAGAGTTTGCGGGCGCCGAAGCCGATGGTGTCCCCTGCGATATCCCGGATCGGCCAGATCAGCCGGCCCCGGAAACGGTCGTAGATCCCCCGTCCGCCCTCAGAAAACATGCCGGTGAGCTTGAGCTCGGGGTCGGTATAGCCGCGTCCCCGGAGGTGCTTGAGCAGCGAGTCCCAGCCCTGCGGGGCATAGCCGACGCCAAACTGCTCGGCCGCGGTGCGGTCGAAGCCGCGCTCGTGCAGGAAGTTGCGGCCCTCGGTGGCACCGGGGGTCAGGAGCTGGGCGCGGAAGAATTCGTCGGCGACCTTGTGCGCGTCGAGCAGGCGCTGCCGGCGGCCGATGTCCTCGCGGTTGGGGCCGGAGCCGCCATCCTCGTAGCGGAGCTCGAAGCCGATCCGGGCGGCCAGTTTCTCCACGGCTTCCTGGAACGAGGTGTGGTCCAGTTTCTGCACGAAAGAGATGACGTCGCCGTCCTCGCCGCAGCCGAAGCAGTGGTATCTGCCCACCTGGGGACGGACGGTGAACGAGGGCGAACGCTCGTCATGGAAGGGGCACAGGCCTTTGAAGGAGCCCAGCCCCGCGCCCTTGAGCGTCACATAGCCGTCGACGACTTCCTTGATGTCCGTGCGCTGGCGTACTTCGTCGATATCTTCGCGTTTGATCAGGCCGGCCACAGTGCCATCCTAGTACCCGGGTACGACGCCGAAGGGCTGGTTATGGTGCCAGTCACCACAGCGACGGCAGACTGCCAACGAGCCGCTCATGCATTGCCAGCGCGGAGCCGTCGGTCAGCGAAGCGACCTGGTCAATCACAACGCGCAGCCGCGCGCCGTCGTCCTGCGCGTCGCGCCAGTCGGCGGCGAACATCGGCTCCAGGTTCCGGTCGCCGGTGGCGCTCAGCGCGGTAACGAGGGCATGGAGGACTTCGCGCTGGCGTTCGTAGATGGGCTGCCGGTGCTCGGTAGTCATGACGAACGTGGTGGCAAGGCCTTTCATCACGGCGATTTCCATCACAGTCTCCTCCGGGACGATCAGCTCGGCGCTATAGCGCGTGAGGTTCTCCGGACCGTAGACGGCGCGGGTGGCTTCCAGCGCGCGCTGGCAGAACCGGCCGATGAGCTGGCTGGTCATATCCTTGAGCGCGGCCATGGACTTGCGGCTGCCGTCGGCCTCGCGGACCCAGACGCTCGTGGCTTCGAGCCGGGCCAGCGCCGCGTCGATCGCGGCGGGATCGTTGTGCGGCAGATACCACTGCCTGGCGTAGCCCACGACCCGGGCACGGTGGTCCGGGTTGTCCATCCAGCGCAGCTGGAAGTGTCCCGCCACAATCGCGTCCTCGACGTCGTGCACGGAGTAGGAGATGTCGTCGGCAAGGTCCATGACCTGGGCTTCGAGGCAGGAGCGCCGCTCGGGTGCCTCCTCGCGGATCCAGTCGAAGATGGGAAGGTCGTCCTCGTAGGCGCCGAACTTACTGGTCCGCTGGCCGTGGATGATGGGGGCGTTCTCCGCCGACCACGGGTACTTGGCGGCTGCGTCGAGACTGGCGCGGGTCAGGTTCAGCCCGGCGGGGCGGCCGTCCGGGGTGAGGACCTTGGGCTCCAGCCTGGTCAGCAGGCGCAGGGTCTGGGCATTGCCCTCGAAGCCGCCGATGGCGTGCGCAACCTCGTTCAGGGCCGACTCGCCGTTGTGCCCGAAGGGCGGGTGGCCGAGATCGTGGCTCAGGCAGGCCGTGTCCACGACGTCGGGGTCGCACCCCAGGGCGCGGCCCAGTTCCCGGCCCACCTGTGCCACCTCGAGGCTGTGGGTCAGGCGCGTGCGGACAAAGTCATCGGTGTCCGGTGCCACGACCTGCGTCTTGGCGCCGAGCCGGCGAAGCGCAGAGGAGTGCAGCACCCGGGCGCGGTCGCGTTCGAAGTCCGAGCGGTAGGTGGTCTTGGGCGGTTCCTCCACCCAGCGGGCGAAGTCGCGGGCGTCGTAGCCGTCCAGGACGGGGGCGGTTGTCCTGGTTTCAGCCACCGGACACGTCCAGTTCCGCGAAGGAGATGTCCCGCGACTGTGCGGCGTCCATACTGCGGTCCAGCAGCCAGTCCTTGGGCAGCGCGGGCTTCTTGGGCGAGCCTGCGCGGCCGCGTGGGCCTTCGGCATCGACTCCGGGGTACGGCGAATCAAGGTCCAGCTGGTCCAGCGTCCCGCGGAGCACCTCGAGGCTGGTCACCATCGCCAGCCTGGTCCGCAGTTCGCTGCCAACCACATAGCCCTTGAAGTACCAGGCCATGTGCTTGCGGATTTCGCGGAGCGCCTTGCCCTCGTCGCCGAAGGTTTCCACCATTAGTTCGGCGTGGCGGTAGACGCTTTCGGCCACCTGGCGCAGGTCCGGCTTGTGGCGTTTGCTGCTGCCTTCGAAGGCAGCCATCAGGTCGCCGAACAGCCACGGCCGTCCCTGGCAGCCGCGGCCCACGACGACGCCGTCGACGCCGGTTTCGCGGACCATGCGGATCGCGTCCTCGGCGGACCAGATGTCACCGTTGCCAAGCACCGGAATGTCAGGAAGCGCCTCGCGCAGCCGGGCAATCGCGGACCAGTCGGCCTGGCCGGAGTAGAACTGCGCAGCGGTGCGGCCGTGGAGCGCGACGGCGGCCACGCCGGAATCGCGGGCGATCCGGCCGGCGTCGAGGTACGTCAGGTGGTCCTCGTCGATGCCCTTGCGCATCTTAATGGTGAGCGGGACGTTGCCCCTGGCGGCTTCTTTCACCGCCGTCTGGACGATCGAGGTGAAGAGGTCGATCTTCCATGGCAAGGCCGAGCCGCCGCCGCGCCGGGTCACCTTGGGCACGGGGCAGCCGAAGTTGAGGTCGATGTGGTCCGCGCGGTCTTCCTCGACCAGCATTCGGACGGCCTGGCCGACGGTCACGGGGTCCACGCCGTAGAGCTGGACGGAGCGGACTTTCTCGTCGTCGTCGTGTGAAATGATGCGCAGCGATTCCGGCGTGCGCTCCACAAGGGCGCGCGAGGTGACCATCTCGGCGACGTAGAGGCCACCGCCGTATTCACGGCATAGCCGGCGGAAGGCGGAGTTGGTGATGCCAGCCATGGGAGCCAGAATCACGGGGGTGTCCACCGTGATGGGGCCGAGCTTCAGGGGCGGGAGTTCCAGCGTCGGGGCGGGAGGCGTTGCTACAACAGTCACCCCTACATTGTCTCAAAGCCGGGCAAATCGGCCTGCTCCGGGCCGCGCTATGTGGATAACGGGCGTCATCTGGGTAAGGCACTGCGGCGGCCGCGGCGGTCGGCTGGCGCCGCATCGTCACCGCCGGCACGGCCCGCACGGGCGCCGCCGTCGTACGCGCCGTCACCGCCGTCGTCGTCGTCCGCGGTGGACGCGGCAAGTTGCCGGCCGCCGGGCACAAGGCCGCTGGACTCAGGACCGCCGGGCACAACGTCACCGGCGTTCTTGAGCCCGGCGCCCCTGAGTCCGGTGGCCTTCACCACGAGCACCGCGATCAGTGTGGTGACCGGAATCGCCAGGACCAGCCCGACTGAACCGACAAGGGTGCGGATGACTTCCTCGGAAAGCTCGGCGCTCGTGAGTGCATCGCCGATTGGCCGCTCGTAGAGCATCACGATGATCAGGATGGGCAGCGCCGCCCCGGCGTAGGCGAAGGCGATGGTGTAGACGGTGGAGGCGATGTGGTCCCGGCCGATCCTCATGGCTGAGGTGAACAGCTGGCGCGCGGACGTTTCCGGGGCGAGTTCCCACAGCTCCCAGACGGCCGAGGACTGCGTGATGGTGACGTCGTTCAGGACGCCCAGGCCGGAAATAATCAGCCCGCACAGGATGATGCCGGAGATGGAGATGTTGTCCGAGATGTTGGCGAGGGTGGCGGAATCGTGGCTGCCGACGCCGGCGAGGTTGGCGGCGTCGGTGGCCCAGGCCGCCAGCAGCGCGGTGATGCCGAGGCCGAACATCGTGCCGAGCAGGGCGGTGGAGGTCCGGGCGGAGAAGCCATGGGCGAAGTAGAGCACCCCGATCATGATCACCGTGGACCCCACGAGCGCCAGCAGCAGCGGCGGCTTGCCCTCCACCAGCCCCGGCAACATAAAGGTGACAAGCACGGCGTAGGCCCCGAGGAGCCCAATCAGGGCGCGCAGCCCGCGCCAGCGCGCCACCGCGATCACGACGACGGCGTACAGCACCGCCAGGAAGATGATCGGCAGGGTCCGGACAAAGTCGACGAACACATAGGCGGGAGAGCCTTGGGCCTCCGAGGCGCCCGGCGCTTTGGACAGGTTGAGGTAGCGGATGAGGTCGCCCACCTTGACCCCGTGGGATTTGGCGACGTCGGGGTTGATGACCACCTTGACGGGATTGCCGCCCTTGTCCGGCTCGGTGAAGGCGAAAGTGCACTCGGAGCCCTGCGGCGCGGCCTGGCCGGCCGCGTCGCCGCCAGCACCGCCGGTCCGGGCGCCCTCCATGCAGCTGCCGGTGACGACGCGCTGGATCTTTCCGGTATCGAAGGTGACGCCGGGCGCCGCCGCGTAGGGGCTCGCCAGCTTGATGCTTTCCTTGCTGCCCGAAGGCCACATCATTGCCATCGCCGCGAGCGTCAGCAGGGTCAGCGGGATCAGGATGGCAGCCAGGATCCAGTTGGCCCTGGCCCGTGCGGCGAGCGCCTGGGGCGTCGGCGCCGCGTGGTCGGTGGGGGCATGGGAATGTCCGGCACCCATCAGCAGTTCAACCTCATGCCGGAAACCTTACGGCGTTTCCGGCGCCGCTCCGGACGGATGACGCCGCAGGTGCCGGGGACACCCGGTCCATCTGCCCGCGGGCCCTGCGCCCGGGTTGCGATCCAATCCCCCGGTGGCCCGGCTCCGAATATGCTGTGGGAATGACCTGAGGAACTGCGCGCCGGGAACGCCGCCGGGCGACTTATGGTTGTTATTTGAGGGACGAACTATCTGGAGGACACCGGCGTGGCCATACAAATACTGGACGACCGCGATCAGGAGCCAGCAGCTCCGGCCGCCAAGGCCGTGCTGAGCATTGCCGAGGCTGCCGGGGAACCCCGGGGCGTCGCCCTGGTGCTGCACGGCGGACGATCGGAAAGCTACGAGTCGGTCAGCCCCCGGCACCTGAGCCCGGCCCGGATGCTGCCGTTCGCCTCGGCGCTCCGCTCGCGGGGCGGACCGCACGGGCTGGCCGTCTGGACCCTCCGGAACCGCTACCGGGGCTGGAACGGGAAGGACATGTCCCCCGTTCAGGACGCCCGCTGGGCCCTTTCCCACATCCGCCGCGTGCACCCGGGAGTGCCCGTTTATCTGCTGGGCCACTCGATGGGTGGGCTGACCGCGCTCTGCGTAGCCGATGATCCGCAGGTGGAAGCCGTGGTGGCGCTGGCACCGTGGCTGAACCATGCGACGCCGGTTGAACCCGTTGCCGGCCGCAGGATCCTGATCGTTCACGGCACCGACGACCGCTGGACCAGCCCCGCCAACTCGCTGGCCTACGCCCGGCGGGCAGACGGCGTCGCGGAATCCGTGGACTATGTGTCCCTCAAGGGCGCCGGGCACTTCATGGTCCGCCGGGTGGGTCTCTGGAACTCCCTCGCCAACGGCTTCATCCTGGATGCCTTCGCCGGCCGCGCGGGCAGGGAACTGCCGGACAGCACGGACGCGTTCCGCACCCTCCTCCCCGCCCCCGGCGGCCGCCTCCCGGTGGTGCTCTGATGCCCGGATCCGCGCTCAGTGTCTTCCCGTTGGAGGCTTTCCTCGCCAGCCTCCCCTGGGTGGCCGCAGGCCTCCTGGCGCTGCTGGCGCTGACCTTCGCCATCGCCGTCCGGCAGAGCCGGCATTCGGTCATCGACACCGTCTGGGGCCTCGGCTTCGTCGTCGTCGCCGCCATCTCGTGGCTGCTGTCCGCCGGCCACGGCGACGGCGGCCGACGCCTCCTGCTCCTGGCGCTCGTGGCGGTCTGGGGCATCCGGCTGGCCGTCCATATCGGCCTTCGCGCCCGCGGCGGCCGCGAGGACCCCCGGTACGTGGACATGCTCTCCTCGGCCCCCGGCTCCCGCAACGTCTATGCGCTGCGCCGCGTGTACCTTCCCCAAGCCGTGGTGCTCTTCTTCGTCTCGCTCACCGTGCAGGTGGGCATGTTCAGTACCGGGGGCCTCGGCTGGCTGGCGCTGGCGGGCGTCCTGCTCTGGATCCTGGGCTTCGCCTTCGAAACCGTGGGCGACTGGCAGCTGGCTCGGTTCAAGGACGATCCGTCCAGGCGCGGCACGGTCCTGGACACCGGCCTGTGGCGCTACACCCGGCACCCGAACTACTTCGGTGACGCGGCCGTCTGGGCCGGGCTCTTCCTCGTCGCCGCCGACTCCTGGCCCGGTGTGCTGACCATCCTCTCCCCCGCGCTGATGATCTGGACGCTGGCCGGCAAGACCGGCAAGCCGCTGACCGAGAAGGCAATGTCCGCCCGTCCCGGCTACAAGGAATACGTCGAGTCCACCTCCGGCTTCCTGCCGTGGCCGCCCCGCAAACCCCGCAACACCGGTAAGTCCCGGCCCAGCGGGCCCCGGACCAGCGGGCACTGATGGCCTGGCGGCCCAAGCCCAACGACCGCTTCTACCGTGTCATCGTCCGCACCGGCCTGGCGCTGCGGTGGCTGTTCCGGATCCGTATCATCGTCACGGGGCGGGAGCACCTCCCGGCGCCGGAGTCGCCCGCCGGTTCCACCGGGCGCACCTCCCGGCGGGTCACGCCGGGCCGTGGCGCCGTCGTCGCGATCACCCACTTCGGGTACCTCGACTTCGCCTTCGCCGAACTGCTGCTGTGGTGGAACAGCAAGGCCCAGCTGCGCTTCCTGATCACCCAGGGAGCTGCCGACCATTGGTTCGCGGGCCCCGCCATCAGCGCCGCCGGGCACGTCGTCGTCGGATATGACACCGGCTCCCACGCCTACGACGCCGCCGTGCGGAAACTCCGCGACGGCGAGTACGTCGCCGTCCTGCCCGAGGGCGGCGTCAGCCGCAGCTTTAAAGTGCGCGGGTGCAAAACCGGCGCCGTACGGATGGCCGCCGAGGCCGGCGTGCCGATCATCCCCGTCTCGGTCTGGGGATCCCACCGTCTGATGACGCGCCAACAGTCGACCCGCCGCGGCGGCTTCTCCCCCCGCATGGCGTGGCGCGCGCCGGTCCGGGTCCATGTCGGCGAGCCGCTGACCGTGGCCCCCTCGGACGACGTCCAGGCAGCCACCGCCCGGCTGCGCGGGGTCCTGCAGGCCGGGATCGACGCCGGCATCGCGGACTTCCCGCTGACAGCGGCCCCCGGCGCCTGGTGGATGCCGGCGGACCTTGGCGGTGGAGCTCCCAGCGAGCACGAACGGCAACGGCTTGATGAAGCCGAGGGCCCGCGGCGCGCAGGCGGCCGCCGCCGATAGGCCGGATTCCCGCCACTGGCCCACTAAACTCCATGGGGTACAAAATCCCACTCAATGGAGAGGTAGTCCTCTGTGGCAAACACAGCCCTGACGACCAGCGGAATCGAAGAACGCGGTCTCGCCCGGATAGCCCAACGGATGGCGGCGTGGACGGAGAAGTGGTTCCCGGATGCCTACATTTTCGCCCTGGCCGGCGTCGTCATCATCGCCGTAGCCGCCCTCGCGATCGGCGCCTCGCCCCAGTCGGTGGCTGATTCGTTCGGCAACGGCTTCTGGGACCTGACCGCCTTTACCCTGCAGATGGCCATGGTGGTCCTCACCGGCTATGTCGTGGCCACCTCCCCGCCCGTGGCCAGGCTCATCAACCGCCTCGCCCTGATCCCGGCCACCGCCCGCACCGCGGTGAGCTTCGTGGCGCTGATGTCGATGTCCGTGTCCTTCCTCAACTGGGGCCTCAGCCTCATCTTCGGCGGCCTGCTGGCGCGTGCCATCGCCCGCCGCAAGGATCTGACCGTGGACTACCGGGCGCTCGGCGCGGCCGCGTTCATGGGCCTCGGCGCCGTCTGGGCGCTGGGGCTCTCCTCCTCCGCCGCCCAGCTGCAGGCCACCGCGGCATCGCTGCCGCCGGCCCTGCTGAAGATCACCGGCATCCTGGACTTCGGCACCACCATCTTCACCTGGCAGTCGCTGCTCACCCTGGTCATCCTGATGGCCCTCACCACCGTGATCGCGCACTTCTCGGCGCCTCAGGGCGGCGCGATCCGCACCGCCGAGGTTCTCGGCGTCGACCTCGATGACGAACCGAGCGAGCCGGAGCCGCGCTCCCGCCCGGGCGAATGGCTCGAATACAGCATGATCCTGCCCATCCTGGCCGGTATCCTGACGCTCGGCTGGCTCGCCTCGCAGTTCCTCACCAAGCCGTTCCTGTCGGTGGTCAGCAGCCTCAACGGCTATCTGCTGGTCTTCCTGATCCTGGGCCTGGTGCTGCACGGCACGCCGCGGAACTTCCTGCAGGCCGTCACCAAGGCCGTCCCGGCCACGGCCGGCATCCTGGTCCAGTTCCCGCTTTACGCCGCGATGGCCGCGATCCTGACCAGGGCCACCGGCAACGGCGGGATGACCATCTCCGCCCACTTGGCCGAATTCTTCACGGACATCGGCAGCGGCGGCGGGTTCGCCGTCGTCATTGCGCTGTACACAGCGCTGCTGGGCCTGCTGGTCCCCTCGGGCGGCGGCAAATGGCTCGTGGAGGCGCCCTACGTGATGCAGTCCGCCACCGATGTGCAGATGAACCTCGGCTGGACCGTGCAGATCTACAACATCGCCGAGGCCCTGCCGAACCTGATCAACCCGTTCTTTATGCTGCCGCTGCTCGCGGTGCTGAAGTTGCGGGCCCGGGACCTGGTGGGCTTCACCTTCCTGCAGTTTGTGTTCCACCTGCCGGTGGTGCTGCTGCTGGTCTGGCTGCTGGGGATGACCTTCGACTTCGTCCCGCCCGTGATGCCACCGGGTAAATAGCCGTACATGCAAACTGACCCGCAGCTGTGGCCGATATGACGCTCCATAACGGCCACAGCTGCGGGTCAGTTGGGTTAAGTCCTAGTCCGGGTCGGAAACGACCTGGGTCTCGGCACCCTGTTCGCGGGCGTTGCCGCTGTCCAGCAGGGGCTCGACGACGGCACAAAGCGCCGTCATCGAATCGTCCAGTTCCAGCAGCACGGGGTGCTGGAACGCGATGAGCGCCAGCAGGTCACGGACGGCGGCCTTGGCCTGCTCCGGGAGAAGCTGTGGCTCGTGGCCCACGAAAACGTCGGTGGGCTGGCCGGATGTGGCACCCTCGCCGCCCTCGGTGTTCTCCCCGCCGGGGACTAAGGCCGCGTAGCTGACCGCGAAGGCCTCGAGCCGGCCCTTTTTGCTTGCCGGCACGCCCGCGCCGAAGGCACTGGCCCTCGGTGCGCGGAGCACAATCGCGCCGTGGGCTCCGCTGAGCTCGGCCAGGAACAGCCGCTGCACGGTGGCGATGCTGAGGTCCCCGGGGCTGTCCCAGCCGTGCACCGACGTGTAGTAGCGGCCCACGACGTCGCTCAGCTCCACGGAACCGGTGGCCAGGTCTTCGATCTGTTCGGCGGCGGCGGCTTCGGAGCCGTCACCGAAGACCGGCAGCTTGAGCGCTCCGGGGTCGACGACGACGAGCCGGGACCGCTGGATCGCGGCCAGGCCCGCCGCCGCGGCGAAGGCCGCGCCCGGGGTGCCCGGTTCCACCTTGGTCCGGAGCCTGGTGACGCCCGACGGCGACTGTGCGGCCTCGTGCCGGAGCATGGTCAGCAGGGTGGACCCGACGCCGGTGCGGCGGTGGTGCCGATCCACCTCGATGTAGGCCCAGAGCCGTTCCGGGTGCAGGGACGCCTCGTGGACCACGCCCGCCGCGACAGGGACGGCCACGCCGTCGACAACGTCCTCGGCCACGATGCAGCGGCGCCACGGCGAGTTGCCGGAGGGTGCCAGGGTGCCGCGGAACTGCCCGGCCTGGACCGTTTCCGGGCCGCCCCACATTTCCAGCAGGGCAAGGTCGTCGCCGTCGCGCCATTCACGGTATTCGATCGCCATCGTCAGGCGCCGATCAGGCGGGCGGCCAGGTAGCCCTCCACCTTGTCCAGGGAGACGCGTTCCTGGCTCATGGTGTCGCGTTCGCGGATTGTGACGGCCTGATCCTCCAGTGTCTCGAAGTCCACGGTGATGCAGAACGGGGTGCCGATCTCGTCCTGGCGGCGGTAACGGCGGCCGATGGCGCCGGCGTCGTCGAACTCGATGTTCCAGCTCCTGCGCAGCTGCGCGGCGAGGTCTTTGGCCTTCGGCGAGAGGTCCTCGTTGCGGCTCAGCGGCAGCACGGCCGCCTTGACCGGGGCCAGCCGCGGATCGAGCTTGAGCACGGTGCGGATGTCCACGCCGCCCTTGGCGTTGGGTGCCTCATCCTCGGTGTACGCATCGATCATAAACGCCATGAAGGAGCGGGTCAGGCCTGCGGCGGGTTCGATCACGTACGGGGTGTAGCGCTCGTTGGTGGCCTGGTTGAAGTAGCTCAGGTCCTGGCCGGAGGCCTTGGCATGGGTGGAGAGGTCGAAGTCGGTGCGGTTGGCCACGCCCTCGAGCTCCCCCCACTCGGAGCCCTGGAAACCGAAGCGGTATTCGATGTCCGTGGTGCCCTTGGAGTA
The DNA here is from genome assembly GCF_059383435.1 of Pseudarthrobacter sp. HLT1-7. Classification (NCBI taxonomy): domain Bacteria; kingdom Bacillati; phylum Actinomycetota; class Actinomycetes; order Micrococcales; family Micrococcaceae; genus Pseudarthrobacter; species Pseudarthrobacter sp. HLT1-7. The sequence continues at coordinate 82,608 of NZ_JBWZCH010000010.1, read as the reverse complement.
GTGGCTCAGCTTTTCCAGCGGGTGCTCGAAGAAGCGCAGGTTGTCTTCCTTGATGCCGAGGCCCGTGTACCAGGACATCCGTTCCTTCATCCAGTACTGGTGCCACTGCTCATCCGTGCCGGGCTCGACGAAGAATTCCATTTCCATCTGCTCGAACTCGCGGGTGCGGAAGATGAAGTTGCCCGGCGTGATCTCGTTGCGGAAGGACTTGCCGATCTGGCCGATGCCGAACGGGGGCTTCTTGCGGGAGGTGGTCAGGACGTTGCTGAAGTTGACGAAGATGCCCTGCGCGGTTTCGGGGCGCAGGTAGTGCAGGCCCTCTTCGCTGGCCACCGGGCCCAGGTAGGTCTTGAGCAGGCCGGAGAATTCCTGCGGTTCGGTCCACTGGCCGCGGGTTCCGCAGTTGGCGCAGGCAATGTCCTTGAGGCCATTCTCGGCCGGGCGGCCCTTCTTTTCCTCGAACTCTTCCAGGAGGTGGTCCGCGCGGTAGCGCTTGTGGCAGGAGAGGCACTCCACCAGGGGGTCGGAGAAGACATCCACGTGGCCGGACGCCTCCCAGACCTGGCGGGGCAGGATGACGGAGGAGTCGAGGCCGACGACGTCGTCACGGCCGCGCACCACGGACTGCCACCACTGGCGCTTGATGTTTTCCTTGAGCTCCGCGCCAAGGGGCCCGTAGTCCCAGGCGGAGCGGGAGCCACCATAGATTTCACCGGCCTGGAATACGAAACCCCTGCGCTTGGCGAGGGAAATGATCTGGTCGAGGACGGATTTTGCTGCCATGGGAACTCCACTTTCTACAGGGCCGCTGGGTGCGGTCCGCGGTCTCAGCCCCGGAACCCCCGGCTGGTTGCCGGACGGGGCACTAAAAACGCAAAACAAACAAAGCTATGGGTACACATTGCGGTGGGTAAATGTCGCTGCGGCCAAATGCCGCGGTGCAGGAAGCTGCGGTTCCTAGCCTACCGGGCTGCCGCCCCGCCGGGGCTACCGCTTCAGGGCGCCTTTGGGCCAGGGCAGGGTGGCCAGGACGATCGCCGCCAGGGTCAGGATGGTGCCGAGGACCGTAGGCAGGGCCACCACGGTCCCCGGTGCCGGGAAGGCGACGTCCAGGCCGAGTGAGCCCAGCAGCTGGCCGGAAATCATTCCGAGCCCCGTCACCAGCACACCCAGGCTGCGCACCAGCAGGGCGCCCACCCCGATGAAAACGCAGCCCATTGGCCCGCCGAGGTAGTACCACCACTCCCCCGGGAGTGGATTTCCGGTGCCGGCCACTGCGAGCTTGATCAGCCAGGCGGTCCAGAGCAGGACGGTGCCGGACACGAAGTTCACCAGCGTGGCCGTGATGGGGGTGCCGTAGTGAACCGTCGCGGTCCCGTTCATGGCCTGCTGGAAGCTCATCAGGAACCCGGCCAGCACGGGCAGCAACACCGGAACGAGTAACTGCAGCGCCCCGGATTCGGCCCCGGAAAGGCGCGGCGAGACGGCCCAGGCGACGGCGGCGACGGTCAGGACGCTGCCGAGCACCCGGATGCCGGTGATGGCCTTTTTGCCGGCGGGGCCGATCCCCATCCGGTCCACCAGCAGTCCGCTGAGTGTCTGACCGGTCACAGCCGCCACGGTGAACAGGGCTACGCCCAGCAGGCCCACGGTGAAGGACTGGGTGAAAACGAAGAAGGCCCCGATGCAGCCGGCCAGGACGTAATACGGCGGGAAGTCGCGGTTCCGGACGGCGGGCAGAATCCGCGCGAGCCCGGCCCGGCCCTTGGGCAGCGCCAGCGAAATGGCGATCATGAGCACCAGTCCGGTGCTGAAACTGACCACTGCGGCGGCGATTCCGTCCGCGAGCGCCGCGCCCAGCGCGCCGTTGATCCTGCCCTGGACCGGCATCAGCAGCCCTGCGGCCACGGCCAGTGGCAGGCCGGCGATGAGGGGCATCCGGGGTGAGTGGGTCATGGCTGTCACTTTACGTCAGGCATTATTGCTTTATGAGCAACCCGGAAATTGAAGAGATCCCCATCCGCGACGACATGATCCGGCTGGGGCAGCTGCTGAAACTGGCCAGCCTGGTGGAGGACGGAGTGGAGGCGGCGGAGCTGGTCAAGGGCGGCCTGGTCAAGGTCAACGGCGAGATCGACGACCGCCGCGGCCGCCAACTCCACCACGGCGACACCGTCACGGTCAACGGCAGGACCGTGAGGATCAGCACCCCGGCCGGCACCTAGTGCGCATGTTCGTTAGTTCGTCGGGGGTCTGGGCGCGTAAGCCGGGCTCAGGAACATGCCCCGCGCAGGGGCCAGCGGATGGACATAGTGGCATTATGCCCAGTCCCGGGTCCGAAGAATGGGCATGCCCCGCTGGACTGGACACCGGCCCAAAGGGACATGCCCCGCGCAGGGGCCAGCCGATGGACATAGTGGCATTATGCCCAGTCCCGGGTCCGAAGAAATGGGCATGCCCCGCTGGACTGGACACCGGGCGCGAAAAGGTCCAGACTCCGTCTGACCCCCGAGACGAACTAACGAAAATGACCAATAGTGCGTGGCTGACAACTGGTTCGTGACGGCTTTGCATGCTCGAATCACGTCGCGTAATTCCGTCCTGAGCGATGCCCTACCGCGTATCGACATCGCTTATCGACAAGGTCTGCTGTGGAAGCTTGCACGTTGTTGCACTTTCACGCACCACCCTTGACCCTGCCGACCAGCCCTAACTACTGTCGAAGTGCTTCGTTGCCTGACAATCGCCGGGTTCTGGCCTGAGCGTCGAGGTCGCGTCAGGGCACACGGCACCGAGGCCGGTGTGCCGCGAAGCGTGCCGGGCAGTGCAGCCCGGTCCCGAGAAGGAGCACCGATGAGAACCTGTTCCCGAACATCCATCCTGCTGACGCTGTCCCTCGCCCTCACAGGACTCAGCCTGTCAGCCGTTCCAGCCACTGCAGTGACTCCACCCCCGCCGGCACAGGTTGCCGCACCCGACGGGGCGACGCCGATCCCCGCGGTGCAGGGACCCCTAGCGTCCACGGCCGAGTCCTATCCGTTCGGCGCCGCCAACCACCAGGAAGTCCCCCAGGATCTCTCGAAGCTCGGCTACGTCGAGGAGGAGTACCTGGTCAGCGGCACCTCGAACGTCTACACCTGGCCTACCGCTGGACCCGCCCAGATCCGCACCGCCGACGCCCCGTACACCACCCGCGTCCTGGTCCGTAAACCGGCCAAGGGCCAGAAGTTCAGCGGCAACGTAGTAGTTGAGATGCTCAACCCCAGCAACCTGTTCGACCTCAACATCGGCTGGGCAGTCGCCCAGGAGCAGATCGTCGCCAACGGCGACGCCTGGGTGGGCATCACCGCCAAGCCGATCGCCGTCGAGGCGCTCAAGAACTTCGATCCGGAGCGGTACGCATCCCTGTCGTTCGCGAATCCGCTGCCGCTCACTGACCCCCGCAACTGTGCAACGGTGGCCGCCGACTCGTCCCGGACAACGGAGAACGGCCTGATCTGGGACATCTACTCCCAGGTGGGCGCGTGGCTCAAGAGCAACGATTCCACCAACCCGCTGCGCTACGGATCACCGACTACCAGGGTGGAGCACGCCTACGGCTTCGGCTACTCCCAGACCGGCGGCTTTCTGGTCAACTACATCAACGGCGTGCACCCGCTGGTCATCGAATCCGACGGCAAGCCCGTCTACGACGCGTACATCGTCGCTGTGGCCGGCGGTGCATTCGCCGGCGCGTACCCCATGAACCAGTGCGAGCCCGCCCCGCCCGCCAACGATGTGCGCCGCCAGTTCAAGGACGTCGGCGTGCCCATCATGCGGATCATGTCGCAGTCCGACTACCTGCGGGGCATCGGATCCCGCCGCGCCGACAGTGATGTTCCCGGGGACCAGTACCGCCACTACGAAATGGCGGGCGCCGGCCACGCCACACCGGACGAGCTCACCTTCTCGGCGTCGTCCGCGGACATCATTGCCGCGGGGCGGTCCGTCCCGCCTGCGTCCTGCAATGAGGGACCGCGCAGCAGGTTCCCCAGCTCCATCTTCTTCAATGCCGCGCTGCGGAACCTCGACCGCTGGGTCCGGGAAGGCATTGCGCCACCGCGCGCGGAGCCGATCCTCGTCCGCGATGGCGCGGCGGTGCTGGACAAGTTCGGCAATGTACAGGGTGGCCTGCGCTCACCCTTCCTCGACGCTCCGACGAGCACCTGGTACGGCACCGCCACCGGTGCATCCTTCTGCTTCATCGCCGGATACGAGCGACCGCTCCCGCAGGACGTGATCGACGGCCTGTACCGGAACCACGGCGCCTACGTGAAGGCAGTGAAGGACAGTGCCCGCACGCTCGAGCGCCAAACCTTCCTGACCGACTACGACGCCCGCAGGCTCATCAGGGAGGCCGCACAAAGCGACATCCCCTAACGACATGCCGTGTTGACGCGCTCCCGGGCGCGCACTGGGAGGACTCCGCCGTGACGTCGGGGTCCTCCCTAGCCCTGTTTGTTCAGCACCTCGTGGGTCAGGAACTCGGACACATGGCCCATTTCCTGCTGGTTGATGCCGTGCCACATGCCGGCATAGAGCACCTTGGTGAGCTTGACGTGCCTGCGCACCCAGGCCATGGTGAATTCGATCTTGTCCGGCGTGATCACCGGGTCCTGCTGGTCCCGGCCCCAGAACATCGGCACGGTGCCTTCGAGTTCGGCGTCGCGGAAGCCCGGGTCCCCGCCGGCGTCGACGGCAAATCCCGAGAGTCCGACGACGGCGGCATAGTCAGCGGGGCGCTGACGGAGCAGCGTGGTGGCCACCGCCATCCCCATGGAGAACCCCAGCAGCGCCACCGAGGGGTGGTCCGCCCTGACGGAGTCGATCCAGTCCTGCACGTACGTGGCGGCGTCCTGGACGGCGTCGAGCGTGTAGTCGATGGAGGCGGTCAGCGGGAACCAGGTGAACCCGGGGCCGGAGACCAGGGGTGCGCGCAGCGAGGCCACCGCGAACCCGGCGGGAAGCACGTCCGCCAGTCCGAGCAGATCCTGCTCGTTGGCGCCGTAGCCATGCAGCAGGACCAGCAGCGGCTTTCCGGCACGGTCCTCCTCTGCGGTGGACCACAGGACAACAGGCGCGGGAAAGGCAGGAGCGTGAGTCATGGCTCCATTCTTGCAGTTCCACCTTCCCATTACCCGCCGGTAACAACTTATGGTGGCGTAGCTTTACTGGAACAGTGCAGGATATGAAGGTGAGCGAAACCGAAGCCATAGAGAATCCGCCAGCTACTGCCGTGACCCACCCGTGGACCCGCTACGTGGCCCTGGGGGACTCCTTCACCGAGGGCATCGGCGATCCCGAGCCAGCGAGCCCCGGCGGCCACCGGGGCTGGGCCGACCGCGTGGCCGAGGAACTGAGCCGCGGCCACGAGGGCTTCGCGTACGCCAACCTCGCCGTCCGGGGCCGGCTCCTGCAGCAGATCGCGGACCAGCAACTGGCGCACTGCCTTTCGCTCCGCCCGGACCTCGTGACCCTGTCCGCCGGCGGCAACGACCTGATCCGGCCCGGCGGCGATCCCGATCTGCTGGCGGAGAAGCTGGACTCGTTGGTGCAGATCCTGGGCCTGGGCGGCGCCACCGTGGTGCTCTTCAACGGACCCGACACCGGCTCGTCCGTGCTGGGCCGGGTCCGCAGCAAGGTGGCCATCTACAACGAGAACCTCCGCACCATCGCTGCCCGCCACGACGCCGTCATCGCGGATATGTGGTCCTTGCGGCAACTCAACGATCCCCAGATGTGGGACGCGGACCGCCTGCACTTTTCGCCGCTGGGACACCACACCATCGCGGCCATGGTGCTGGATTCCCTCAACGTCCGGCACACGCTCGAGCCGCTCTCCCCCAAGCCGCTGCCGCAGCGGAGCTGGCGGGAGGCGCGGACCGGGGACCTGGTGTGGGCCCGCGAATATTTCATGCCGTGGGTGGTGCGGCGGCTGCGGCACCGTTCCTCCGGCGACGGTATGACGGCAAAGCGACCGCTGCCCGGCCCGGTGTTCGGGCCCGGTGTTCCGCTGGGCTCCGGCGAAGGCCCGCCCGGTGCCGAGGAACCCGTGCGCACGTAGCGCCCCGGCACGGCGGACAGGGTGTGGGCGTTAAGCTGGAAGGACACTTTCTGAAAGGCGCCGTACCGTGAACAATCTGTTCTTCTGGATCATCATCCTGTCATTCCTGATCCCGATGGCAATGCGCTACTACAAGAAGTCGGTGCGCGGCCGGAATCGGGACCAGGGTATGCCGGGCGGCTTCCCTGGCCAGTTCGGGCAGTTCCCCGGCGATACTCCCGGGAGCGATGCCGGGAACTACCCCGGACAGCAGAACAAGCAGCCCCGTGACGGCTTCACCCAGCGGGACTACTACGGCGGCTTCGGCCAGCTGGGCGCTCCGCAGCAGCCCACGCCGCCGGCGGGCCACCAGGCGCCGGCGGGATACCAGCCGCCGGTCCCCCATGAGGACAGCCCGGGTTACCCGGGCAACCAGCCCAAGCCGTTCCAGCAGCAGGATGCGCAGCAGTTCGGACAGCAGCCCGCTGCGGGCCAGCAGCCGTCGGGACCTGCGGTGCCCCCGCCGCCGTCGGCACCGCAGGGCTTCCGGGCGCGGAAGCTGGCGGAACTGGACCAGCGGTACAGCAACGGAGAACTCGCCATGGAGGACTACATGGCCCAGCGCGCGGAGATCATGAAGGGCTGACCCCCTTGCCAACAACGCGGGGCAGTCACATACGGCCCATAATTGGGTGTCGGATGGGCCGTATGTGACTGCGTTGCCTTTTAGGGAGGCGGCGGGAGGCCAGGCGGGTTGGTCAGTCGACTTGCGGGAAGCCGAGGTCGATTACCGAGGTGGACGGGTCCGGCCAGCGGGTGGTGACCACCTTGCCGCGGGTGTAGAAGCGGATGCTTTCGGGGCCGTACATGTGAGTGTCGCCGAAGAGCGAGTTCTTCCAGCCGCCGAAGGAGAAGGTGCCCACCGGCACCGGGATCGGCACGTTGACGCCCACCATGCCGGCCTCGACGTCGAACTCGAACTGGCGCGCGGCGCCGCCGTCGCGGGTGAAGATCGCTACCCCGTTGCCGAATTCGTTGTCGTTGACGAGCCGGACGGCGTCCTGGTACGTCTCGACCCGGACCACGGACAGGACGGGGCCGAAGATCTCGTCGTCGTAGACCTTCATGCCCGGCTTGACGTGGTCGATCAGGCTGACGCCGATGAAGAAGCCGTTGGAGTCGAACTCCTGTTCCCGGCCGTCCACCACGACGGTGGCGCCTTCAGTGGCGGCACCGGCGACGTAGGAGGCGACCTTGTCGCGGTGCTCGGCGGTGATGAGCGGGCCCATCTGCGAGGCGGGGTCGGTGCCGGGGCCGATCTTGAGGGTGGCCATCCGGGTGGTGATCGCCTCGACGAGCTCGTCGGCGATGTTGCCGACGGCCACCAGGACGCTGACGGCCATGCAGCGCTCCCCCGCGGAGCCGTAGGCGGCGGAGACGGCGGCGTCGGCGGCCATGGACAGGTCCGCGTCCGGCAGGACCACCATGTGGTTCTTGGCGCCGCCGAGGGCCTGTACGCGCTTGCCATGATCGGCGGCGCGTTTGTAGATGGACTGGGCGATCGGCGTCGAGCCCACGAAGCTGATGGCCTTGACGGCCGGATGCTCAAGGAGCACGTCGACGGCTTCCTTGTCGCCGTGGACCACGTTGAGGACCCCTGCGGGCAGGCCGGCCTCGGCGAAGACCTGCGCGATGAAGACGGCGGAGGACGGGTCCTTTTCGCTGGGCTTGAGCAGCACCGTGTTGCCGCAGGCCAGGGCGCTGCCGATCATCCACAGCGGCACCATGGCGGGGAAGTTGAACGGCGTGATGCAGGCGACGACGCCGACCGGCTGGCGGACGGAGTGGACGTCGACGCCGCCGGCGACCTGTTCGGAGCGTTCGCCCTTGAGCGCGTGGGACAGCCCGGTGGCGAATTCGATGTTTTCCAGGCCGCGGGTGATCTCGCCCTCGGCATCGGAGAGGACCTTGCCGTGTTCGCTGGTCAGCAGGGCCGCCAGTTCGGGCCGGCGCTGCATCAGCAGTTCCCGAACCTTGAAGAAGATGGCGGTGCGCTTGGCCAGGCTGGTGGCGCGCCAGCCCGGCAGGGCGGCGCGGGCGGCCTCAATGGCCTCCTCGACCCGGGCTGCGGAGGCCAGGGCGACCTCTTTCTCCTGCTCGCCGGTGGCCGGATTGAAGACCGGGCCGTAGCGATCGGCGTCGGAAATCAGGGCGCCGTTGATGAAGTGCGGAATGCGTTCCATGGGGTGGGTCTCTTTCGTGGAGAGGGCGGTGGCTACTTGGCAGTTTCTATTTGGCGGAGTCGAGGCTGCCGTCGACCAGCTTGACGATCGCGGAGCAGTCCATGCCGGACTGGCCGGCGTCGACGAGCTGTTGGAAGAGCTGCTGGACGTGCTCCCCGATCACCAGCGGGGTGCCGGTGTCATGGGCGGCGCTGATGGCGAGTCCGATGTCCTTGTTGGCCAGCTCTGTGGTGAAGGTCGGGGCGAAGTCATTGTTGGAAGCGGCCGTGGGAACCACGCCGGCCACCGGATACCAGGTGCGCAGCGCCCAGCTGTCGCCGGAGGAGACGGAGGCGATGTCCCAGAAAACCTGCTTGTCCAGGCCGAGCCGGTCCGCCAGCACGGCGCCCTCGGCCGTCGCGGCCAGGTTGATGAAGAGCATGAGGTTGTTGCAGATCTTTGCGGCCTGGCCGGTGGTGGCACCGCCGGTGGCGATGATGTTGGCGGCCATCGGCTTGATGTACTCGGTGGCCTCGGCCACGGCGCCTGCTTCGCCGCCAATCATAAAGGTCAGGGTGGCAGCCTTGGCGCCGCTCATCCCGCCGGAGACGGGCGCGTCGACGAAGCGGAAGCCTGCGGCAGCGGCGGCGTCGTGCAGGGCCTGGGCGGAGGCGATGTCGATCGTGGAGGAATCCACCAGCAGCGTGCGGGTGTCCGCGTGGGCCAGGACGCCGTCCCCGCCGAGGTACACGGCGCGGGCGTGCTCGCCCTTGGGCAGCATGGTGAACACGACGTCTGCGCCGTCGACCGCTTCGGCGATACTGGCGGCCGGCTTCACGCCGCCGGCCACAGCGGCAGCAACGGCCTCGGCGTTGAGGTCGAAGCCGCGGACGTTGTGGCCGGCCTTGGCGAGGTTCACCGACATGGACCCGCCCATGTTCCCCAGTCCAATCCAAGCGATTACTGCCATGGCGTAAGCTCCTTTGCTTTTTGTCGTGCGTACTTCGTGGGTCTTTGTCCGCGTCCGCACAATCCGGCCGTTTCGCCGGACGTTCCGCCGAACGTTCCGTGTCCAGCATCACACCCTGTTACAGTGCAATCAAGACGAAAAACTACAGATGGTATGTGCATCGATGCACATACTCCGGAAGGCGGACGGTTGTGGACTTAAGGCGGCTTCCGAGCCCGGATGACCTGCTCATCCTGCTGACCGTTGCCCGGCTTGGCCGGTTCAACGCGGTGGCGGAGACTCTCGGCACCACGCACACCACCATTTCCCGGCGGATCCTGGCCCTGGACAAGCAGCTGGGCGGCCGTACCCTCGAGCGAAGCCCGCACGGCTGGGAGCTGACGGAGCTCGGCAGCCAGGCGGTGACTGCGGCCGAGGCAATTGAAGGTACCCTCGGTGCGCTGTCAAACCGCATTGCCCACAGCGGGGATGCGCTCTCCGGCCTGGTCCGGATCAGCACCCCGGACGGTTTCGGCGCCGAGTTCCTCACCCCGGCGCTGGTCCGGCTGCAGCAGGAGCACCCGCTTCTGAACGTCGAGATGTTGAGCGCCACCCGCAAGGTCAGCCGGAACCGCTCGGGCGTGGACCTCGAAGTGGTGGTTGGCAACATGGACGTCAGCAACGCGCAGACCATCTTCCTGTCCAACTACTTCCTCCGGCTCTACGCCAGTCCGCAGTACGCGCAGGAACGCGGACTGCCGGTGACGCTCGACGACGTCCGGCAGCACGGCTTTGTCTCCTACGTGGAATCGGCGCTGCAGGTCGCGGAACTCGGCCACCGCTCCACCCAGCTCCCCATGCCGCGGTCCAGCTTCCAGGCCACCAGCATTTTCGCCCAGCTCGAGGCCGTGCGGCGCGGCGCCGGGATCGGGCTGCTGCCCAACTTCCTGGTGGTCGGGAACCCCGGTTTCCTGCCCGTACTGCCGGACGATTTCCAGCGCCAGCTGCCGATCTGGGCGGTGGCACGCTCGGAGTCGCTGCGCTCGGCCCCGGTACTGGCTGTGCTGGCCACGATCCGAACCGAGATCGCCGAGCGCCAGGACGTCCTGCTGGGCTGAGCCCGGCGGCCAACAACAACGGCCCCTGCCCCCGCAGCGCGGGGACAAGGGCCGTTGTTCTGCCTGTTACTTCTTGCCGGCGGCAAGGAGGTCGGCGGTGCCGCGGGCGTCGGCGGCGTCGACGTCGTGAAGCGAGATGCCGCGGGTTTCCTTGAGGAAGAACACTGCCACCATCGTGACCATGCAGGCGCCGAGCAGGTAGATGGCCACCGGAGTGGAGGACTTGAACTGGCTCAGCAGCGCGGTCGCGATGATCGGAGCCAGCGAACCGGCCACGATTGACGTGACCTGGTAGCCGAGCGAGACGCCGGAGTAGCGCATCCGGGTCGGGAACATCTCGGCCATGATGGCCGGCTGGCCGGCGTACATGAGGGCGTGGAACAAGAGGCCGATGGTGATGGCGGCGAGGATGATCAGGTCGTTCTTGGTGTCCATCATCGGGAAGGCGAAGAAGCCCCAGGTCCCGCCGAGGATGGCGCCGGCCATGTAGACGGGCTTGCGTCCGTAAGCGTCGGAGAGCTTGCCCACCAGCGGCACTGCACAGAAGTGGACGAAGTGCGCCACCAGCAGGAGCAGCAGGATGCGCGAGGTGTCCGTCTGGACCACGATCTTCAGGTAGGTAATGGAGAAGGTGACCACAAGGTAGTAGAGGATGTTCTCCGCGAAGCGCAGGCCCATGGCCGTGAAGACGCCGCGCGGGTAGCGGCGGAAGACCTCGGCGACGCCGTATCCCTTGTTCTCCACAACAACTTCTTTGCGTGCCTCGAGGAAGATCGGGGCGTCCTGGACCTTGGTGCGGATGTAGTAGCCGACTACCACGATCACGGCGGAGAGCCAGAACGCCACGCGCCAGCCCCAGCTGAGGAAGTCAGCCGGGGACAGCGTGGAGGAGAGGGTGAAAAGCACACCGGTGGCGAGCAGGTTGCCCATCGGAACCGCCGACTGCGGCCAGCTGGACCAGAATCCGCGGGATTTGCTGGGGCTGTGCTCGGCAACGAGGAGGACGGCGCCGCCCCATTCGCCGCCGACGGCGAAGCCCTGGACAAACCGCAGGAAGACCAGCAGTGCCGGAGCCCAGTAGCCGATCTGCTGGAAGGTGGGCAGGCAGCCCATCGCGAAGGTGGCGACACCGACGAGGATGATGCTCAGCTGGAGCAGCTGCTTGCGGCCGAACTTGTCACCGAAGTGCCCGAAGACGATGCCGCCGATGGGGCGGGCAACGAAACCAACCGCATAGGTCACGAAGGCTGCAATGATGCCATCGAGCTCAGTGCCGGAGTTCGGGAAGAACAGCTTGCCGAAGACCAGGGTGGCGGCGGAGGCGTAGAGGAAGAACTCATACCATTCCACGACCGTGCCGGCCATGGAGGCCGTCACAACCTTCTTCAGGCCGGACGTCTTGACGTCGGGCTCTTCCGGTCGCCTCGCGGCGGCATTTTGCGTAGTCATGTCGACTCCTTCGGTGTCTCCGTCGACACCCTATGGACCACTGGACAGAGAATACCTGTGACGTGTGACACGGGCATCATTCTCAACGAGTATGGACGCTCATGCCCGCGGCCTCAACGGCCATTAGTGCAGGGCCCATCTGCAAAAATGCACACAGGTGCCTCATTCTCCGGTACTTCCGTCCACGGATTCGCGCAGGAGATCGGCATGGCCGTTGTGCCGCGCGTACTCCTCGATCATGTGGCAGACGATCCAGCGCAGGCTGGGCGCCCCGCCGTCGGGCCAGGTGCGCAGGGCCAGCGAGTCCAGCCCGCCGCCGGCCAGGGTCTCTGCCACGAGGGAGCGTGAGCGTACGACGGCGCCCTGCCAGAGTGCGCGGAGGGCTTCGCCTGAGTCCAGGGCGGCTGAGTCAAACTCCCAGGCGGGGTGCGCTGTCCAGTCCACTGTGTTCCACGGGGGCTGCCGGTCCTGCCCGAACAGGGAGTAGGCGAACCAGCTGTCCTCGACGTAGGCCATGTGCTTCAGCAGGCCGCCCAGGGTCATGGTCGAGGCGGCGGTCTTCGCGTCAAGGCCGGCGGCATCCAGGCCGGCGCACTTCCACTCGAGGGTGGCTCGCTGGTAGTCAAGGAATCCCAGCAGCGTAGCGGCCTCGCCTGCCGCGACGGGAGGTTCCGTACGGCCCTGTTCATCGATCGTTGTCATGCGCCGTGAGCCTACCGGCGTATCTGCAGCAGAGGAAGTTCCGGGCCGGACCTGGACCATTTTGTGCCGGTAACGGGGGGACATGCCCAATCTTCGCACCCGGGACTGGGCATAATGACGCTATGTCCGCCCGCTGGCCCCTGCGCGGGGCATGTCCCTGAGCCCGGCCACCGCGCCCGGACCGCAGCCGGTCCGGCAGTACAAGAGCCGAAGAGCGGCTAGTGGACATTTTCGTTAGTTCGTCGGGGGTCTTGGCCCGGGGGTAACGGGGGCTGGGAGGGCACAGCGCTGGGACATGCCCCGCGCCGGGGTGCGCGGGTGGACATAGTGTCATTGTGCTCGGTCCCGGGTGCGAAGAATGGGCATGTCCTCCCGCGGCGACGCCAGATTCCACGCCGCCGGACCAGCCCAACGCCTGACCGGACCAGCCCAACGCGACAGGCCGCGACGTTCCTGCCCAGTTACTTCGGCGCCCGGCGCCACAAGCCCGCGGGAATCCGGGCCTTCCCCGGGCCGACAGGAGCAGTGGCGGCAGGTAACCGGGAAGGAGCGGCGCCAACGGCCACCTACGTCCGGCCAGGTCAACGAAAATGCCCGCCGGACGGGAGCTGCCCGCTGGGCTGGTCATGCCCCGCGCCCGGGCCGGCAGGTGGGCATAGAGTCATTGTGCCCAGTCCCGGGGGCAAAGAATGGGCATGTCCCCCGGCGCTAAAACGTCCTGGCGCTGCCTGAACCCCCGACGTACAAACGAAAATGCACACTAGCCGAAGAAGTTCTGCCGGAGCTGGCCGCTGAGCTGGCCGATCTCGGTGAGGAAGCCGTCATGGCCGATCGGCGCCTCGATGGTGTGCACCGCAACCTCGCCCGGCAATGCGTCGGCGAGGGCCCGGGACTGGGACGGGAAGTACAGCCGGTCCGAGTCGACAGCCGCGATCAGGAAGTCCGCCGTGGCCGGAGCCAGCGCCTCCTCGAGTGCCCCGCGGCCGCGGCTGACGTCGTGGCTCATCAGCGCCTCGGTGATGGCGATGTAGCTGTTTGCGTCGAAGCGGCGGACCAGTTTGTTGCCCTGGTGGTCGAGGTAACTCTCCACCTGGTAGCGTCCGCGGCCAGCCAGGGAACCGGCTTCCAGCGGGGTCTCGGACGCCTGGGCGTTCCGGCCGAAGCGGCCGTCCAGTTCCGCGGCGGAGCGGTAGGTGATGTGCGCGATCCGGCGCGCCAAGGCCAGGCCAGCTTCCGGTTCCGGACCGCCGTAGTAGTCCCCGCCCCTGAAGTTGGGGTCCTGTCGGATGGCGAGAGTCTGGGCCTGGGCGAAGGCAATCTGCTCGGCGGTACTGCTGGCGCCGATGGAAATCACGGCGCAGCGCCGGACCCGCTCCGGGTAGCTGACGGCCCACTCAAGGGCGCGTGCGCCGCCGAGGGAGCCGCCCAGGACGGCGTGCCAGCAGCGGATGCCGAGGGCGTCGGCCAGCCTGGCCTCGGCCGCGGTGGTGTCCCGCAGCGTGACCAGCGGGAAGCGTGAGCCCCAGGGTTTGCCGTCCGGCGCAGGCGAGGACGGTCCGGTGGAGCCGTAGCAGCCGCCGAGGATGTTGACGGAGACAGCAAAGTACGTGTCCGTGTCCACCGGGGCGCCGGGGCCGGCGAGCTGCTCCCACCAGCCCGGTTCCTCGCCGGCGCCGCGGGTGACGTGGGTGTCCCCGGTCAGTGCATGTTCGATCAGCACCGCGTTGGAGCCGTCCGGGGTGAGGGTCCCCCACGTCTCGTAGGCGAGGGTGACGTCCGGCAGCGTCGAGCCGGATTCGAGCTCGAGGTCCCCGATCCGGAGGTATTGCACGGTCCCGTCCGGGACTCCTTCGGAACGGGCTGTTTCCGGACGCGCGGGTTCCGGGCTTCTGGTTTCCGGCCTTTCCGTTTCCGGCGAGGCAGCTGGGTTATGGGGGGTCTTGTTCCCGGGTACACCCTTGCGGGTGACGGCAATGCTCATGTGAGGACCTAACGTCGCGCTTGCCCGCCGTCAGCTGACCGGCGGGCCAGGTCTTCACCCGGGGCACCCCGCCGCGAAAGGAGGGTTGCCGGCCAGCAAGCCGGGGCTGTCACTGGCACTCATGACCTTCATTGAGTTTACGAAAGGAGGCGCCGTTGTGGCGAAGATTGTGACGACCGTATGACTTCCGGCGTCGCGCGCTCCGAATTTCAAGCGCCCCTAAGCTCAAGCGCCCGAATTTCCAGCGGCGGCACGCCGGGAGCGGCGGTGCTCAGGCGCTCTTGGCCGCGCGGAATCCGGCGTCGAGGTCCTCGAGGATGTCATCGATGTGTTCCAGGCCCACGGACAGCCGCACCAGACCCGGGGTCACGCCGGCTATCGCCTGCTGTTCCGGCGTCAGCTGGCTGTGGGTGGTCGACGCCGGGTGGATCACCAGCGAGCGCACGTCGCCGATGTTCGCCACATGGGAGTGCAGTTCGAGGGCATCGACGAAGCGCTTTCCGGCCTCCGCTCCCCCGGCGATGTTGAACGCAACGACGGCGCCGGTGCCCTTGGGCCCGTACTTGCGGCCGCGCTCGTACCAGGGGCTGGACGGCAGCCCCGCGTAGGCGACGGATTCGACGTCGTGCCGTGCCTCAAGCCATCCGGCCACCGTGGTGGCGTTGGCGACGTGCCGCTCGACGCGCAGGCTCAGGGTCTCGATGCCCTGCGCGATGAGGAAGGCGTTGAACGGCGACACCGCCGAGCCGAGGTCGCGCAGGAGCTGGACGCGGGCCTTGAGGATGTAGGAAAGGTTGGCGCCGAGGGCGCCGTCCTTGTCGAGGTCCCGGGCGTACACGAGGCCGTTGTAGCTGGGATCGGGGGTGTTGAAGCCGGGGAACCGTTCCGGATCCTTGCCGAAGTCGAAGTTGCCGGAGTCCACGATCACGCCGGCGATCGCGGTGCCGTGGCCGCCGAGGTACTTGGTGGCGGAGTGGACCACAATGTCGGCGCCCCACTCGATCGGGCGGATCAGGTAGGGGGTTGACAGGGTGTTGTCCACGATCAGCGGCACACCGGCGTCGTGGGCGGCCGTCGAAATGCCCTCGATGTCCAGCACGTCCTGGCGGGGGTTGGAGACCACTTCGCCGAAGAACAGCTTGGTGTTGGGCCGGACGGCATCGCGCCACTGCTGCAGGTTGTCCGGGTCCTCCACAAAGGTCACGGAGATGCCGAACTTCTTCAGTGTGTGCGCCAGCAGGTTGTAGGTGCCGCCGTAGAGGCTGGGGCTTGCCACAACATGGTCGCCTGCCTCGGCCACGTTGAGGATCGCCAGGGTCTCGGCGGCCTGGCCGGAGCTCAGGAGCAGCGCCGCGAGGCCGCCTTCCAGGCTCGCCACCCTCTGCTCCACGGCGTCCTGGGTGGGGTTGCCGATCCGGGTGTAGATCGGGGCGAGCTCGGCGAGGGCGAAGCGGTTCGCGGCGCTTTCGGCGCTGGGAAACACGAACGACGTCGTCTGGTAGATGGGCAGCGCCCGCGCGCCGGTGGCGCTGTCCGGCTCCTGGCCGGCGTGGATCTGGCGGGTTTCGAAGGACCAGGCTTTGGACATTGGGATGCTCCTCAAAGGACCGGGCACTGTCCGCCCCGGGGCTCATCGGCCCCGAGCGGCGCAGGCGCCGCGCTTGCCCTCCGGCGGGCGCCGGACGGCCAGGTCTTCACCCGGGGCACCCCACCGCGAAACGAGGGTTGCCGGCCAGCAAGCCGGGGCTATCTGCTGGCACTCATGACCTGGGCTCAGTCTAGGAAACGTTCACCGGGCGTGGCTAGCTTTGTGACGAAGATGAAGCTGTGCGCCGGATGGGGCGCCTTCCGGGAGAGTGATGACGGCGGAAGTCCGCGTCGACAGGCCGCATCACGCGACACGCCATTTCGGTTAGGGGACCCTAAGCAGAGAGCCGGATCACAAAGTGCCAAGATGAGGGCATGCGCATGGATCACGTCTCTTACGCCTGTGAACAAGATGGCTTGGCTGCCACCACCGAACGAATTGCGTCTGCCCTCGGCGTCGAAGCCGTGAAGGGCGGAGTACACCCCCGATTCGGGACCCGCAACATGATTATCCCGCTCGCGGGACACAAGTACCTCGAGGTTGTCGAGGTCCTGAACCACCCTGCATCCGACAAGGCCCCTTTCGGCCAGGCCGTCCGTGCGCGCTCCGAGGCGGGTGGCGGGTGGATGGGCTGGTGCGTCGAGGTCAAGGACCTGGCACCGTTTGAGGAACGGCTCGGCCGCGCCGCCGTCAACGGCAACCGCAAGTTCCCCGACGGCCGCGAACTCGTCTGGAAGCAGATCGGCATCCTCGGTCTCATCGCCGATCCCCAGGTCCCATACATGCTCAAGTGGGAGGGAGATCCGGAGCTCCACCCGTCGAAGGCCTACGAGAGCAACGTCAAGATGTCGGCCCTCACCATCGCGGGCTCTGCCGAGCGCGTGACCGAGTGGCTCGGTGTTCCGGTGGAAAAGCCGCTGGAGGACGTGGCCGTGAACTGGCTCGCCCCCCGCGGGACACCCGGCATCCTCTCCGTCACGTTCGAGACGGCCTCCGGAGCCGTCACAATCTGACACTCCCCCCAACTTCGGCCGCTATCGGCGGGTGCCAATGACGCCCCCCATCGATGGCGGCCGATATCTATTTAAGGGCCTCGGCTGGAGCGTGGGCTCTCGAGGGCAACGCGGGGTCACTTGGCGCCCGTCCCAAACCTCTGGATGGGCGCGAAGTGACCCCGCGTTGCTTTATGCCCACTCAGCCCAGGCCCACGGCCTTGCCGAAGAGGCTGAAGCCCACGAACGCCACGGTGTTCAGAAGCGCGTGCGCGATCACGAGCGGCATCACCCGGCGGGTTTTGGTGTAGATCCAGGCGAAGATGACGCCCATGATCGCGTTGCCGATGAACGGCCCGAAGCCCTGGTACAGGTGATAGCTGCCGCGCAGCATGGAGCTGGCGAAAATGGCCACAGGGATGCTCCAACCCAACCTGGGGAGCCTGTCCAGCAGGTAGCCCAACACAATGACTTCCTCCACGATCCCGTGCCGGACCGCGGAGAGAATCAGCACCGGCACCGTCCACCAGTAGGAGTCCAGCGCGCTGGGGATGATCGCCGTCGTGATCCCCAGCGCCCGGCCCGCGGCGTAGAGGCCTAGCGAGGGGATGCCGATCAGAGCCGCCAGGCCCAGCCCCTGCAGCAGGTCCTTGCCGGGACGGGCGAAATTGAAGCCCAGCTTCTGGAAGGCCGAGGCGCCGGGCCCGCCGGCTCCGGACCCGAGCGCGGGGCGCTGCTCGGAGAGGAAATAGATCACCAGCACCACCGGAACCAGGGCGAAGATGATGTCCAGCAGCTGGTAGGTGAGATCGAAGTACTCGCGGGGGCTTTGCGAACGGTTCAGCGTGGAGGTGCCCTGAGCCAGCGGCGCCCGGGTCATCTTGTCCAGCAGCTGCACCACCGAGTACACGGCGGACTGCCCCAGCGACAGGCCAAGGACTATCCAGACTTCGATCCGCAGCCGACGGCGGGAGGGAACCAACATGTTCCTATCTTGCCTGTACTTGCGGCCTATGCTTGGGGTTTATGAGTGCGCCCGGGAAAATCATCATGATCCGGCATGGCCAGTCCGCCGCCAACGCCGACACCTCGATCTACAACCGGGTGCCCGATTACCGGATTCCGCTGACCGAGCTGGGCCTCGAGCAGGCCCGCGCCGCCGGTGAGCAGGTCCGGCGGCTGCTGGACGGGCGTCCGGTCTGCGTCTACGTTTCCCCCTATCTCCGGGCCTATCAGACCCTCGAGGCGCTCAACCTCGGTCCGCTGATCGAGCGGGTCATCGAGGAGCCGCGGCTTCGGGAGCAGGACTGGGCGAACTTTCAGATCGCCGGCGAGATCGAGGACCAGAAGGAGCTCCGCAACGCCTACGGACATTTCTTCTATCGCTTCCGGGAGGGAGAATCCGGCTCCGATGTGTACGACAGGATCTCCTCGTTCATGGAAACCCTGTACCGGCACTGGTCCAAGCCGAGCTATGCCCCGAACGCGCTGTTCGTGACGCACGGGTTGACCATGCGGTTGTTCTGCATGCGCTGGTTCCACTGGTCCGTTGAGTACTTCGAGTCCCTCAACAACCCGGAGAACGCAGCGGTCCGGACCCTGCACCGCACCGGGTTGGGCAAGTATGAGCTGGACAAGCCGTTCAGCCAGTGGGAAGCCCGGCGCGTCGATGAAACGGTACTGGACGCCCCGCCGATGTATTTCTAGGCCGCTGGCTGCTCCCTGGAGCGCACGTGCTGCGTCAGCGGCGCGGACCGCCGCGCGCCAGACGGCGTGGGTCTGCGGAATGCCCGGCCGGTAGGCCAGGTGGGTGGCGGACGGCGCGTTGAGCAGGTGCAGGTCCGCGCGGTGACCGACGGCGATTGATCCGACGGCGCGTTCGCCGTCGACGTCATTCCCGGACTCGCGGTGCAGCGCCAGCGCAACGATGTATGGCAACCACACCGAAGTAGCCCGCGGTCCGAGGTTCCACGCCACTATGTTCCTCGGCGGCATGGGGGTTCTGATGCTGGCACGAAGCCCGGCTGGCACCGCATTGGGGTAGAGTCGCCCCATGCTCTCTACGCGTCGATTTATGTGCCCCCGACCGGTCTCCGGTCGCGAGGGCTCTCAGGCGCGCGCCTAGGTCCTGGCGCCGGACGTGAGTCGGGGGAGGAAAACCTTCACTCACATCCGAACATAAGGACCAACAATGCCCACGTATCTCAGCCCCTCTGAACTCCATGACGCTTTGACCATCCGTGACCTCTCAAATCCGGACGATCAACCCCATGCAATGCAGGCCCTCTTACAGGGCGTTATCGACACCCTCTGCAACCAATGGGGCGTGCCGGCACGAATCGTTCGGCACAGCCCCCTGGTCAGTGTGATCGACAACTACGACAGCCTGGGGTTCAACGAGTCCGACGTGACGCGGGATCAACGATACTCCCGCTACGTCAGCCCAACAGTCATGCTCCGCAGCCACACGTCGGCGTCCATCCCGTCGCTGCTGCGGGCACTGGATGCCGACGACTCCATGGACGAGCTTTGGGCCGTCCCCGGCCTCGTCTACCGGCGCGATTCCATCGACCGCGCCCACGTGGGAACTCCCCACCAGGTGGACCTGTGGCGCGTCAGCTCGCGGGAACAACTCGACTCCGGCAACCTGCAGGAAATGATCGTATCCCTGGTGCAGGCGGTGCTTCCGGGGGCGCAATGGCGCGCAGTCCCGGCAGCTCACCCCTACACCAGAGACGGTTTGCAGGTCGATGTCCGTATGGACGGGGAATGGCTGGAACTCGCAGAATGCGGGCTCATGGCGCCGCACCTGTTCTTCGAAGCTGGCCTGGATCCCGCAAAGTGGTCGGGACTGGCTCTGGGGATGGGTCTGGACCGGGCCCTGATGCTCCGCAAAGGCATCCCCGACATCAGGCTGCTTCGGTCTACGGACCAGAGAATCGAGCAGCAGCTGTTGGACCTGTCCCGGTGGAAACCGGTCTCCCAGCTGCCCTCCATCCGCAGGGACATTTCCATCGTGGTTCCCGCCGATATGGATGCCGAAGTGCTCGGAGACCGGGTGCGGACTGCATTGGGCCGAAGAGCCGAGGACCTGGAAAGCGTCGAGCTTCTGGCCCTGACGTCCTATGGCGGGCTTCCTCCGGCAGCGCAGGAACGACTCCGCATCTGCGCCGGACAGGCCAACGCGCTGATCCGTCTGGTGCTGCGCCCTCTCGCCCGGACCATGACAGATCCACAGGCCAATCGGATCCGAGACGATGTGTACCTGGCCTTGCACGAAGGGCCGGTCAAGGAGCTCATCGCAGGATAGATCTTTATCCCCCAACGCGGGCGCTGCGTCAGCGGGCGCGGACCCCCGCGCGCCAGACGGCGTGGGTCAGCGGAATGCCCGGCCGGTAGGCCAGATGGGTGGCGGACGGCGCGTTGAGCAGGTGCAGGTCCGCGCGGTGTCCGACGGCGATCGAGCCGACGGCGCGTTCGCCGTCGACGTCGTTCCCTGACTCGCGTCCGAGCGCCAGCGCGCCGCCGAAGGTCGCCGCCCGGACGGCCTCGTGGACGCTGAGCCGCATCTGCAACACCGCTGTGGTGACGCAGAACGCCATGGAGCTCGTGTAGGAGGTGCCCGGGTTGCAGTTGGTGGCCAGCGCGAGCTGCACCCCGGCGTCGAGCAGTTCCCGGCCCGGGGCCAGCGGCAGGCGGGTGGAGAGATCGCAGGCCGGCAGGCACGTTGCCACCGTGCCGCGCCGGGCGCCTCGCGGGCCATGCCCGGCGCCGGGATCCCAGCCGGACCAGCTCGCCGCGAGGGCGTCGACGTCGGCGGCGGAGAGGTAGTTCAGGTGGTCCACGCTGGCGGCGCCGAATTCGACGGCGAGCTGCACCCCGGGGCCTTCGCCGAGCTGGTTGCCGTGCACGCGGAGCCCCAGCCCGGCGTCTTTGCAGGCCCGGAGCACACGCCGCGACTGGTCCTCGGTGAAGGCGCCCCGTTCGCAGAAGACGTCGGCCCAGCGGACAAACGGTAGGACGGCGGAGAGCATGGGTCCGCAGACGAGCTCCGTGTACTCATCCGAATCCATCCCGGCGGGCACCAGGTGGGCGCCGAGGTAGGTGACCTCGTCCGCGACGGTGGAGGCGATCCGGGCGCTGCGCGCCTCGTTTTCCACGTCCAGGCCGTAGCCGGTTTTGGTCTCAAGATAGGTGGTCCCCTGCGAGACGGCCTCGGCCACCCGTCCCAGGGCCAGCCGGGTGAGGTCGAAGTCGCTGGTGCTCCGGGTGGCGCCGGTGGTCACGGCGATCCCGCCGGCGCTGTAGCTCTCCCCCGCCATCCGGGCCTCGAACTCGGCCGTCCGGTCCCCGGCGAAGATCAGGTGCGTGTGGGAATCGACCCAGCCCGGCAGGACGGCGCGTCCGCCGGCGTCGACTGCCTCGTCCGCCGCCGGCGCCCCGGCCGCGGCGCCGATCCAGCCGATCCGCTCCCCCTCGATCACCACGGCCGCGTTCTTGAGGACGCGGTGTTCGGTGTCCTGGGTCATCAGCTCGGCAATGTTGGTAATCAGGGTGCTCATGGGTCCATTTTTCAGCGCCGGATGGACCAGCGGGTTGCCGCCAGCGCCTCGGCCGTCCGGGATGCCGGATTGGCGGCTGCGGCGGTTCCGACGGCGGGTGCGGCTGCCTCGGCCGGGCCCTGCCCGGCGAGGATCAGTCCCGCGGCCAGTTCGGCGATGCCGGAGGAGGTCTGGAAACCGTAGCCGCCCTGGCCGGCAAGCCAGAAGAAGCCGGGGGCCTCGGCGTCGAACCCCACCACGGGAACGCCGTCGGCCGCCTCCGTCCGGAGCCCTGTCCAGGCCGTGCGGACGCCGCGGATGCCCAGCGTGGTGAGGGTGTTGAGCCGGGTGACCAGCGCCTCGACGTCGCCCGGAAACGGCTGCGCGTCTTCCGGGCCGCTCGGCACGGATTCCGACGGCGAGATCAGGACCTGCCCGCCGTCGCGCCGGAAATAGAAGCTGTCGTCGGCGGCCGCCACCATGGGGCTGCGCTCCGGGAGGGGACGCCCGACGTCGACGATCGCCGCGGTGCGCCGGTACGGCTGCAGCTGGACCTTCTCGACGCCGCTGAGGACGGCGAGTTCGTCCGCCCAGGCGCCGGCCGCATTGACGACGACGCCGGCTCCGAAGCCTTCCTGCCCGGCCCCGAGCTGCCAGCCGGAGCCCAGGCGCTGGGCCGAGTGGACCCGGGCGCCGGTGATGATGTCCACACCGCCGGCTTCGGCCCGCCGGCGGTGGTCCTCGAGCAGCACGGGGGCGTTGCAGGCGAAGGAGCCGGTGTCCAGCCCGGCGGCGCTGAAGGAGTCCGGAACCAGGGCCGGGCAAAGCTCTAGGGCCTCGGCGTGGGTGATCCGGCGCATGTGGCCGCTTGCCTTCCCACGGACAGTGGCGTCGTCGCCGATCAGCATGAAGCTGCGGGGCGAAAGCACCGGTTCCGGCCGGGTGGCGTCCTGGCCGGCGATGAGTTCGAGGGTGCGGAGCGTAAGTTCCTGGACCACGGCGGGGCCATAGCTGGGGATCAGCTGCCGGGCCGAGCGCGCGGAGGTGTGGTACGCCAGGATCTGCTCGGCTTCCACCAGCGCGACGCTGCATTGTCCGGCAAGGGCTGAGGCCAGGGAGAGGCCGGCGATACCGCCGCCGACAATCACCACATCGTAATTAGCTGACATGGTTCCATCCTTGCAGACTGGAGAGGTTGCGTCGCCGTTGGCGGCGCTGCTGCCCCAACTGGCCCGGGCCCTGGCCGCGGAGCTGGGCCGCAACCTCGATCGGAGCTAGCCGGCGACGGTTTCAGCGACGGCGGCGCGGCTGCGCACGAACGCCTGGACGCAGGACTCGACGTCGTCGGTGCTGTGCGCGGCGGAGAGCTGCACGCGGATCCTGGCCGCGCCCTTGGGCACCACCGGGTAGCTGAAGGCCGTCACGAACACACCGTTGTGCAGCATCGCATCGGCCACCTTGGCGGCCATCGCGGCGTCGCCGAACATCACCGGGACGATCGCATGCTCGCCGGGGAGAAGCTCGAAGCCCTCCTCGCTCATCCGGGTACGGAACAGCTCCGCATTGGCGAAGAGTTTGCTGCGCAGTTCCCCGGAGTTCTCCACGAGGTCCAGGGCCGTCAGCGTGGCCGCGACGATGGCCGGGGCCAGCGAGTTGGAGAACAGGTACGGGCGGGCCTTCTGCCGGAGCATGGCCACCACTTCGCGGCGGCCGGAGACGTAGCCGCCGGAGGCGCCGCCCAGTGCCTTGCCGAAGGTGCCGGTGTAGATGTCCACCCGGTCCGCGACGCCGGCGTGTTCCGGGGTGCCCGCGCCCGTGGCGCCCATGAAGCCGACGGCGTGGGAGTCGTCCACCATGACCATGGCGTCATACTTCTCGGCGAGCTCACAGATCGCCTCGAGCGGGGCCAGGAAGCCGTCCATCGAGAAGACGCCGTCGGTGACGATGATCTTGCGGCGGGCCGGGTTCTCCTGAGTGGTGGCCTGGATCAGCTTGGCTTCGAGGTCCGCCATGTCCTGGTTGGCGTAGCGGAAGCGCTGGGCCTTGCAGAGCCGGATGCCGTCGATGATGGAGGCGTGGTTGAGGGCGTCGGAGATGACGGCGTCTTCCGGGCCGAAGAGGGACTCGAACACGCCCCCGTTGGCGTCGAAGCAGCTGGAGAACAGGATGGTGTCCTCGGTGCCGAGGAACGCCGAGACGCGGGCCTCGAGGGCCAGGTGCAGGTCCTGGGTGCCGCAGATGAAGCGCACGCTGGCCATGCCGAAGCCGCGTTCGTCCATGGCGGACTTGGCGGCGGCGATGATCTCCGGGTGGTCCGCGAGGCCCAGATAGTTGTTGGCACAGAAGTTGAGCACGTCCGCGCCGGGCTCGCCGATCCGTCCGGCCTTGATGTGGTTGGCCTGTGGTGAGTCGATGTGCCGCTCGGTCTTGAACAGGCCGGCGCTGCGGATTTCGTCCAGCTCGTGCTGCAACTGGTCCTTGATGGCTGAATACATGGGTTGTGCTCCTCAGCTGAATGTGTGCGGTGTGCCGGATGTCGGCGGCGGGTGGGGGTCCGGAAACGCGAAGTTCTAGAACCCGGTCCAGTCCAGGACCACCTTGCCGCCGACGCCGGCGCGGGCGATCTCGAAGCCCTTCTCCCAGTCCGCGGCGGGCAGCGTGTCCGTGACGACGGCGGAGATGTTGGCGCGCAGTACCGGGTTGGAGGACAGCATGGCACTCATGGCGTACCAGGTCTCGAACATTTCACGGCCGTAGATGCCCTTCATGGTCAGCATATGCGTGACCACCTTGCCCCAGTTGATGTCGATGGACTGGCTGGGCAGTCCCAGCATCGCGATCCGGCCGCCGTGGTTCATATTGTCGATCATCTCAGGCAGTGCCGTGGGGTGTCCCGACATTTCCATGCCGATATCGAATCCCTCGCGCATGCCCAGTTCGCGCTGTGCGTCCCTGACGCGCATCCTGGAGACATCGATCGCGAGGTCGACGCCGAGCTCCCGGGCCAATTCCAGCCGCGGGGCGGAAACGTCGGTGATGGCGATTTTCCGGGCGCCGGCGTGGCGGGCGACGGCGATTGCCATCAGCCCGATAGGCCCGGCACCGGTGATCAGCACGTCCTCGCCGACGAGCGGAAAGCTCAGCGCGGTGTGGACGGCGTTGCCGAAGGGGTCGAAGATGGCTCCAAGTTCCGGCGTCACGGAGGGGTCCTGGTGGACCCAGACGTTGGTCTCGGGGATGACGACGTACTCGGCGAAGGCGCCGTCGCGTTGGACGCCGACGCTGACGGTGTTAATGCACATCTGCCTGCGGCCGGCGCGGCAGTTGCGGCATATCCCGCAGACGATGTGGCCCTCGCCGGAGACGCGGTCCCCCACCTTGACGTCCAGGACGTCCTCGCCGATCTCCACCACCTCGCCGTAGAACTCGTGGCCGGCGATCAGGGGGGCGTTGATGATGCCCTGCGCCCAGGCGTCCCAGGACTGGATGTGCAGGTCGGTGCCGCAGATGCCGGTGGTCATGACGCGGATCTTAACATCGCCCGCGCCGGTTTCCGGCTCGGGGCGGTCCACCAGCTCGAACCCTGCGTGGGCGCCGGCCTTGTAGAGAGCCTTCATGGGCCTTCCTAACTTCTGGGGACACCCTCCCCGGAGGCGGGTGATGTGGGACAACTCACCCCATTAGACCGGGGCGGAAAGCATTAGCACAACCGGATTTTTCTCAATCGACGATTTAGCTTTTGCTTGCGCTTAGACTGGTCGGCATGGAAATCCACCAGCTGGAGATGCTCCGGGAACTCGGCGCCCTCGGCAGCGTCAAGGCCGTCGCCGAAACCCTCCTCGTCACGCCCTCGGCGGTGTCCCAGCAGCTCGCCGCCCTGCAGAAGACGGTGGAGGTGCCGCTGACCCGCAAGGAGGGCCGCAACCTGGTGCTGACCGGGGCCGGGCAGGTGCTCGCGGACGCCGGGGCCGCCGTCGTGAGCGCCATGGCGGACGCCCGGACGGCGATCGGCGCGTACCACGGCTCCCCCGTGGCGCCCGTGACGCTCAGCGGCTTCCACAGCGCCGGCCAGGCACTGTTTGCCCCGCTTGCCCGGCTGCTGACAGGCCCGGACCAGCCGCGGATCCTGCTCTCCGACGAGGACGTGGCACAGCAGGACTTCCCGGCGCTGACCGCCCGCTACGACCTGGTCCTCGCGCACCGGATGGACCACAGCCCGCGCTGGCCGGCGGAACGCGTCGCGGTGATCCCGCTCGCGCACGAGCCACTGGATGTGGCGCTGCCTGCCGGGCACCGGCTGGCCGGCCAGCGGGCGGTGACGGCGGACGACGTCGTCGGCGAACCATGGGTGACCAGCCACGCCGGCTACTCCCCCGCGGATGTGCTCGCCGCCGTCGCCGCCGTCGCCAGCCGGGAACTGAATATCGTCCACCGGATCAATGACTACTCCACCGTGGCCGCGCTCGTGGCGACCGGGAGCGTGATCGGGCTGCTGCCGCGGCATACCGCCCGGCCCGTGCTGAACCCGGACATCGTGCTGCGCCCGCTGGAGGGCATCAGCACCCGCCGCCGGATCGACATCCTGGCCCGGCCGGAGAACCTTAAGCGCACGTCGGTCAGAAAAGTCTGCGAAGCGCTGCAGACCATCATGACCGGGTTGGTGGGTGGGTCGACCTAGCCTTCGACGCCGAGGCGCTCCAGGATCAGCTCGCGGACGCGGCCGGCGTCGGCCTGGCCGCGGGTGGCCTTCATGACGGCGCCGACAATCGCGCCGACCGCCTGGACCTTGCCGCCGCGGATCTTGTCCGCGACGCCGGGCTGCGCGGCGAGGGCCGCGTCGATGGCTTCGAGCAGCGGCCCGTCGTCGGAGACCACGGCGAGGCCGCGCTTCACCACGATTTCCGCCGGGGTGCCTTCGCCGGCGAGTACGCCGTCGAGGACCTCGGTGGCCATCTTGTTGTTGATCTTGCCGTCCTGGACCATCTGGTTCAGTTCGACGATGGTGGCCGGTGCGACGCCGAGCTGGCCGGGATCGACGTCGGCGTTCTTGGCGCGTCCGACGATCTCGCCCATCCACCATTTGCGGGCCACGGTGGCGGTGGCCCCGGCGGCAATGGTTTCCTCGATCTCGTCCATCACGCCGGCGTTGACGACGTCGCGGAACTCCAGGTCGGAGTAACCCCAGTCCGCCTGCAGGCGCTTGCGACGGGCGGCCGGCGGCTCGGGCAGGGTGGCCCGGAGTTCCTCGACCCATGCCCGCGAGGCAACGATCGGCACCAGGTCCGGTTCCGGGAAATAGCGGTAGTCGTCGGCGTCGGACTTGGGCCGGCCCGACGTCGTGGTCCGCGTGTCCTCGTGCCAGTGCCGGGTTTCCTGGACGATCGGCTCGCCGGCGTCCAGCACGGCGGCGTGCCGCTGGATCTCGTAGCGGACGGCGTGTTCGACGGCGCGCAGCGAGTTCACGTTCTTGGTCTCGGAGCGGATGCCGAAGCGTTCCCGGCCGTGCGGGCGCAGCGAGACGTTCGCGTCGCAGCGGACGTTGCCGCGTTCCATCTTCGCGTCCGAGACGCCAAGGTTTTTGACGATCTCGCGGACGGCCGCGACGTAGGCCTTCGCCAGCTCGGGCGCACGGCTGCCTGCGCCCTCGATCGGCTTGGTGACGATCTCCACGAGCGGCACGCCGGAGCGGTTGTAGTCCACGAGGGAGTAGTCCGCACCCTGGATCCGGCCGGTGGCGCCGCCCATGTGGGTCAGCTTGCCGGCGTCCTCCTCCATGTGCGCGCGTTCGATCTCGACGCGGAAGATGGTGCCGTCGGAGAGTTCGACGTCCAGGTAGCCGTCAAACGCGATGGGCTCGTCGTACTGGGAGGTCTGGAAGTTCTTCGGGGTGTCCGGGTAGAAGTAGTTCTTCCGGGCGAAGCGGCAGGTCTCGGCGATCGTGCAGTTCAGCGCCAGGCCGATCTTGATCGAGGACTCGATCGCGGTCTTGTTCACCACAGGAAGCACGCCCGGCATGCCGAGGTCCACCTCGTTGACGTTGGTGTTGGGCTCGTCGCCAAACACGTTCGGCGCGGAGGAGAACATCTTGGTCCTGGTGTTGAGCTCCACATGGACCTCGAAGCCCAGTACGGGATCGTACTTCTCCATCGCCTCTTCGAAGCTGAGGGTTGCGTCAGTCATTAGTGGGAACCTCCGTGGCTCGCGACGGCGTCATCGGTCAGTATGGGTGCACGGTCCAGCAGCGGGCCGCCCCACTGCGCCTCGAGCAGGGCTTCGAGCACCGCGCCGACGCGGTAGAGGCGGGCGTCCTGGCGGGCCGGGGCCAGCAGCTGGACGCCCACCGGCAGCCCGTCCTCGTCGGCCAGGCCGCCGGGCAGCGAGAGCCCGGGCACGCCTGCCATGTTGGCGGGGATGGTGGCGACGTCGTTGAGGTACATCGCCAGCGGGTCGTTGAGCTTCTCGCCGAGCTTGAAGGCCGTGGTGGGCGCTGTCGGGGAGATCAGCACATCGGCGCGTCCGAACGCGGCCTCGAAGTCGCGCTGGATCAGGGTGCGCACCTTCTGGGCCGAGCCGTAGTAGGCGTCGTAGTAGCCGGCGCTGAGGGCGTAGGTGCCCAGGATGACGCGGCGCTTGACCTCGTCGCCGAAGCCGGCGGCGCGGGTGGCCGCCATGACGCGTTCAATGGTCATCGGGCCCTCTTCGGGGAGCACCCGCAGGCCGTACCGGACGCCGTCGAACTTGGCCAGGTTGGAGGATGCCTCGGAGGGCATGATCAGGTAGTAGGCGCCCAGGGCGTACTTGAAGTTGGGGCAGGAGACCTCGACGATTTCGGCGCCGGCGCCCCTGAGCAGCTCGAGGGATTCGTTGAAGCGGTTTTCGACGCCGGCCTGGTAGCCCTCGCCGTGGAGTTCCTTGATGATGCCGATCTTCATGCCGCGCACGTTGCCGATCGACGCGGCGGCGACGAGGTCCTCCAGCGGGTCCGGCAGCGAGGTGGAGTCGCGCGGATCGTGCCCGCCGATGACCTGGTGCAGCAGCGCCGAGTCCAGCACAGTGCGGGAAACCGGGCCGATCTGGTCCAGCGAGGAGGCCATGGCGATGGCGCCGTAACGGGATACGCCGCCGTAGGTGGGCTTCACTCCCACGGTGCCGGTGACGGCGCCGGGCTGCCGGATGGAACCGCCGGTGTCCGTGCCGAGGGCCAGCGGCGCTTCAAAGGCCGCGACGGCGGCAGCGGAACCGCCGCCGGAGCCGCCCGGGATCCGGTCCAGGTCCCACGGGTTGCGGGTGGGGCCGAAGGCGGAATGCTCGGTGGAGGAGCCCATTGCGAATTCGTCCAGGTTGGTCTTGCCCAGGATCGGCATCTTCGCGGCGCGGAGGCGCTCGACGACGGTGGCGTCGTAGGGGCTGTGCCAGCCCTCGAGGATCTTCGAGCCGGCCGTGGTGGGCTGGCCGATCGTGACGATCAGGTCCTTGACGGCGATCGGCACACCGGCGAGCGTGTGCAGCTCTTCGGCGGCGGCCCCGCCTGCGGCGCGGATCGCGTCCACCTCGGCGGCGACGGCGAGCGCCTCGTCCGTGTTGACGTGCAGGAAGGCGTGGACCTTGCCGTCGACGGCGGCTATGCGGTCCAGGTGGGCCTGGGTGACCTCGACGGCGGAGACTTCGCGGGCGGCCAGCTTGCCGGCGAGCACCGCGGCGGAGGAGCGGATCAGTTCGTTGTTCTCAGACATGTTCTTAGCCCTCATCCAGGATTGCCGGGACCTTGAAGCGGCCTTCGTACGCGTCGGGGGCGCCGGAGAGTGCCTGCTCGGCCGTGAACGTGTGGCCCACAACGTCGTCGCGGAACACGTTCGTCAGCGGGATCGGGTGGGACGTGGCCGGGACGTCGTCACCGGCGGCTTCGCTGACGGATTTCACCGAATCGACGATGACGGCCAGTTCGCCGGCCATCCTGTCCAGCTCTTCAGCACTCATCTCGATGTGCGCGAGACGCGCGAGATGCGCGACGTCGTCGCGGTTGATCGCAGCCATGGATCTCCCCTGCAGGTTCGGATTATTTTCCGTCCCAGTCTACGTGGGTTGAACTGCTGTTACTGCCCGACTGATACTGCCCGACGGCGTCTGCCCGCAGGGGTGCTTCCCGCCGAGGTGAGACTTCGCGCCGATGTTTTGCCGCGCAAACATCGGCGCGAACTCTCACCTCGGCGGATTGTCAGCCGGCGCCGACGGCGTCTGCCTGGCCAACAAGCAACGCGGGGTCACTTGCGGCCCATCCGGATCGCCGGGATGGGCCGTAGGTGACCCCGCGTTGTGGTCAGGTGGTGATGTCCCCGTGCTTGCGGAAGGCGTTGCGGCGGGCGTGCTCGTGGACCCGGCTGAGGACGTCGATCTGCGAGCGGGCCTCGTCGCCAAGCGCCGCGAACCTGGCCGGATCGAGACCAAGATCGGGTGCCAGTTCTTCGAGGGTCTGCCAGCCGCCGAGCTTGCCCAGGATCGCGGCGCGCATCAGTTCGGCTTCCAGCACCATGGTCATAGGGGAACGGCTCACTATGCGGCCGTTGAGTTTGAGCCGTCCGGCGCG
Source organism: Pseudarthrobacter sp. HLT1-7 (assembly GCF_059383435.1). NCBI lineage: Bacteria > Bacillati > Actinomycetota > Actinomycetes > Micrococcales > Micrococcaceae > Pseudarthrobacter > Pseudarthrobacter sp. HLT1-7. The sequence goes on along the minus strand of NZ_JBWZCH010000010.1, from coordinate 52,400 downwards.
TTCGACGAGCCACGCCGCCGCCTGGCGGTGCGGACGCTGGCGCACACCAAGGTCATGGATCAGCCCGCGGAGTATGTCCTGTTCCCGGCCAATGTCCGCGCTCAGCTCCGCGAGTTCCTTGGCCACCGGGGTATCGGAGAAGGCCTCGGCCATCCGTCCGATCCGGGAAACGCCGGCGGTGGCACCGGTCAGGTGGTCCGACAGATAGAGACCAAGGAGCTTCTCGTCGATCGAATCGGGGATGTGCGGTGCCATGAATCCTCCAGCTGTACTCGTGCCGTTCCCAGCGTGCGTCAGGAATTGTGCCCTGATCGCCAACCCTACCCGGAGCTGCGTCCACTGGCCGGGATCACAGCTCGCCGGCGGACGACGGCGGCTCGCACCGGTTCCGACTCCACGGCAGTCGACGAAGTCCGTTCAGCGGAGCGGAGTCCAGCCAAATGGCAGCAGGCCCTGGCCCGCGGCACGCTCGTGATCCTCGGCTGCCGACCACCCTTGCGCTTCGTCAACGCACCGGAATCCTCCCCGCGCAACCCGGAATCCAACATCGTCGAGACGAGTCCCTGGTGCTCCTCCCCGGCGGGCGGATGCGCGCACGCTCCATGAGGGATCGGCGAATCCGCCACCGCGGAAGACCCTGTAGTCGTTGTAGCGGGCCGGGTCCAAAAGGTTCCAGCACCACTCCCAGACGTTTCCGAGGGTGTCGAAGAGTCCAAGCTCGTTGGGGAGTTTCAATCCGACCGGTTGAGGCGACGACACACGGTCGTGGCTCGTCCAGGCCACTTCCGGGAGCGGACCGTAGTGCGGTGTGCTGGACCCTGCCCGGCAGGCAAACTCCCATTCGGCTTCGGTCGGTAACCGGAAGCCCTCCGCGCAGACAATCCACCGCACATCGTTGCCGTGCACAACGTAGGACGGGGCGAGTCCGTAGGATTTCGATGCAGCATTGCAGAGCTCAATGGCATCAATCCAGCTCACACTGACAGCGGGATGCTGCGGCCCGGCTCCCGGCTTTCCACCGGACAGCGCGCCAAGCTGGTGTGCCGTGACCGGAAACTTTCCGATCTCGAAGGGCTGAAGTTCTACTGCCCACCGGCGCTTCCGGCGCGCGTCATGCAGCGATACGACTCCCCCCGGGACACTCACCATTTCCATCCGCGCCACGCATCCAGTATGACGGGGCCTGTCTGCAGCAGCGGCCGGACTAAAGCTCCTGGCGGTAGACGAGCAGCCTGATGTCCGTGTCCGGGACCACCCAGTCGCGCTCGGGGGCGCGTTGGAAGCCGGTCTTTTGGTAGAGGCCGTGGGCGCTTTCCCAGGTCACGCCGGTGGTCAGGGCCACAGCGTGGATACCGGGCAGCGACCTCGCGTGCTCCAGGATGGCATGGACCATGGCCTTGCCGGCTCCGCTGCGCTGGACGGCCGGATCCACCACGAGCATGCGGAATTCAAGCTCATCGCCGTAGGCAATGTCCGCGTAGGGTTCGCCGGCGACGGCGAGCGTCACGGACGCGACAATCGTCCCGGCGCGTTCCGCCACCCAGATAGTGGCATTCGCGGCCCGCTTGGGCACTTCCTGGATCTGGCGCATATAGGGGTGGTCGGCGCTCTCAAAGTAGCCCGCGGCCAGGTAGGCGTCCCGGGTGATGCGGGCGACGGCGTCGTAGTCGGCCGGGACGGCAGGGCGAATGATGATCTGAGGATGCACCTGTCCATGCTACGGGCGGGTGCGTCGGGCAACACACCTACGGGTCGTTTCCGTGAAAAAACTATCAGTTCGGCCCGCCTCTGAGTCTCACGCTCAGCGCCTCAGCACCTCACAGCGGGAACTTGCCGGCGAGTTCCAGCGTCCCGGCGCAGGTCCAGGCTGCGAGCCGCTCCTCGTCGGAGGGCCCGCCGTCGAGCACGCTGGTGAACCGGGGACGGCGCACCCAGCAGCCGGCCTCCTCCGCGATCAGGGCGCCGGCGGCGAAGTCGTGCTCGTTGAGGCCCCGTTCGCCGTAGGCATCATGGGTTCCATCGGCCACCAGGCAGAGGTCCAGCGCCGCGGAGCCAAGCCGGCGGACATCCGCGAAGCCCGCCATGATGCTGCCCAGCCCGGCGGCCTGTTCGGCCCGGACCGCCGGGTCGTAGCTGAACCCGGTCGCCAGGATCTGGCCGGCCCGCCCCGCGTCCGGGCCGAACAACTGCGTCAGACGGCCTTTTTCTTCAAGCCAGGCGCCGTGGCCGCGGGACGCGTAGTAGGTCCGGCCCAGCGCTGGGGCGTTGACGACGCCGGCCAGCCAGGCGCCGTCGGGATCCGCCACGGCCACGGAGGTGCCGTAGTAGAGAATGTTGCGGCTGAAATTGGTGGTGCCGTCGAGCGGGTCGATGGACCAGCGGTAGCCGCTGGGTGACGCCGGGAGGATGGTGCCGCCTTCCTCCCCGGTTACGGTGTCGAACGGCCGCGCCGCGGTGATGACGTGGCGCACTGCGGTTTCCGCGGCGAGGTCGAAGGCGGTCACCCAGTCACCCGCGTCGCCCTTGTTGCTGACGTCCAGCCCGGCCGCGTTCCTGCCGGCCAGCACGGCCGCCCCGGCCGCCGCCGCCGTCTGCGCCAGTTCCAGCAGCGCGGCCAGATCCGGCCCGGCTCCGGCGTCCAGCGGTTCGGTGGGGTGGGCGCTCATTCGGTCACCACATCCTGGTGGTCTTCATCGGCATGCTTAGGAGCGCCCTCCCCGTCGCCGTTCTCAGCGTCCGCAGCCGCCGGTTCCGCAGCCGCCGGTTCCGCAGCCGCCCCCGGACCGCCGTCGGGCCCGTCGGCGAGAAGTGCGCGGAAGCCGTCTTCATCCAGCACGGGAACGCCGAGCTGTTCGGCCTTGTCCAGCTTGGTGCCCGCGTTCTCACCGGCCACCACATAGCTGGTGTTCTTCGAGACAGAGCCGGCCGCCTTGCCTCCCCGGATCAGGATGGCCTCTTTCGCCTCGTCCCGGCTGAAGCCCTCGAGGCTTCCGGTGACCACTATGGTCAGCCCTGCCAGGGTGCGCGGCATGGACTCGTCCCGCTCGTCCTCCATCCGGACGCCGTCGGACGCCCAGCTGTCGACGATCTCGCGGTGCCAGTCCTCGGCGAACCATTCGGTCAGGGCCGCGGCGATCACCGGGCCGACGCCGTCGACGTTGGCGAGCTCCTCTTCCGATGCCTTCCGGATCGCATCCATGGACCCCAACGCGGTCGCGAGGGCGCGGGAGGCCCGCGGGCCGACGTGCCGGATGGACAAAGCCACGAGGACGCGCCAAAGCGGCTGGCTCTTGGCCTTTTCCAGTTCCCGGAAGAGCTTGTCCGTGGTGGCCGTCGGCTTGGACGGGATCTTGGCGGTGCCCTTGCTGTAGAAGTACGGCACCAGTTCGAACTCTCCGGTTGCCACGCCCTTGGAGCGCTTTTCCCGCCGGATCCGGACCTCAGCGAGGTCAGCGGCGGTGAGCCGGAACAGATTCGCCTCGGTGGTGAGCGGCCCGACGTCGGGCTCCGCCGGCTGGGTCAGGGCGATGGCCGCCTCCCAGCCGAGCGCCTCGATGTCGAAGGCGCCGCGGCCGGCGAGGTGAAACACGCGTTCGCGCAACTGAGCCGGGCACGAGCGGGAGTTGGGGCAGCGGATGTCCACGTCCCCCTCCTTCGCCGGCGCCAGGGGCGTGCCGCAGGCGGGGCACACGGTGGGCATCACGAAGTCGCGGACGGGCGGATCCTGGGCGTCCCGGAGGGCCAGGACCGGGCCCACGATCTCCGGGATGACGTCCCCGGCCTTGCGCAGCACCACGATGTCGCCGATTTTCACGCCCTTGGCCTTGACGACTTCCTGGTTGTGCAGGGTGGCCATTTCCACCGTGGAGCCGGCCACCTTGACCGGTTCCATCAAGGCGTACGGGGTCACGCGGCCGGTGCGGCCCACATTGACCGAGATGTCCAGCAGCTTGGTATGGACTTCCTCCGGCGCATACTTGTACGCGACGGCCCAGCGCGGCACCCGGGAGGTGTAGCCGAGGGCCCGCTGGGTGGCGAAGTGGTCCACCTTGACCACGATGCCGTCGATCTCGTGGCTGAGGCTGTGCCGTTTGTCGCCGTAGCGGGTGATGAATTCCAGCACGTCTTTGAGGGTGGGCAGGACCTCGAAGTAGGGGCTGGTGGGCAGGCCCCACTCGGCGAGCTGGCGGTAGGTGTCCGACTGGCTCGCCGTTTCGAGGCCTTCGCGCGCGCCGATGCCGTGCACGTACATCCGCAGCGGCCGTTTGGCGGTCTCTGCCGGGTCCTTCTGGCGCAGCGAGCCGGCGGCGGCGTTGCGCGGGTTGGCGAGCGGCGCCTTGCCGGCCTCGATCAGGGCCTCGTTGAATGCGGCGAAATCCTTGGAGGGGATAAAGACCTCGCCGCGGACCTCCATCTCGGCCGGGAAGCCGTCGCCGTTGAGCTGCTGCGGGATTTCCTTGATGGTGAGGACGTTGTGGGTGATGTCCTCCCCCGTGGTGCCGTCGCCGCGGGTGGCGGCGCGGATCAGTACGCCGTCGCGGTAGAGCAGGTTGACGGCCAGGCCGTCGATCTTGAGCTCGGTCAGCCACGCCGGCGTCCCGTTGCCGAGCTTGGTGATGTTGGCTTCCGCCTTGGCGATCCAGGCCTCCAGCTCTTCGAGTGAGAAGACGTCCTCAAGGCTGTACATACGTTGCAGATGTTCGACGGCGGCAAAGGCGGCGGACACTTCGCCGCCCACCTCCTGCGTGGGTGAATCGTTGGCCACGAGTTCCGGGTGCAGGGCCTCGATCGTTTCCAGCCGCCGGTAGAGTTCGTCGAACTCGGGGTCGGAAATGATCGGCGCGTCGTCCTGGTAGTACGCGAAGCGGTGCTTGCGGACCTGTTCAACCAGGTTTTCGTACTCTTCGCGGATGTCCTCGGACGGGGTCGGTGTTTCGGTGCCTGCTGCAGTCTTCCCTGTGCTCACAGACCTATCCTGCCTTAGATCACCGACATTGTCCGGTCAGGATTGTGGGCCGGGGCGCCGGCGTTAAACAGCCTTGGCCCGGACGCTTCGTGCGTCCGGGCCAAGGCAGTGATCTCCGACTAGCGGGAGGCGCTTTCCTGCTCGGTGGCGTTGCGGCTGGCCTGCTTGCCGGCCTCCTGCAGCGCCTGCGAGACCTTCGCCAGCGAGGCAACGTGCTGGCCGTTCCATTCGCTGCGGAACTTGTCGGCGTCCGGCCCCTTCCAGTCGGTGCCCTCAAGCACCTTGGTCAGCATCGACTTCTGCTTGTCGATCTCCGACGAACCCGCCTGCAGCTTCGTCCCAAGAGTCTTGAGCTGAGCAATGTCTGCACCCCAAATAGCCATTCGAAAATCTCCTTCAGCACTTGAAACGGACCCGATCCAGATCGGTGTCCCCCAGTGGCTCCCGGCTGTTCCGGAAGATCCATTGCCTAGAACCTACCCTGCGCCGCGAAAAACTGTCGATGGGCACCCCTCCCCATCCCGCCCCCGGACTGCGAGGATGGTCGCGTCCAGGGGCGCGATCGCCGGGCCCAGGGAGATGCCCCGCGCCGGGGGCAGCGGATGGACATAGTGCCATTATGCCCGGTCGCGGGTGCGAAGAATGGGCATGTCCCCCTGGGCTGGACACCGGCCCAAAGGGACATGCCCCGCGCCCGGACCAGCGGATGGACACAGTGTCATTGTGCCCGGTCGCGGGTGCGAAGAATGAGCATGTCCCGCTGGCCAGGACACTGGCGCGAAAACGTCCAGGCTCCGTCTGACCCCCGACGAACTAGCAAAATGACCACTAGCTCCCGGTGAGCTCCGCATACAGCTTCCGGACCCGGGCCTTGATGTCGTCCCGGACCAGGCGCATGCGTTCCAACCCTTCGATGCCGCGCTCGGAGGGCTCATCCGTATCCCAGACCTCCAGCCGCTTGCCCTCGGGGGGTTCGACTTTCGCCTCATTGCCCAGAACGATGACGACGTCGATCTCGTCCAGTACTTCGGCGGTGACGTGTTTGGGGTGCTCGCCGGTGATGTCGATGCCGAGTTCTGCCAGTGCGTCTACGGACTGGGGATTCAGCGACTGGCCGGGTTTGGTCCCGGCAGAGTGCACCGTGACCGTCCCGTTTGCGAGCTGGTTCATGAGCCCGGCGGCGAGCTGGGACTTCCCGCCGTTCTTGCTGCAGACGAACAGGACGCTGGGCTTTTTCGTGGTCTGGGTCATGCGTGTGATTCTTCCTTGTCTGCGTCGGGGGTGGTGAGCAGTGATGCTGCCAGTGCCTTGACCCGGTCGTGGATCTCATCGCGGATGATCCGCACGGCCGCAACGGGCAGCCCGGCCGGGTCTGCAAGCTCCCAGTCTTCGTAGCGTTTGCCAGGGTAGATCGGGCAGGAGTCGCCGCAACCCATCGTGATCACCACATCGGAGGCGCGCACGACATCGTCGGTGAGGGGTTTGGGATAGTCCTTGGTCAGGTCCAGGCCCATTTCGGACATCGCGGCGACGACGGCGGGGTCCAGTTCGGCGGCCGGCAGGGATCCGGCGGACCGGACGCGGATCCTGCCCTTGGCCTCTACGGTGAGTAGGGCTGCGGCCATCTGGGACCGGCCAGCGTTCTGCACGCAGACGAACAGCACCTCCGGGACGTCGCTGGTGACTGCGCCCTTGGATTTCGCCAAAGCGTTGAGCCGGTCGTTGGCGAAGTGTTCGGTGGTGGAGGGCAGGTACGCTTTGATCTTCGCGGTCCGGGCCGAGGCGGTGTAGGACTCGAAGACGTAGCGTTCGACCGTTTCTGCGGCGAACACGCCGGCGAACCGGTCGGACAGGCGCGCGCTGGTCCGGTGCAGGAGTTCGGTGTTGTCCTGCAGGCCCAGGCCGTGTTCGTGGTGGTCAGTCATGTCAGCTCTCCAGTGTGATCAGTGGACGCAAGCAGGGGAAGACGGTCAGTTTTCGCCGGAACGGCCGTGGGCAAGGCCGGTGGGGAATCCGACGAGGACAGGTTCGGGTGCTCCGCAGCAGCCGCCGGAGGCTTCCGCGACAAATCCAGCGGGTACGGCGGCGGGGACGTCGCAGCTGGAGCCGATGTCGGAGGAGCAGACGCCGGTTTCGGGGAGTTCGAGCTGGACGGTGTCGGCAGCTTCCCGGTCTCCGGCCAGGGCGGCCGCGACGGAGCGGACCTGTTCGTAGCCGGTGGCGAGCAGGAAGGTCGGGGCCCGGCCGTAGGACTTCATGCCGACGATGTAGAAGTCCTGCTCCGGGTGGGCCAGCATCCGGGCGCCGTGGGGTTCGACGGTGCCGCAGGAGTGGAATTCGGGGTCGATCAGCGGGCCGAGCTCCCGCGGGGCCTCGACGCCGGGGTCCAGTTCGAGCCGGAGTTCCCGGAGGATGTCCAGGTCGGGGCGGAACCCGGTGGCCGGAACCACGACGTCGGCTTCGAGGGTACGGCCGTCGCTTGCGGTCAGCGTGACGGAGCCGCCGTCTGCGGTTATGCCGGCGATCCCGAAGCCGGTGTGAAGTTCGACGGCGCCTGATTCGACGAGGCTGCGGAGACGGCTGCCGAGCTGGCCGCGGGCGGCCAACCCGTCGGCGTCACCGCCGCCGTAGACCTTGGCGGCGGATGCGCCGCGGATGGCCCACACGATCTTTGTCCCGGGCACCTGCGCTGCGAGCTCGGAGAGGTTGAGCAGGGTGTTGGCGGCGGAGTGGCCGGCGCCGACCACGAGCGCCGTGCGGCCCTCGAACGTCCTGCGGTCTCGGCCCAGGACGTCCGGCAGCGGTGAGGTAATCCGTTCAGCGGCGGCGGCTTCGCCGAGGGCGGGGAGTCCGGAGGCTCCGAGCGGGTTGCGGGTGGACCAGGTGCCTGAGGCGTCGATGACGCCGGCAGCTTGGTAGTCGCGGACTTCGCCGTCGGTGTGTTCGACCCGGACCACAAAGGGTGTGGTGTCGCGGTTGCGGCTGTGGGTTTTGTCCATGCCCTGCCGGGTCACTGCGACGACGCGGGCGCCGGTGTGCAGGCGGGACGCGATCGAGGGGAGCGCGGCGAGTGGGGTGAGGTACTGGTCGATGAGTTCGCCGCCGGTGGGCAGCGCCGTCGGCTCAGTTGATTCCCAGCCGGTGGCGGCGAGCAGGCGGACGGCGGCGGCATCGGTGTTGTACTGCCACGGGGAGAACAACCGGATATGGCGCCACTGCTCGATGGCCGCGGCCGCGGTGGTGCCGGCTTCGAGGATCAGCGGCTCGATGCCGCGTTCGATCAGGTGCGCTGCGGCGGCGAGGCCGACGGGGCCGGCGCCGATGATGGCAACGCGGAGGTTCTTCGCTGAATCCATGGTGTCCTCTGTTTCATCCGTAGGTTTGACGGTTCTGTTGGGAGGCACCTGCCGGTCCTTGGTGGGACCGGCAGGCGGGAGGGTGTTAGCAGCAGTCCTGATCGTCGTCGCAGCAACCGGAGTCACTGCAGCATCCTGTCTTCATTCAGCTCACCCCCTCTCCGTTTGGGGTCAGGCGTGGGTGGGCTCTTCAACCAGTGCCGTGGCGATGCTGTCCGCGTCCTCTAACGCGGCGAGGTAGCGTTCGGCGTCGAGGGCGGCGGCGCAGCCGGTGCCGGCTGCGGTGATGGCCTGGCGGTAGCGGTGGTCCACGGCGTCCCCGCACGCGAAGACCCCGCTGAGGTTGGTGACGGTCGTGGGTGAATCCACTTTGATGTAGCCCTCGGCGTCGAGGTCGACCTGGCCGGTGAGCAGTTCGGTGCGCGGGAGGTGGCCGATCGCGACGAAGATGCCGGTGGCGGCCTGTTCGCGGGTTTCGCCGGTGCGGGTGTCGGTCAGGGTGACGCCGGTGACCTTGGCGTCCCCGTGGATGGCGGTGATGGCGGAGTTCCAGGCGAAGCGGATCTTGGGGTTGTCCTTGGCGCGCTGGGCCATGATCCGGGAGGCGCGGAGCTCGCCCTTGCGGACCACGACGGTGACGGACTTGCCGAACCTGGTTAGGAAGGTGGCCTCCTCCATGGCCGAGTCTCCGCCGCCGACGACGATGATGTCCTGTTCGCGGAAGAAGAACCCGTCGCAGGTGGCGCACCAGGAGACGCCGTGGCCGCTGAACTTCTTCTCCTCCGGCAGGCCGAGTTCCTTGTAGGCGGAGCCGGTGGCGAGGATGACCGCGGGTGCTTCGTGGGTGGTGCCGGCTCCGGTGACGACGCGCTTGAGGTGGCCGGTCAGCGTCACTTCGGTGACGTCGTCGAACACCACCCGGGCGCCGAATTTCTCGGCCTGGGCCTGGAGCCCGTCCATGAGTTCGGGGCCCTGGATGCCGGCGGGGAAGCCGGGGAAGTTTTCCACCTCGGTGGTGTTCATCAGGGCGCCTCCGGCGGTGACCGCTCCGGCGATGACGAGCGGCTCCAGGCCGGCCCGGGCGGCGTAGATCGCGGCGGTGTAGCCGGCGGGGCCGGACCCGATGATGATCAGCTGGTCAGTGTTTCCGGTGTCGGCGTTTCCGGTGTCGGCGCTCATGGTCCTGCTCCTATTTGGCGGCGGGGGTGAGGGAGGCGATCAGGTCCTCGATGCGGGACCTGATGTCGTCTCGGATGGGGCGGACGGACTCGACGCCCTGGCCGGCCGGGTCTTCGAGTTCCCAGTCCTCGTAGCGCTTGCCCGGGAAGATCGGGCAGGTGTCCCCGCAGCCCATGGTGATCACGACGTCGGATTCCTTGACGGCCTCGGTGGTGAGGACTTTGGGGATCTCGGCGGACATGTCGATGCCGAGTTCGGCCATGGCCGCGACGGCGGCCGGGTTGACCGTGTCGGCGGGCTGGGACCCGGCGGAGCGGACCTCGATCCGGCCCTGGGACAGGGTGGTGAGGAAGGCGGCAGCCATCTGCGACCGTCCCGCATTGTGGACGCAGACGAACAGGACGGAGGGCTTCCGGGCGGTTTCGGTGCTCAAGGGGTTCTCCTGGGATCAGTTAGGTGTTGCATGGTCTGGTTGAGGTCTCTGTGCCCGTTCCGCGCCGCTCCATAGACATTGACGATGGTCGATACAGAGAGTATCGGGCAATAGATTGATGGTTGTCAATATTAGTGCAGTCGGCGTGGGTTCAGACGGCGAGAACGCGCGGTGCGAGGTGGTTGATGCGGTGGGCAATGTCGGAGAAGGCATGCTCGAAGGCCTCTGCGGTGCCCAGACGCAGAGGATCCGGCACCGACCAGTGCACGCCGACCAGTCCGGCCAGCTCCTCATGGGCGTTGTCGCACACCGTCACCATCAGGTCCCCCTCCACCGCCGCATGGTCCAGCTGGCGGGGAGGAATATCGGCGAGCTTCAGTCCGTGACGACGGGCGACCTCGATGGCCCCCCGGGCAATGTGGTCAGCGGGATGCGTTCCCGCCGACCCCGACGGGATGTCGCTGATCTGCTGCCAGAGGGCGGCGGCCAGCTGCGAGCGTGCACTGTTTCGCGTGCAGACGAACATGACGCGGCGTGCCCCGCGGCCGGCCCCGGGCACCAGCCCGTCCAGGGCGCCGGCAGCAAGCCGGAGGTAGCTCCGGCGCCTGTCGGCCTCGGAGCGGTGGCGGGTTGCCAGCCCGGCCGCTTCGAGCACGCGCAAGTGGTGGGACAGCAGATTCGACGGCATCCCCAGCTCTGCCTGCAGCTCTGTCGGGGAGAAATCCCCCAGGGTGAGCAGATCAACGATGCGCAGGCGCGCAGGGTCGGCGAGGGCCGCGTGCCTGGCCACCCGCACCCGAAAGCCGGCCAATGTCTCAGTATCCATTGTTTCAATTTTGACTGAGTCAATCCTTTCCGTCAAGCTGTTTCCATGACCTCCAACCAGCCGCCGCTATGGCGCCGTGCCATCGCTGAACTGCTCGGCACCAGTTTGCTCGTGACCATCGTCGTCGGCTCCGGGATCGCCGCCCAGCAGCTCTCCCCCGGTGACATCGGCCTGCAGCTTCTGCAGAACAGCATCGCCACGATGCTGGGCCTGACGGTGCTGATCCTGATGCTCGGGCCCGTGAGCGGCGCGCATTTCAACCCTGCGGTTTCCCTCGCCGATTGGATCCTGGGTCGACGCAGCGGCACCGGACCGACCCTCCCGGAGCTGGGCACCTATGTTGCAGCCCAGACAGTGGGGGCGGTCAGCGGCAGCGTGCTCGCAAATGCCATGTTTGAAGTGGGCACGTCCATCTCTGCGAAAGAGCGCGCAACCACGGGCCATCTGCTGGGTGAAGTGGTCGCGACCGCCGGGCTCGTCCTGCTGATTTTCGCGCTGGCTGCCACCTCCCGCGGCGCCTTAGCCGCACCGGCGGTGGGCGCATATATCGGGGCCGCTTACTGGTTCACGTCCTCGACGTCGTTCGCGAACCCGGCCGTGACCGTCGGCCGCATCTTTAGTGACACCTTCGCCGGCATCGCACCAGCTTCGGTTCCCGGCTTTGTCATAGCGCAGCTCGTCGGCGCGGCAATAGGCCTGGGCCTCCTCCTCATCCTGTTCCCCGCCGCGGCCCGCACCGCGGACAAGATCGTTCTCCCACGCAGGTCTGAAACAGCCGGCCCATAGCGGGGCGCTCCCGATCCAGGCCCCGTGGCTGGCAATATTGATGATTGTCAATATCGGGGCATAATGGGTACATGAACTCGCTGCCCACGCTCACGCCGGCTACGGATGAATCCTGCCGGACCCCGGCAGGAATGCCAGTCCTGGGCGCTGAGGAGGCGAAGCAGAAAGCCTTGGTCTTCAAGGCGCTTGCCGACCCCAACAGATTGCGCCTGCTTTCCATTGTCAAGGGCGCCGAAGCCGGGGAGGCCTGCGTCTGCGACCTCACCGAACCGCTGGATCTGGGGCAGCCCACCGTGTCGCACCACCTCAAGATCCTGGTCGACGCCGGCCTGCTGCACCGCGAAAAGCGCGGCACCTGGGCGTACTACTCCCTTGTCCCCGGCGCAATTGAGCAGACAGCCGGCCTTCTGGCGTCCCTGTAGGTCACAGGGCGGCGGGGCTGTGGTTCAGCGTTAGGCAGGCTGGCAGCTGAGGGCGGTCAGGGCCGACAACTTCCCTTCACCGATGGGCTCTTCGGGCAGCAGCGGGATGAGGGCAACCCGGTCCGTCAGGGTGTGCACCTTGGCGATCTGTTCCATTTCGCTCGCGGCGCGGGCCCGCAGGAACGGCGTCTGCGGGTGTGCGGCGGCGATCGAGTTGTTGATAACCCAGGCCCACGGGTGGATCCCGGCCCTTTCCAAGTCACTCTTCAACTCTTCGGCTTCAAGCACGGGTGTCGTTTCGGCAAGCGTGACGAGAAGAACCTTGGTCTGCGCCGGATCCTGAAGCCGCATCAGCGGCGTCACGAACCCCATGGTGTCGCCCACCTGGCGGGAGATCTCGCCGTGGTAGGAACCCGTGGCATCCAGGAGCAGCAGCGTGTGTCCGGTCGGTGCCGTGTCCATCACCACGAAGTGGCGGCGCGATTCCTGGACCACCCTGGAGAACTGCCGGAACACAGCCACCTCCTCCGTGCACGGGGACATGAGGTCCTCGGCGAGGGCCGCGCGTCCGTCATCGTCCAGACTCCGGCCCCTGGTTTCCATCACATGGCGTCGGTATTCCTGGATGGCCGCTTCCGGATCGATGCGTGAAACCGTCAGGCCGGGGATGGAACCGTGGAGTGTTTCGGTGAGGTGCGCTGCCGGATCGGTCGTGGTGAGGTGGACCGCATGCCCGCGTTTGGCCAGTGCGACCGCGATGGCGGCAGCAACGGTGGTCTTCCCCACCCCGCCCTTGCCCATGCACATCACCAGGCCGTGACCGTCGAGCTCCACTTCGTCCACCAGGACAGCCAGCGGAGCGTCCTCCACTTCGGTGGCCAGCGCCGCATCATCAGTGATACCGGCGCCGGACGTGGCCGCGAACAGGGACTCAAGCGCCGGGATGCCGACCATATTGCCCGGCTTCAGCTCCAGAACATCGCGGGGTAGGGCGGCGACCGCGGCGGGGATGGCAGCGATGGCCGCAGCTTCCCTGGCCCGGAGGGCCTGCGCCAGCTCCTCTTCACCGGCGGCTTCAGGCAGGACGCCGTTGACGACGACGTAACCGCCCCCGATGCCGATCTGGTTGAGTTCGAAATAGGTCCGCTCAATCTCACTCAGTGACGATGTCTGCGCACGGCTGACCAGCACGAGGCGTGTACGGGCCGGGTCCGTGAGGGCCTGGACTGCCCTGGCGTATACCTGCTTGTGCTTCTCAAGTCCTGACATGGGGCCCAGGCAGGACGGGTCTCCCTTGCCTGCCGCCAGAAAATCGGTCCACGAGCCGGGCAGCTGCAGCAGGCGGATCGTGTGACCCGTCGGGGCGGTATCGAAGACGACGTGGTCATACTCCCCGTAGGCGGTCCGGTCGGTGAGCAGGTTGGTGAACTCGTCGAAGGAGGCGATCTCCGTGGTGCAGGAACCCGAGAGGCTCTCGGCGATGCCGGCCAGTTCCGTCTCGGGCAGGAGTCCCCGGACGGGTCCGATGATCCGTTCCCGGTAGGCCTCGGCTGCCTGCTCCGGGTCAATTTCCAGGGCAGAGAGGCCCGGAACATCATGGATGGCAGTGACGGTGTTCCGGATAGTCAGTCCGAAAACCTGCCCGACATTGGATGCGGGGTCGGTGCTGACCAGCAGGACCTTCCTGCCGGTCTTGGCCAGGGTAAGCGCTGTTGCACACGCTACGGAGGTCTTGCCCACCCCGCCCTTGCCGGTGAAGAACAGGAACCGGGGCGCGTTTTGGAGAAACTTCACGCCGGACCTAGCAGCAGCTCGTTGAGCCGCCGCAGCAGCCGCCGGACTTTTCACTCACGCCGAGTTCCGGTCGGGACTGCGGTTCGACGCCGGCTCCGCCCAATCCGGCCAACCCCAGCAACTCTCCCCGGCTCGGGTAGGTCCCAGTGGCGACCGTGACGCCGTCGACGATGGTGAGCGGGAGGCCCTTGGATCCGACCAGGTGCATAAATCCACGGACCGTCCCGTCATCCGCGAAGGCGGTCGGTTCGCTGGCGAGGTTGTAACGGGCAATGTCGGCACCGAGGCCCTGGAGGTAACGCACATCCGCGGTCACATCCACCAGGGACTGGTCCACGTCGGGACCGCAAACACCGGTATCACAGCAGAGGGCGGATTCGTAGATTCGGATAGCAGGCATGTGGTTCTCCTTGGATTGCGGTTCCCATCAGTGTATCGACAATCATCGATACATATAAGGGGTGCCGGGAGTGACGTCGGCGACCCGTTCCGCTTAGTTCCGGTTCCCGGGAGGCAGGGCGATCTGCAGCTTGCGGACCTTGCCGCGGCCCACGATGTAGCCGCGGCCGGGGATGAACTCGGTGCTGATCCGGCCCAGCGGGGTGCTGAGCAGGCTGTCGCCGTCGATGTCGCCGGGGTTGAGCAGCAGCCCGCGGCGGCCGGACTTGAACGGCTGGCCAAGGGACCAGGCCGAGGACCAGGTGGACGTCTCGGATTCGCCCACCACCCACTGCTCGGCCTTGATGGAGGCCGTGACGAGCCGCTCGATCCCGGACTCCGCGCCGGTGTCAGTGAACTCGGTCAGGCCCTCGATGAAGATCGCCAGCTTGCCCGGCGTCCCGGTCGAGTAGTCCACCAGTTCGTCGATCGCTTCCTCGACGTCGTCCGCGCCCACCACGGAACGGTCCCAGATCTTCAGCGCCGCCGCGGCGGAACGCCGGGAACCGACATAGATCAGTTCGACGCCGGGGTTGGACCGCCGCAGTGCGTACGCCAGGGTCACCAGCGCCACGGTGCGGCCCGAGCCCGGCGGACCGGCGAGCAGGAGCGGGCCCTTGGCCAGGATCTCGGCCGGCTGGAGGGTCTCGTCGTCGACGCCGATCACCGGCAGGTCCGGGCTGCCCGCGGGCAGGATGTCGAGGTCGATCTGGTCCGGCAGGCGTTCGATCTGCGGGGCGCGTTCCACGCCCTGGCGCAGCATGGCCTCGCTGAGCTTGTGCACCTCGCGGGCCTGCACGGCCAGGTTGGAGTTGCCGCCGAGGACCGCGAGCTGCACCTCGAGGTTGCCCAGCAGGCCGCGGCCCGGAGGCGAGGCCGCCCCCAGGACGTCCTTGGGCACGTCCATCGACAGGTAGTCGTCCTCGGAGGAGAGCCGGAGCACCAGCCGGCGCTGGATCGAGGCCAGCAGCGAGGCCGGCACCGAGTTGGGCCGGTCCCCGCTGACCACGAGGTGGATGCCGAGCGGCCGGCCGTCGGTGGCGAGCTGCAGGAAGATGTCCCAGAGCGCCGAGAGCCTGCTGTATTCGTAGGCTTCGCGGAAGGCGGACATGCCGTCCACCAGCACAAAGATCCGCTTCTCCGCCGGCCGGTCCGCCAGCGTGCGGTACTCCACGATGGTGGACGCGCGGACTTCCGAATACCGTGCCGACCGGTCGTCGGCGAGCTCGCGCAGCCAGCGCAGCAGCCGGCCCACGCGTTCGACGTCGTCGCCGCTGATGATCTCGCCGACGTGCGGGAGCTCGTCGAGCATCTTCAGCCCCGCGGAACCGCAGTCGATGCCGTAAACGTTGACCGGGCCGCCGCGGGGGGTGACCGCGGCGGCGATGGCGATCCCGCGCAGGGCCGCGGACTTGCCCGAGCCGCCGGTGCCGTAAACGGCCATGTTGCCGTCCCGGTCCGGTTCGTAAAACACCGTGGGCTGGTCCTGGTGCGCCGGGTCGTCCGCCACACCGAGCAGGAGCCGCTCATCGGTGCGGGGGTTCGGCAGCCGGGAGAAGTCGTAGCTCGTGGCCAGTTCGTCCAGCCAGGGTTTGCGCGGCGGCTCGATCGAGAGCACGTCGGCGGCCTTGATGATGTTGGCCGTCATCCGGGCGATGTCGTTGGGTCCGGCCGGTTCTTCCTTGACCGGGGTCCCGGAAGCCGGGGCGGCCCAGGCGGGACCGGAGCCGAACGCCATCTCGACGATCTCGATCTGCGGCCGCTGCGGCTTCTCTGTGGTCCAGCCGCCGGCGTAGCCGGTCTGGAAGCCCTGGATCCGGCCGGGGCCGGTCTTCGCCGCGCCCCGGCCGGGGATGGACGGGTCGAAGTAGGCTGCGGTGGGCACACCCAGGATGTCGACCGCGTCGTCCTCATCGGCCATCCGCAGCGCCACGCGGAGGTTGGTGTTGGCGCGCAGGCTTTCCTTGATCACGCCGGCCGGGCGCTGGGTGGCCAGGATCAGGTGCAGGCCCAGGGATCGTCCGCGGGCGGCGACGTCCACCACGCCGTCGACGAACTCGGGAACCTCGGTGGCCAGGGCGGCGAACTCGTCCACAATGATGACCAGGTACGGCGGCGCGTCGGGGTCCGCCTCGCGCTGGAGTTCCAGCAGGTCCTTGGCCTTCTTCCGGTTGAGCAGCCGCTCCCGGTAGTGCAGCTCGGCCCGGAGCGAGGTCAGGGCGCGGCGGACAAGGTGCTGGGAGAGATCGGTGACCAGGCCCACGGTATGCGGCAGCTGCAGGCAGTCGGCGAACGCGGCGCCGCCCTTGTAGTCCACATACAGGAAGCTGACCCGGTCCGGGCTGTAGGCCGCGGCCATTCCCATCACCCAGGACTGCAGGAACTCGGACTTGCCGGCGCCGGTGGTGCCGCCGACGAGGGCGTGCGGGCCCTCGTTCTTCAGGTCGAGGTAGAGCGGTTCGATGCCCTTGGATCCGACCAGGGCCCGGAGCGTGCCGTTGTCCTTGCGGTTGGGCACGGCGGAGGCGCGGACCGAGTTGTTTTCGGTCCAGCGCTCCGCCACGGCGGCCGGGTTGTCCAGGAAGTCCTTGCCGATCAAAGTCGCATAGGAGACGGCGCGGGGCAGGTCCGAGTCGTCCTCCAGCGGCTTGCCGACGTCGATCACCGGCGAGAGCATCCGGGCCAGCTGGGCGGCGAGTCCGGCGTCGAGGCTTTCGCAGCTCACGGGGAAGGTGTGCCGGCCGAGCCGTACCTGCCCGGTGGTGGTGCCGTGTTCGCCGTCGACCGCCATGAAGTCCCGGCACGCGGCGGGAAGCTGCTGGACGGCGCTGGCCACCCACATGACGTGCACGCCGGAGTCCGGGCCGCGCTCCAGCATCCGGGTAAGCCGGCCGCGGTCCACCGGCGCGTCGTCCTCGACGATCACCACGACGGTGGGCAGCAGCGGCGCCGACACCTCGGCGGAGAGCGGGTCGACGCCGGGCCGCAGCGCCGGGCGCGGCCCCTGGGCGGCCGCCTCGCGCGTCTCGATCAGGTCCTCGAGCCGGGACAGCAGGGCGGAACCGCCCGCGGGACCCGCCGCGAGGTGGTCGCCGGCCAGCGGGCTGTGGCCGGAGCCGACGTGCGGAAGCCATTGCAGCCACCCCCAGCGTTCCCTGGACTGCGCCGAGGTGATGGCGGTCAGGACCACTTCCGCCGGCGAGTGCAGCCCCACAAGCTGCAGGATCATGCCGCGCGCCACATCGTCCACCAGGCCGCGGGATCCGGCCAGCCCGAAGGAACCGGCCGAGCGCAGCTGCGAAACAACCGGCACGCCCTCGACGTCCCGGAACTGCGCCATACACTCCTGGATTTCCTGCATGTACTGGGCTTCGGTGTCGTTGCTGTTCGGCTCCTCGAACAGGATCCGCGAGGGCGACGTGCCGAGGCCGAACCGCAGGCCCAGGAAGCCGGTGTGTTCGGGCCGGTGCGTCCAGAGCAGCGGTCCCAGCTGGTAGATCGAGTCCACGGTGTCGCTGACCGAGGGCGCTTCCTGCAGCCGGACCGAGCGTTCCACGTTCTGCAGCCGGGTGATGTCCTGCCGGAACGCGGCCATCGACTCGCGGAACTGCTTGAGCTGTATTTTGGTCTCCCGTTTGGTCTGCAGCAACTGGTCCACGTAGTGCCCCACGATGAACAACGGCATCATCATCATGAACACCACGGAGAGCACGTTCTGGGTGACGGCGAACAGGATGCCGCCCATCATCAGCGGCGCGAGCAGCATGATGTACGGGAAGGCGTGCGGGTCCTGGCGCTTCGGCCCGGCCGGCAGCATGCGTTTCTGCGGCTCGAAGCGCGGCACCACGCGGGGCGAGCGGTTGAAGTCGATCAGCGGGGAGCTCGGGGCGGAACTGTGCCCGGTGCCGAGCGAGACCACGGAGACAGTGGTGTCGCCGAGGGTCACGGTGTCCGAGGAGTTCAGCGTGGCACGGGTCACGGGGAGCCCGTCCATCAGCAGGCCATTGGCCGAATTCGTGTCCACGATCTCCACCGTCTCGCCCACCGTGATGCGGGCGTGCCGCTTGGAGGTGAGCGGATCCGTCAGCCGGAGGTCGACGTCGCGGTCCCGGCCGATGTAGCTGGTGCCCGACGGCAGCGAGAATTCACGCCCGACGTCGGGACCGGAGAGCACCCGCAGCGTCGCCGCCGCGGGACCCCGGTTTGCCCCGGGCGTCCCGAACTGCTCACTCACCTGGGTCAGGGACACGATGGACCCCGGGCGCAGCCCGGATTCGAGCAGGTTGTCGCTGCGGTCCAGAACACTGCCCTTCATGCCGCCGGCGGCGAAGGCCTCCTCGATGCTGAGGGACAGGGTGGACGGCGGCGGGGTCCCCCGCCGTGCCGGGTCCGCGGCCCAGAGCTGGGTGGCGATGTCCGCCACTGTGGCGAGCCCGTCGACGGTGACGGCAAGGTCTTTGGCGGCGGCCGGGTCGCGGCGCAGCGTCAGTCGGATTCTCACGCGTCGTCGGTTCCGTTCAGTTTGTCAGTGCTGTGCTTTACAGTGTTGTGCTTTTCAAGCAGGTGCAGGTCAGCGGCCGTCACAAGGTGTGAGGTGACGGCATGTTCCACGAGCCGTGCGCGGCGGTTGGTGGCGAGTTTCCCGCCGCCGCCCCGCAGGCCGGCGACGCCTACCTTGTCCAGCTTGTCGCACACGTTGTCCAGCTTTCTGTTGAACCGGGTCAGCGCCCAGCCCAGTGTCCTGGCGGCATCCGAGGACGAGGGGATGGCGCTGAAACCGGTCCCGTCGCGGCGCAGCATCGGTTCGGCGAGGGCCACAATCAGGGCTTTCTGCGAGTCGGTGAAGATGACCGGGCCAATGGTGGTATCCCCGCCACTGTCCTCGTCGCGGGCTTCCTGCCGGAACGCGGGCGTCTTCAGGTGCACGGCGAACTCGTAGGTGGTGGGGCCGGCGGTGAAGATGACGTTGGTGTGGCTGAAGACCAGCGGGATCCGGGCGCCGGGCGAGAGCCAGGCCTGCATCCCGCCGGAGGCATCGGCGATGGTCGCGCAGAGCATGCTGCCAACGTTGCTGAGCCACCAGATACCGTCGTACCGCGCGATCTGCAGGAACTGCCGGTGCAGGTACGGGTTGTCATCCACCTCGAGGTCGCCTTCGCGGCCGATGCTGAAAACGTCCCCGTCCGAGGGCTCATGCCACTCGCCACAGAAATCTATTGCCAGATCCCCCATCAGCCGTGCCTCCCTGACTCGTTGCTCATTTGCTGACGCAGCCGATGGAGTCTTCACCCAGCGGGGAGGATGCCCCGTCACTGCGGACAATCATGACCTGGATGCAGCTGGGCTCCGCCGGATTGGCCGCCATTTCGGCCCTGGGCTCGGCGGTGGCCTGGTACGTCCCGTCGGCCTTGAGCGTGTGGACCCGCCATTTGTAACTGTCGCCGGGTTTCGGTTGCGGGTTGGTCCAGCTGAACAGGATCTTTCCCGTGGGCCCGGCCACGCCCACGACGTTCTTCGCGTCGGGAACGGTGCCGCTGTCCAGGGCATCCGCCGGCGGCTTGCTGACCTGGTCAGCGGCCCTGGGTGCCGGCTCGGGCCGCGTGGCGCCGGCGATGATGCCCAGTACGACGGCGGTCACCAGCACGGTGCCGCCGACGACTGACAGCATCAGGTTCCGGCGCCCGTGCCCGGCCGGGCGCTCCGCCCCGGTGCTCCCGCCGCTGACGCCTAAGGGAGCCGCCGCGCTGGCTCGGTTGACGGTCGCGGCGAGGTCGTCGTCGGGCGGGGCCGTCCGGGCGGCAGCCCCGGGAGGTCCGGGAGCGTCGAAGCCGGGCAGCGCCGGTGGGCGCCGGACGGTTGCGTGGTTGTTGGTGGTGTTGTGGTCAACGGTGGAGCCCGTGGAGCCCGAAGCGTCCTTCAGGATCCGGGCCGGGAAGGTCGGGGCCTGGCCGGTGGCATCCGGGTCGATCGAGGCGATGCTGCGGACGCGGGTTTCCTCGAAACCGTCGTCGGGGTGGCGTTCTTCCGGCCGCGGCTCTTCCAGGACCTCAAAGGGCGTGACGGCGAGGTTCAGTTGGGCCTGGACCCGCTGCAGGGCCAGGGCGAAAGCGTGGGCCGAGGAGTACCGTGCGGACGCTGACTTAGCCATCGCCGTCGCCAGGGCCAGTTCCAGAGACTGCGGCACATCGGCGCGTCCCAGTGTGGGCACCGGCGTGTTGGTGATCCGCGAGATCAGCTCGCGCTGGGAGTTGTCCGCGCCGGGCAGCACAAACGGCGAACGCCCGGCGAGCAGTGTGTAGAGCGTGGCGCCGAGCGCCCAGACGTCCACCAGGACGCCGTCGACGTGCTGGTCGGTGAACTGTTCGGGCGGGGACCAGGGGATGGACATGCCCGCGTCCTCGTCCGCGTCCCCGGCCAGCGTGCCGGAGATACCGAAGTCGGTGAGCGCGGGCCGGTTGTAGTCGGTAACCAGGATGTTGGCAGGCTTGATGTCGCGGTGCGCGATGCCGGCCCGGTGGGCGGTCTCGACGGCGGACGCCACCTGGATGCCCACCGTCAGCACCTCGTCCACGCTGAAGCGCTGCCGGCGGTAACGGACATCCAGGCTGGGCCGGGAGCAGTACTCCATGGCCAGGTAGGAGTGCCCGGCGTCGGTGATCTGGGCCTCGAAGATCGTCACGATATACGGGTGCGAGGACAGCTGCGCCATCAGGTTCGCTTCGGATTCGAAGCGGCGGCGCGCGCCCTCGGCCAGAAGGCTCGCCAGCAGCACCTTGACGGCCACCTTGCGGCGCGGCCGGTCCTGCTCGTAGAGGTAGACGTCGGAGAATCCACCGGACCCGAGCAGGCTGATGTAGGTGAAGCCTGGAATGACCGGCGGCGGGGCTACAGGTCGTTTTGAACTCACGGAATCTCCTCAAAGCGCAGCGAAATGCCGTCGCCTACGTCTGCGATGTCGCCGTCGAGCAGGATCGCCATTTCGCCCTGGGCCAGCCGCCGCGGGGGCTGGCCTTCGCGCACCAGGACGGTTCCGTTGGTGGCCTTGAGGTCACACAGCATAACGTGCCAGCCTTCCAGCCGGACCTCAACATGCGAGCGGGAGATGTCGCCGCCGGGGCTGGGCACCTGGACCAGCCTGGGCATCACTGCACCCTGGACACGGGATACCGAGGGCTGGCGCCCGACGATGAGCGACTGGTCGAGGTCGATCAGTTCGCCGGTGGACAACCTCATCCGCCCCAGCCGGGGGCGACGGACCTGGACCCCGTCGCCGGGCAGCGGCAGGCTGCAGCGGCCGCACTTCGAGTAGGTGGACGGGTTGGCGTGGCCCTGCGGGCAGACGCGGGCCAGCACCATGGGGCCGGTGCTGGGTTCCGGAATGCGCGGAGCCCCTGGCGCGGTTCTGGCTGGCAGGGACGGGCCTGCGGCGAGGTCGCCCTTCATGATCGTCTGGCCGTCGTGGTCCGCATCCGGCTCCGGCTGCGCGGCTGGTGCCTGCAGCTGACCGGGCGCCACCTTTGGCGGCGCCGCTTTTGGGGGCACTGCTGTCCGGGACGCCGACGACGACGAGCCGTTGCCTCCGGTGTGCCACGGCACGGAGTCGATCAGCCCGGCGGCGACCACCGGGCGCGGCGCGGCCGTCGGTCCCGGAGCTGCATCGGATTCCGCAGCCCCCTCCCCCGGGGCCGGGGCCGGCTGAGGGGTCGCGGGTTCCGGAGCAGATGGCGCCGGGGTGGAACTTCCGACGGCGGATTCCGCACCGGCGTCGGGGTCCTCGCGCACGGCGGCTTCCTCGATGGTGCGCATCACCGTCTGTTCCCAGAGGTGGTCGTAGCTGTCGGCCGGTTCCGGTTCCGGTTCGGCCTCCGGCTCCGGTTCGGCTTCCGGATCGGTTTCCGGATCGTCTTCCGGTTCGGCCTCCGGCTCCGATTCCTGCATGGTCCCGCCGAGGTCAGGGTCGAATTCCTCGTCCTCCTCGTCGAGCTCCAGCACGGTTTCGGCGGAGGCTCCGTGCTCGCCCGGTACAGCTGCGATGTCAACCTCGGCAATGGTGGGGACTTCGGGAGTCCGGACCACCTCGACCGCCGCGTCGGCTTCCGGCAGTGAGGCAGGCGCCACAGCAGACGCTGGGGCAGGCACCACGGCAGACGCCGCAGACGCCGCAGAACCGGAGAGGTCCATCCGCAGCCCCTGCAGCCGGACCACCCCGTCGCCCAGCGGCAAGTCCAGGGTAGATCCACCTGAAACGACGGCATCCGCACCCGCGCCGGGAATGCCCACGGCATAGCCGGCGGCCGAGACAAAGCGGCGTTCCGTCCAGGTGGTGACGTTGCGTCCGCTCAGTTCCATCGGCCCGGCGGGCATCTGGACCTTGAGGTCGATATCGCCGCGCAGGAACACGTGCATCGCGTTCCTGGCGTCCACGATCCCAAACCACGGCATCCGCGACAGGGAAACGCCCGAGGCCGAGGTCACGGCGTCCAGCACCTCAGCGGTTTCGGGCCCGGTGGCCAGCAGCTCCCACAGAGATTCCACCAGCGCGGGAGTGGTGTCCGGGGGCAGCAGCACCACGGTTCCGGAACGCACCAGCCCGAGCCAGGTCCCGGGCGTGTACCGGACCGCAGCCGGAGCGTTAACGCTTGCCATCATCCGCGCCCTTGCCAGGTTCGAAGCCAGCGCCAGGCTCGACGCCGGCGCCAGGTTTGATTCCGGAGCCACGCTCCGTGTCGGTGGCAGGCCCGGTGTCGGGTAGTGGCCCATTCGCGGACACCGCGTCGATCCCGTCAACCGCGCCGGTCCCGTTAACCGCTTCCCCGGCGGGGGCGATTTCCTGCACATCGGTCCGCGGCAGAGTGTCTTCGTCCGCCGCCGCCGCGGCGGTGCGCGGCGCTGTCAGGGCGGCGCCGTCGTCGTCGTTCGTGACGTTGGATGCGTCCAGCACGATGCAGGTGACGTTGTCCCGGCCGCCGCTGCGCAGGGCCGCCTGGATGAGTTCGTCCACAGCGGCCTGGGGGTCGGCCTGGGAGCGCAGGATCCGGGCGATGTGGTGGTCGCTCAGCTCACCGTTGAGCCCGTCGGAGCAGACCAGCATCCGGTCGCCCTCCTCGACGGGCAGGAGCCAGTAGTCGGCCTCGGCCCCTCCGCCGGCGCCCAGGGCCCGGGTGACCACGTGGCGGCGCGGGTGCACCGCGGCCTGGGCCTGGGTGATCTGCCCGGCGTCCACCAGTTCCTGCACCTCGGAGTGGTCCACACTGACCTGGCTGAGCCTGCCGTGGCTGAGCCGGTACGTGCGCGAGTCGCCGATGTTCAGGACCAGCCAGTACGGGACCCCCAGCTGTTCCACCACCACCACGCCGGACAGCGTGGTCCCGGCGCGGGAACCGGTGGCCTCGCGGATGCTCTCGTCAGCCATCAGCAGGTAATCCTGCACGACGCCGGCGGTGGCGTCCCGCTTCCCGCTCGCCAGCTGGGGGATCCGGGCGAGGGTCCGGACGCAGATGCCGCTCGCGATTTCGCCGGCCTCGTGCCCGCCCATGCCGTCGGCGACGGCGAACACGGGATCGGAGGCGATGTAGGAATCCTCGTTCATCTCACGGCGCAGGCCCCGGTCGGTGCCGTAGCCGCAGTTAAGCCGTAGGCCCAGGGGTGTCTCCACGGCGGGCGCTGCTGACTCAGCGGAGGGGGGAACGGCGGCCGGCTGGGAATTCATGCCTGTCCTAGGTAGAAGGAGCGGTCACCGAAGTGGACGGTGGAACCTGGGCGGACGTGGGTGGGCTCCCCCGCCGCCAGGGCGGTACGGATCCCGTCCGGTGTGGTGACAGCGCTGCCGTTGGTGGAGTTCCGGTCCGTGACCCATACTCCCCCGTTTCCGGCAAGCAGATGGAGGTGGGTCTTGGAAATGGACCGGCCGGGATCCGCGACCGGGATGAGCTGCACCAAGTCCTCGCCGGGGTGGCCGGCGGGGTTCCGGCCGACCAGCACGGTGCGGTCGAGTTCGATGTCGCGGCCGTCGTCGAGCCGGATCCGGAGCATGGCCACGGTGACCGGGGTGTGGGTGTCGCCGCGGACCTGGGTGCGGTCGTGGTCGTCGTCGGGGTGGGCTGCCGGTGTAGGCGCAGCCGGCTGTGTGGGAGGAGCGAAGGAGGCAGGCTGGACGACGACGGGCGCGGGCTGTGCCGCTACCGGCTGCGCGGTGATCGGCTGCGCGGTGATCGGCTGCGCGGCAACAGGCTGCGGTGCTGCGGGCGGCTGCCATTGGTTGGGGTTGTGCACGGCGGTGCCCGGCGCAGCGCTGTTGTTTGGCCCGGCGCCGCTCCCAAGACCGCCGCCGTTCCGGAGCCCGGCGCCCGCGAGCGGCGAGGCGACCTGCTGGACCGCCGGGAGGTCAAGGGGCGCGAAGCTGTACGGGCCCTGAATGCCGCCGGTGGTGATCGGATTGCGGCCGGCCACCACGTTAAAGACGAGGGTCTTGGCGGCGGTGTCGTGCCAGCCGCGGAGTTTTCCGTTGCGGTCCCACGCGCTGGACAGCACCACAAGGACAGCCCACGCCGAGCCAAGGACCAGCAGCGGCCCCAGCACCACCAAGGCGACGCCGAACCACTGGAAAATGACCAGAATGGCGGCCGCGACGACGGCCAGCAGGATGCCGGCGCCGGTGATGAGGCCGCGCAGGAAGACGGCGCCCCCGCCGGGGGCGTCGCCGTCGGCATCGGTGCTGCGGATCCCCATCAGGCGGTTGCCGGGGGTCACGCCGGAACGGGCTTCGAGCATCGCGAGGACGCCGATGTACACGAGGGTCAGCCCCACGCCGATGCCGCCCAGAATCACAACGGCGGACGTGTCGTACACGATCATGCCGCCGCTTTGGCTGCGGGTGATGCCGGCGAATCCGCTCGCGAACAGCACCGTGAGCACCACCAGGGCCGGCAGCCAGTCCAGCACCGCGGCACCGAACCGTTTTCCGGTGTCGGCGGGAACCAGCTCAAGCCTGCTTGGCATCAAAGGACCTCCCCCTTGTCCATGGCCCGTGACCGGGCCCTGCGTTACGGGGATACTACCGGGGATCGGGCCGGAGCGCCCGACGCCGGGGTTCCCGCCGCCCGCGGCCACTGCAGCCGCCGTGTCCGCACCCTGCGGCTGGGAAAGGTCCGGCGCGTTCCGGGAACTCCGCGCGGAGCGGTTGCTCAGGGGCGCACCGCAGGAGGTGCAGAAGGCGGCTCCCGGCCGGAGCGGCTGCTGACAGCGCGGGCAGCGCTCGGCGTCGTCGGTCATGGCTCGTTGCGGTTCTTCCTGGCGGTCTGGCTGGCGGCGGCTGCAGCAGCAGCGGCGGCGGCGGCGGCGGCATTGATGCGGGCCGCCGGCACCGGATCGGTCTCCACTCTACCGGCGGGCACTGTACCGGCAGTCCCAGTACCGGCCGACACTGTACCGGCAGTCCCAGTACCGGCGGACACTGTACCGGCGGGCTCACCCGACGGCGCCGCGGGCCGCCTCCGGCCGGGCAGCACGGGCCGGAGTCCACGCAGCCTGAGCGCGGCCCGGCCATCGGCCAGGAGGGAGCGCGGCGAGAACCGGGCCCGCTGCCGGCCCCAGAAACCAAGCGTCCCGGTCATTTCCTTGAGCGAGCCGTCCACGATCTCCCAGTACTGCGTCACCTCGTCCTCGCTCGGCTGGCCGGCGCCGAAGATCGCGGCGTCGGCACGGCGGGCCAGCAGAGTGGTGGTGCCTTGCGTCGCCGGGAACGCATCCGCGAGGACGACGGCGGACTCGCGCCGGGTGGCGCGCTGGTCCATCCCGGCGCCGAGGTCGGTGGCCAGGCTGAGAACCTCGTTCCAGCCGCCGCCCACACGCTGGGCCGGGTGGCCGTCGCTGAAGCGGGCCTTCCGGCGCCGGGATTTGAGCAGCGCGATCAGCAGCAGCGGCAGCGCCAGGATCGCCACGGGGATCAGCGCGAAGCCGATCGCCGCGAGGAGAGGGCCCCAGAACAGCCAGGGGTTGTTCTTCTTCTCGTCGGCGTCCAGCGCATCCGGCGCGGAATCCGGCGGGAGGTCCGCGGGTTCCTGCGGCGGGGGCGGCGGCTGCAGCACCTGCGGCTTGGGCTTGGACTTGTTCTCCGGATCCGGCGGGATGGGCACGTTGTCCTTGGGCGGGGTGGGGTCGAAAGACACCCAGCCCACGCGCTCGAACGCCACTTCCACCCAGGCGTGGACGTCTTTGCCTGTCATCTTTACCTCGCCGGCGCCGTTTTCCGGGCTCTTCGGATCCGGGTAGAAGCCCATCACCACACGCGATGGGATGCCCAGGTGGCGCAGCATCAGCGACATCGCGACGGCGTACTGTTCGTCGTCGCCGAGCATCTGCTTGGCCGTGAGCAGGCTGCGGATGCGGTTGGCGCCGTGGCCGGAGACGCTGGGCAGCTGGCCGTCGGCTATCAGGCCGTTGCTGAAGGCGCCCTTTTTCTGGAAATGCGCCTCGACCTGGCGCACCCGGTCGATCGCGGTGGGCGCGTCGGCGGCAAGGTCATTGGCCTGGGCACCGATCACGGGCGGGACCTCGGCCGGGTCCGGGAGGGACAGCCTGGCGAAGTCGTACTGGGTGAGCTGTCCGTGGTCCAGCCTGGCGGGGTCGGCCACCTGGACCCGGTAGGAATCGCCTTTGGCGAGTCCCTTGGTGGTCACGGCCGTGTCCGTTCCGGCGTTGAAGTACAGCCCCGCGGCGGCGCCCGATCCGTCGCGGGCGAAGCTGATTCCGGTGGTCCTGCTGCCGCCGGGAAGGAAGTAGCCCTGGTAGTCCTCGATCGTAATGTCGAGGGCGTAGTTTGTGCTCTGCACAATCCCGGTGGAGTCCGCGGGCGTGTTGATGGACTTCGCATCTCCCACCTTGCTGAAGCTGCCGGAGCCGTTCGGATCCATGTTGTAGTTGGTCCCGTTGAAGGAATCGAGGGCGGCGAGGCGCACCCGGGCGTCCTTGGGCAGGCCCTTCACTACGAACAGGCTGTCATCCTTCTGGTCCTTGACGAACGTGCGGAAGCTCGCCAGCGGGGTGACGTAGTCCTTGGGATCGAACGGCGGGACAATCGTGTTGCGCAGCACCCGGCGGTCATCCCCGGCGGTGACCAGCGGGGAGGCGACGGCGGTGATCCCGACGGCGGCCGCGATCACCGCTGCGGCGGTCCCCAGCCGGCGGAGCTTCGCCGCGCGGGCCGTGGCCTGGTCCGCCTCCAGCCGGTTGACGGAGACCTTGCGGGTGTCGCTGCGGCGGAGCACGTCACGGCGGAACGTGGCCCAAGCGATCGCGACGACGGTGAGCGAGATGCCCCGTTCCACCGTCAGGAAGCCCGCGTTGGTGCTGAAGGCGATGCCGGTGACGAACAGGACCAGCACCGGCAGCAGCGGCCAGTACGGGCTCTTGAGCCGCCAGATCAGCAGTCCGGCGGCGAGGGCGGTGATGAGGGAGCTCAGGAACGGCACAATCAGGGTGCCGCCGGCGGTCCCCACCGGCACACCCACGGTGAGCATGTCCTTCCACGCGAGCACCACGCCCAGCAGGAGGGTGCGCAGCGAGTCGAACGTGGGCAGCACGCCCGCGATCGAGGCGTCCGGGACGGCCAGGGCGGTGCCGAGGACGAGGTAGGCGCCGAGGGCCAGGGCGCTGGTGATGAGCAGGCCCAGGCGGAAGTGCACGTTGGCCGCGGCGACGGCCAGGCCCAGCAGGATGCCGCCGAAGCCCGCGATCAGATAGTAGGGGTCGCCGCCGAAGCTGAGGCTGAATCCGAGCACACCGAGGCCCAGCAGCAGGGTGAGGGCGCCGGCGTCGAGTGCGATATGCCAGAGCGGCTGGCCGTCCGCGAAGCCGTAAGGCTTCGGCTGGGGATTGCCGGCGGCGGCACCTCTGGCGGCACGCCGGGAGGTCCGAGGTGCGGTGCTCATGCGGCCGCCTTTCGCAGCACGATCGCCAGGTCCGACAGGTCGCCGAGGGTCAGTACGGTCAGGTCGCCGATGTTGGCCCGGGCCGGCGCGGCGCCGAGCTGGAGCCTGACGGCCAGGCTGCGCACGCCGACCGGCACCGAGGCCGAGGCGGAGCGCAGCTGGCCGGGGGTGATGTTGCTGCCCACCACGAGGAACACCACGGAGGCGTTGGGGACGGTGTCCGCGAGCGTCCGGGCAAGGTCGACGGCGGTCTTACGCAGCGGCGCCCCGACGATCCGGGTCATGTCATCAAGTAGATTGCGGCCGGTTTCGCAGCGCAGCGGGCCTTTCTGGGTCAGCACGTCGAGGTCGCGTTGTTCCCGGATGGCCTGCCGTCCGATCGAGGCGGCGGCGCAGATGGCCAGCTCGAACTCCTGTTCCGAGGCGTATTCGTCCGTGTTGACGGACAGCGAGATGGCGAGGTGGGCGCGGCGGGTTTCCTCGAACTGGCGGACCATCAGCTTGTTGGTCCGGGCCGTGGTCTTCCAGTGGATGTGCCGCCGGTCATCCCCCGGAACGTAGTCGCGCAGGGCATGGAAGGACACGTCCGCGCTGGAGAGCTCGGTGGTGGGCATACCCTCGAGGTCCCGGATGAACCCGGCGGCCGAACCGGCCAGCGCCACGGTCCTGGGGTGCACAAAGAGGTCCTCCGGTTCCGTCCACAGGACCTGGCGGCGGAGCAGGTGCAGCGGATCCGCGCGGACGGAGCGGACGGGGCCCACCACGATCACGGCGCGGCGTGCGGTGGGGATGGTGAACAGGTCCTCGTGGACCTGCTGCGGTTTCATCCGGGGCAGGTGGAACACGGCTGTGTTTCCCCCGACGGGAAGCTCCAGGTCAGCGGGCAGCAGCGGGCGCTCGGAGGTGTTGGAGACGGCGATGCTTCCGACGGCGCTGTCCCCCACCGCTACGCGGGTGCGGGCCAGATCCAGGACCACGCCGTAGGAGGAGCGGCCCAGGATGAAGCCGACGGCGAGGACGAACAGCACAAAGGCAGCGATCGCGGCGGCCTTGGCTTCCTGCCAGCCAAAAGCCTGGCCCACCGTCCAGAGCAGGATCGACGCGGCCAGCACGGACCAGCCCAGGACACTGACCACCGCCAGCACCGGCCACGCGTACCGCAGCCAGAGACCACGGACCGCGCCCCAGGCGGGCGCCAGGGCGAGGCCGGCGGTGCTGCCGGCCTCGGACCAGAGGGAGGCAGGATGCAGCCGGGTGGGCCTGCCGTCCCGGTGGAAGGGACGTTTCAGGCGGTCAGCCAGCCGGGTCAACGGAGTGCTGGTGGACATTGGGAGCCTTCGTTCGTGCTGGGATTCGTGGGTGCCGCAGTGCCGGTGGAGCTGGTGGCCAGTGGGGACCCGGCTACACGGAAGCGCGCTGCTGCGGCGCGGCGACGTCGGCCATGACGCGGGTCAGCACGGCGTCGGCCGTGGCGCCGGCGAACTCCGCTTCCGGGTCCATCACCAGGCGGTGCGTCCAGAGAACGGCGGCGATGTCCTTGACGTCGTCCGGCAGGACGAAGTTACGGCCCTGGCTGGCCGCCCAGACCTTGGCGGCTCGGACCATGGCGAGGGCGCCGCGGACGGAGACGCCGAGGCGGGTTTCCGGGGCGCTGCGGGTCTCTTCGCAAAGCCGGGAGATGTATTCCAGCACGGCGGTATCCACGTGCACGGTGGCGGCGAGGTCCGCCATGTCCGCGATCGCCTGGGTGGTGATGACGGCGGTGATGTCCTTGGACCGGTCCTTGAGGTTGGCGCCGCCGAGCAGCTGCACGGTGGAGGCGTGGTCCGGGTAGCCGATGGAGGTCTTGATCAGGAAGCGGTCCAGCTGGGCCTCCGGCAGGCGGTAGGTGCCGGCCTGCTCGATCGGGTTCTGGGTGGCCATCACCATAAAGGGCCGTCCCGCCTCGTAGGTGGTGCCGTCCACGGTGACGCGGGATTCCTCCATGACCTCCAGCAGCGCCGACTGGGTCTTGGGTGAGGCACGGTTGATTTCGTCGGCCAGGACGATGTTGTTGAAGATGGGGCCCTTGTGGAACTCGAACTTCTGCGTCTTCTGGTCATAGATAGTCACGCCCGTGACGTCCGAGGGCAGCAGGTCCGGGGTGAACTGGATGCGGTTATTGGAGCCCTGCACAGTCGCCGCGAGGGCGCGCGCCAGCGAGGTCTTGCCGGTGCCCGGGGCGTCCTCGAAGAGGACATGACCCTCGGCCAGCATCGCCATGAACGTCAACCGGATGACGTGGGCCTTGCCGAGCACGGCCTGGCCCACGTTGTCGACGAGTTTCTCGAAGGTGCCGGAAAACCATTCGGCCTGTTCGGTGGTCATGGTCATGGGGTGGTCCTGTTCTGTCTCTGGTGAAGGTTCTTAGTGCGCCGCCGCCGGGGCATCCCGCGATGTCCGGCGGCGGCTAGTTTATCGGCTGACATCAGCAGCCGCCGGGCCGCGGTCCGTAAAGATCCACTGTGGTGGACTTGACGAACCAGCCCGGGTGGCTGCCCTGGGTCACGCGATACCAGGGGGTGCCGTTGTTGTAGATGTCCTTGGTGCAGTTGATGTTGAGCCTGCCCTCGGTCCGTTCCACCCAGCCGGCGCCGCAATCCTTGGGCGGGCCGTCGCTGTAGGAATCCCTGACGCCCGGCTGGCCGGGGCACGTCCGGACGGTGGAGGCTTCCACCTGGATCTGGGACAGCGGCGGGGTCGGGTCTGCCCCGGAACGGGCCGTGGCGGTATCGTTACCGCTGCAATCCTTGATCCCGTCCGTCCCGTTGCAGGCGCGGACCTTCAGGCTGTGGTCCTGGCTCCAGCCGCCGGCGTTGCGGTCGTAGCGGCGGTCCAGGCCGACGCTTGTCCAGCCGGTGTTGTCGTAGTTCACTTCGTACCTGTTAATGGGCCGCCCGTTGGCATTCGGCTCCGTCCAGGTCCAGTGCACCTGGCCATCCCCGACGCCGGAGGTACCGCCGGTGACCCTGGGCGCTTCCGGCGGGCCATAAGGCACGGCCGAACCGATCGCTTTCCCGTCGCCGGCCACGTTGTTCTTCGTGGAGGTGGCAATGATGTTGACGGTGACGTTCTGGCCGTTCGGCTGGCCGGTGATGGTGCCGCCGCCGGCGCTGATCGGGCCCGAGCCATAGGCCGTGGACCAGCGGTAGCTGATCTCCGTATCCTGGGAGCCGTTGCGCTGGGCCGGGGTGAGCGGCGTAAACGTCACGGTCAGCTGACCGTTGCTTCCCGGCGCCGATACGGTCCCGCTCGTGACGGTGCCGGGCTTGCCTGCTGCCCGGATCCGCGCGGACTGCGGACTCACACCGGACGTGCCGGCCTTGTTGGTGGCCGAGACGGTGAACGTGTAGTCCGCCTCGGAGTTGTCCACCGTGACGTTTTGCGAGGTGCCGGAAACCTGCTGGCTCCCCACGGCGGCCCCGCCGCGCAGCGTGGTCAGGGTGTACGCCGAGATGGCGTCGCCGTTGTTGTTCGGCGCCGGCCAGGAGACCTTAAGCTGGCTCTGCGCGCCCACGGAACCGGCCTGGCTGGAGCTCGGAGCCGCCGGGGTCACCGGCACCCCGGCCGGAATTTCCGCAGCCGAGTAGGCGCTCCATTCGGACGGATCCTTCGCGTCGTTCCGGGCCAAGACGCGGACCTTGTAGGCCACGCCGTTCCTGAGGCCCTTCCAGGCGTAGCTCACAGAGGTGAGGTTCTGGACCTGGGCGTTCTGCCCGGCCGGTGCCGGCGAGATCTCCAGGTCGTAGCTCTTCACGGGCGAGCCCTTGGACGCCGGGGCCACCCACGTGACCGTGAGCTGCTGGTCGCCGAACTTCAACGCCGCCGCGGCCGGAGTGTCCGGCTTGACATCCGGGCGCACCTCGGCCGAGGCCGGGGAGCGCTCCGATTCGCCGAACTCGTTGCTGGCGGTGACCTGGAAGTGGTACTTGGCGTTGTTGCTCAGCCCGTTGAGGGTGCAGGAGTTGGCCGGGCAGTCCTGGCGGTAGCCGCCTTCGCCGTAGACCGTGTACCTGGTGATCGGGGAGCCTCGGTCCGCCGGGGCACTCCAGTTCAGCAGGGCGGTCCGGTCCCCCACACTCTGCGCCTGGGGTGTGGCCGGAGCAAGGGGCTTGTCCTTGACCGTCAGCCGGACCCGGGCCGTCGCGTAACGGGAGGATTCCGCGGTCTTGTCGGAAACCGTGTACGCAACAATCAGGGTTCCGGAGAAGCCCGCAGCGGGGGTCACCGTCACGGCGTCGCCGTTGACCGCTGCGCTCCCCTGACCGGTCTCGGTGACGGCAGAGATGATCTTCAGCGCTGAATCCGGGAACGGGTTGGCGTCGTTCTCCAGCACCCGGACGGTGACGGGCTTGCCGGCGGCGGCGTTGGGTTCCAGGTCGTCGTTGGCCACCGGCTTGGGCCGGTTGGAGGCCGTCACGGCCAGCTGGTAGGTGGCAGTAGCCTCCAGCCCCCGCGGGTCTTTGGCCTTGATCTGGACGGCGCCGGTGGTTCCGGCGGCGGTGCCGTCCTTCGCCGCGGCCTTCAGCGTCTTTCCGTCAAGGCTCGCGTTGAATCCTGCGGGGACATTGCCCACCAGCTCGTACTTCATCCGGTCCAGATCGCCGTCGTCCGGGTCCGTGGTGAGCCGGGCCAGGTCGGTGGTGGTGGAGTCCGACTTGGGTACCTCCACCTGGCTGCCCAGCAGCACGGGCGGGTTGTTCCGGTTGGGGTCCGGCAGCACCTTGGTGCGGATGCTCAGGGTCGCCTTGAGGCCGGCGGGATCGTCCGGGCCTGAGCCGTCCGTGACTTCAAAGCTGAGCGAGCCCGGGCCCACGTAGTCCTTGCCCGCGGTGTACTTCAGCGCAGTGCCGTTATTGGCCACCGGGTCTGATCCGTCGGCACCGATCAGTTTGATCCGGTCCGTCTGGGTCAGGCGAGGCGAGCGTCCGTCGCGGACCTTGACCCATTCCTTAAGATCCACGGTGACGGACTGCCCGGCTACAACCTCGATGACCTCGTCCTTGGCCAGGGTGGGTACCTGCTGCCCCAGCCCCGGGACCCAGATGATCGCGGTGGACTTCTGCCCGTCCACGTCTTCCGCGGTGTACGGGATGAGCTGCGGCTGTTCGGTCAGCTCCACGATCATGGTGCCCTCGGTACCGGGCCGGGCGGTCTTGGCTTCGGTGGCGATCTTGAGGTTTTCGCCGACGCCGTCGGGGTCCTCGTCGTTTTTGAGCACGGGCACGTCGACGGCGGTCCTGCCGAGGGTCTGCGCCGACGTCACCCGGTCGTCCCGTGCGATCGGGGCCAGCAGCGGCACATCTTTCTGCACTTTGACTGCGATGGCGGCCTGGGCCGTGGCGCCCCGGTCATCGGCCACGGTGTAGCGGACGTTGACGGTGCCTTCCTCGCCCGGCGCCTGCAGGATGATGCGGCCGCTTTGTTTGCTGACGGTGGCCTGGAGTTCGGCGGCAGCCTCGATGCCGTCGCCGAGGATCCGGATGGGGTCGCCGTCGGGATCGGTGTCGTTGCCGGTCGCGTCGACGGCGATCTGGCGGCCCGGCCGGACCTTGACCTCGTCGTCCACCGGGGTGGGCTTTTGATTCGTGTCCCCGCGCGGGGCGATGCCCACGGTCACGGTGCCGGTGTTGACGGCGCCCTGCCGGTCCACCACCTTGTAGCGGAAGGTGTCCGTGCCGGCGCCGTCGCCGGCGGCGGTGAAGTCGATGAAATTGCTGCCCACGGTGGCGGTGCCCAACGCGGGCGTGCTGTCGATGCCGGTCAGCTGGACCGAGTCGCCGTCGGGGTCGATCCCGTCCAGTTCCACCGGGATCCGTACGGAACCGGCGGCCACCACCCGCGCCGTGAGGTTTTTCGGCTGCGGCCGGGAGTTCTCGGCGCCTTCCAGCGGCAGGATGTGGACGGTGACGGCCGCCGCGCTCTTCTGCCCCTGCGGGTCCACGGCGTTGTAGATGGCGCGGACCGTCTTGGGGACCGGGCCGGCGATGAAGCGGAGCGAGTCTTCGGAGACGAAGCTCTTGCCGTCAGCCGCCGGAACGCCCTGCGGGAGCACCGGGTCAACGGTCAGTTTCTCGCCCTGCGGGTGGGTATCGTTGGCCAGCACCGGGATGGTGACCACGTCGTTGACCCGCACATTCACCTCGTCCGGTTTGGGCTGCGGGGCCTCGACGACGACGGGGGCCGGGACGGGGACCACGGAGACGCTGCCGGTGGCCGACTTGGTGCCGTTGGACATGGTGTAGCGGAAGGTGAACGGGTCCTTGGTACCCACCACATCGGTGATCCGCAGGACGCTGTGATCGATCACGCTGACCGAAGCGGTGGAGTTTTCCTGCAGCTGCACGGACTGCAGGACCAGCACTCCCCCGGAGGGATCGGAGTCATTGGCCAGCGGGTCCAGCAGGACGCTGCCGCCCACCGGCAGGAGGGCCACATCGTGCACGGCGACCGGGTTGCCGGTGTCCTTGCCGGATTCGACGTCCACCCGGATCAGGCCCTGGCTGCTTTGCGGGCCGTTGCTGGCGATGTACGTCAGATAAACGGGGCCGGGGGTGTCGCTGCGGAAAGTGAACGTGCCGCCGTCGGTCACGGGGCCCAGCTGCGCCGTGCCGGCGGCTTCCACCTGGGCGAGGCGCAGCGCACCGCCGTTGGGATCGACGTCGTTCTTCAGCGGAGCGATCACGAGGTCCTGGCCCACCACGGCGGTCACGTGGTCCGCATTGACCACCGGTTGCAGGGCGCCGGGCGGCTGCACGTTCACCACAACCTTGCCGGTGGTGGTGGCGCGGCCGTCCCAGACGGACACGGTGACGGATTTTTTGCCCGGCGCGGCACCGGAGTCCTGGTAGGTGAGGAGCCCGTCGCGGCGGATTTTGACCTGGTCCTGGTCATTGTCCGCCGTGGCGTCCATCAGCACCAGGTCGTCGCCGTCCGGGTCGGTCCAGTCGGTGAGGATGTTCTGGCTGACCGATTTGCCCTGCTCCACCAGCATGGTGGTGGGGTCGCCGCGTTTGAACAGCGGCGGCTTATTCTCGTCCGGGCCCACCACATTGAGCGTGACGCTGCCGGCGGCGGTGAGGCCGCGGCCGTCGGCGGCG
Organism: Pseudarthrobacter sp. HLT1-7; assembly: GCF_059383435.1. Lineage (NCBI taxonomy): Bacteria > Bacillati > Actinomycetota > Actinomycetes > Micrococcales > Micrococcaceae > Pseudarthrobacter > Pseudarthrobacter sp. HLT1-7. The sequence continues at coordinate 17,133 of NZ_JBWZCH010000010.1, read as the reverse complement.
TTGTAGGCAAGGGTTTCGGTGCCGGGCTTGGCCTCCGCCGGCACGGTGATCTGGAAGGCCGTGCCGCCGTAGATGTTTTCGAGGCTGCCCGCTTTCGGGCCGGCGTTGCCGACGCCGGCCGTGAGGACGTCGCCGTCGGGGTCCGAGTCGTTGTCCAGCACGGACAGGATGGTGGTGCGTCCCGGGCGGACGCCGACGGCGTCGGGCTTGGTTTCCGGCGGCCGGTTCGGTTTGGTGCGGTCCGGCAGGATGTTGATGGTGTTGTTGTCCGCCGACTCCTGGTCCTGGTCCTTGGACTGGTTCTTGGGCGGGACAACGTCGTCCCAGTTGTTGACCAGCTGCATGTTCTGGTTGACCAGCCACACGTTGCCGGAGTTCACGTCGTTGAGGACCACCAGGTCCCGGTTGACCCGGAAAGCGTACGACGGCGACGCGGACGCCTTGGGAACCGCGACGGTCTTATCATCCGCGTCATTCACACAATCGCGGACATACTTGTTCGCCCCGGACCACGCCGCATGGATGCAGCCGCCCAGCTGCACCGGCGCCGCGGGAACACCCTGCCCGCCGAAGGTGACGGTCTTCGCCGTCGAACCGTCCAGCGGCTGCTTCAACAGCGCCTTGGGGGTGGCAATCGCGACGGCGTCCGCCGCCGGGCCGGAAAGCTGCAGCTTCGCTTCGCGGGCGTCGGCCAGGGCCAGTTCCCGCCCGCCGGGCAGGAACAACTTCCCCCGGCCGGCGTCGAGCACCACCGGCTGGTCCCCCACGACGGCCAGCTGCAGGTCCCCAGCGCCTCTAAGCCCGTCCCAGGTGCTGGCTTTCGTCTCTTTGGCCGTGCCGTCGGCGTCCACCGAGGTCACCGTGATCTGTCCGGTTTTCGGCTCCGCGCTGTAGATCCGGTCATCGGACCCCACCGCCGAGACGGTCCCCTCCGAGCCTTTCAGGACCGGCTCGGAATTTTCCTCGTCGAAGCCGTTGACCGTGGCGGGCGAGAGTGCCCACACCGTGCCCTTGGCCGCATCCGTCAGGGAAATGACCTTCGAGCCGAAGCTCACCTCCGCCGAGCCGGGAAGTTTCTTGTCCCCGCCCAGCCGCATCTGGGCTGCCGACACCTGGTTCAGGGTGGACCCGGAGCTGTCGTCGACAAACACGGTTCCGGCATCCTGGAGCACGTCAAAGGTGGAGCTCGCCGGCGTGACGGCACCGTCCAGGACGCGGGAGGGATAGTTCAGCCGGCCCACCGCATTCTTGGACTTCGAGACCACCCACACGCCGCCGTCGTTCAACTCCACCTCGGTGGTCTTGAACCCCGGGTAGATGATGGCGCCGGTGATGAGCACCGCCGCCACGGAGGCGATGGCGGTACCGGTGATGAGCTTTTTGCGCCGTTTCGTCAATCCCGGCTTCCCCAACGTGCCAAACAGACGTCCCACAGCTTCAGATTTCCCTCAACATTGCATCGTGTTTCCCCCGGCAGGCCCGAGACAAGGCCGCCCACTCCCCGCGACAGCCTACCGAATGTTCCGGGAGCGCGCGATGGGGAGGACTCCCCGCCGATTGCCTACTGCGGTGTCGGGACACGTTTCCGCGGCGGGGTTCGGCGCGGGGCCGGCTAGTCCAGGACCAGGCCGCGGCCGCTGCCGCGCAGGAGCTGGACCGGATGGATTTCGCCGAAGCCGCGGACGTCCTCCGCCGGTCGCGGCAGCAGGACGAAGCGTTCGTCCTTTTCCAGCGCGGCGGCGGTCATCGAGTCCACCAGCACCGTCCCCGGGTCGGCCAGGGCGGTGAGCCGCGCGGCCAGGTTCACGGTGGGGCCGTAAATGTCGCCGAGGCGCGAGAGGATGCGGCCCCAGACCATCGCGACGCGGGCCTCGGGGAGGATCTCGTCCTCGGTGAAGGCCTGGCACAGGGCCAGCGAGATCTCGGCACCGGCGGCGGGCGTCTCGGCGATGTAGAGGACTTCGTCGCCCACCGTTTTCACGAGGCGTCCGCCGCCGACGGAGATGATCTCGGCGCACGTGTTCTCGAAGCGCTGCACCAGCTGGGCGAGCGTCTTCTCGTTCATCCGGCGCGACAGGCTGGTGTAGGAGACCAGGTCCGCAAAGCCAACAGCCCGTGCCAGCGGCAGTGGGGCGTCGTCCTCGTCCCCCTCGCGGCCTTCCTCGCTGGACGCCAGACCGGCCTCGGCGCGCACGGCCAGGCGCTGGACCCCGGCGTTGAGCTGGCGGCGCCAGGAGTAGACCAGGATTTCCTCGAGCGCGTCCACCAGCGTCGGCAGCTCGCTGACCAGTCGCTTGCGGGCCTCGGCGTCGGTGACGCCCTGCTGGTGGACCATGTCCTCCACAAGGGCCTCGATCTGCCACACCACCATGCGGTCCGTCATCTGGCCGATGGCGCGGGTGACGGAAATGGCGGCTTCCTCGGTGAGCTTGCCGGCCCGAACCGGGCCCACCACGGTATTCAGCGCGGCCTGGTCCCGTTCGGTGAAGGCAACGTCCTCATCGCCGATATTCGGAAAGCCCAGGGCCCGCCACAGTTTCCGGGCCGACAGCAGGGACAGTCCCGCACCGGCGGCAACTTCGCGGCGGCGAAGCTTGCGCTCCCCGCCCAGGAGCCGGTGCTCGAGGGCCCTCAACGCAACGCGTTCGGCCGACATCGTCCCGGTGGGGGGCACGACGGCGGGAACCGGTTGCGCCGCATCGTCGGCGCCGGCGTCGGACGGCTCTAAGTCCGTCTCAACGGCGTCGGCGGAGTGGGCAGCGGGTTCCACATCCTGCGACGGGCCCGGTTCGGCGGCGCTCCCGGCCACGGACCCGACCGCGGAAGCGGCCACGGAGTCGAGGACGGCTGCTTCGAGGCTGGCGGTCTCGACGACGGCGTCCGGAACCTGCGACGGTTCTTCGGCCAGGAGACCGGTCCTATGGTGGACGTTCTCAGCGCTCATCTCTTCCACCTTCTCTCGTCTCCCACGGCCACGCCGCATCGGGGTTGTGCACTATGCCCTCGGCTCCCCGGGCCTCCCGCGGGAGGTCATCGACGGCGTCAAGGATGAAGTTGCGGAACGTCGCGGCTTCCGGGACGTCGGGGACCACCGTCCCGGCGGGGTACCCGGTATCCAAGGATATATTCCCGGAGCGCATTACCCGTTGGAGCAACGACTGGTGGATGACCACATTCCGGACGGCGGCCAGCGAAATCTGCTGATCACGACGCCTTAACATGCCGTATCGGGCAACTAATCGTTGGCTGGTCAGTGTGTACCGGGTGGCGTGCCAGGTAATGGCCCGCGGCAGGCAGTAACCCAACAGCACCCAGGCTGCCAGAGCCACGCAGGCTCCAATCAGCCACGGCGTCCACTCCTTCGTGATGAGCGGGACCAGCTTGGTGGGGCCGCCCTTCACAATCCAGGCGCAGGCATAGGCGGCAAGGGCGGGAACAACGATGAACAGCAGCGCCGGGACAATCAGGGCCCGGGGCTGCGGCCGGGTCACCACAATCACCTGCTCGCCCGGGAGGAGCTCTTTACGCATAGCCGCTTTCGGCGCTGCCTGGAGTCTTGCTGCCGGCGCTGTTGCCACCGCTACTGCCCGTGGCGGCGCTGTCACCCGGCGGGGTCCAGGGGCGAAGGTGCACCACGTCGCCGGCGGTCACCACATGTTCGTGGCCCGCGGCGTCAACCACCATGAGGGAGCCGTAGTCGTCCAGGCGCGTGGCGTGCCCGATGATTTCATGGTCGCCGGGAAGCTGGGCGCGCACCTGCTTGCCAAGCGTCGTCAGCAGATGCTCGACGCGCTTGTGCAGCGAGGGGCCGCCGGCCATCCCCGCGGTGGGGTCGCCGTCGGCGTTGCAGAAACTGCGGTAGAGCGTGGCGAAACGGGCGAGGTAGCTCTTCAACAGCGCGGTCCGGTCCGCCGTCGTCGGATGTTCCAGGAGCACCGAAGTGGCGGTGGGTACCGGCAGTTCGGCCGCGGTGAGCGTCACGTTCAGGCCGGTGCCCAGCACGATGGGCGGTACGGCGCCGCCCTCCAGCGGTCCAAGCTGGGCGAGGATTCCGGCGATCTTCTTGCCGCGGACCAGCACGTCGTTGGGCCATTTGAGCTCGGCCGGGAGGCCTGCCGTCTCCAGAAGCGCCTCGCGCAGGGCAAGCGCCGCGAGCAGCGAAAGCCAGGAATAGCTCTGCGTGGGCAGCGGCCTGCCGTCGGCGTTGAGCGGCCGGAGTACCAGCGAGACGGAGACGGAACTGCGCGCCGGCGCTTCCCAGCGGCGGTCCAGCCGGCCGCGGGCGGCGTTCTGGTATTCGGCGGCGAGCACGGTGAGGTCCGGGAACGCGCGGGGGTCCTCGGTAACCCCACGCAGCAGATCCGCGTTGGTGGATCCGGTAGTCTCCACCACGGTGAGCCGCGGAATGCCGTTGGCGGAGAGAAACACCTCATCACTGAGGGCATTCAGGTCAAGGGGCGGACGTTCCGGTGTTACCTGCGCGGCTTCCATGCTTTGAATCCTACCGAGTCACGGCTCCGGTAGCCCCGGCCGGGTGGGCCGGGCGCCGGGATCCGCAGGAGACTCAGAGGAAAATGTCAGGCACCAGCCGGTTCTCCGGGGCGCCCAGGCTGTAGGGGGTGAAGTCGGTGACGCCGGCCGCGGCCAGGACCTGCTCGTCTGTGTAGAAGTTTCCGCTCCAGCTGCCCGATTCGGGGATCGCGTTGCTGGCGGTCAGCACGGCATGCGCGGCGTCCGCCATGATCTGGGGGCCGCGGGCGCCCTTGACCATCATGTTCCCGCCCGGCATGTTGCGGATGGCTGCCGTGTTGACCAGGGTGCAGGGCCACAGCGAGTTGACGTTGATGCCGTCGACCTTGAGTTCCTCGGCGAGGCCAAGGGTGGTCAGGCTCATGCCGTATTTGGCCATGGTGTATGCCAGGTGCAGGCCGGCCCATTTGGGGTCCAGGTTCAGCGGCGGGGACAGTGTCAGGATCTGACCGGCGTCGGATTCACGCAGTGCCGGCAGGGCGAGCTTGGAGAGCAGGAAGGTGCCGCGGACGTTGATGTCCTGCATCAGGTCGTAGCGTTTCATGTCCACTGCGTCCGTCGTGGACAGGTCGATCGCGGAGGCATTGTTGATGACGATGTCGATCCCGCCGAAGCGTTCCATCGCGGCGGCAACCGCGCCGGCCACGTCGTCGTCGTTGCGCACATCCCCTACCAGCGGCAGTGCCTGGCCGCCGGCCGCCTCAATCTGCTCGGCGGCGGAGTAGACCGTGCCTTCCAGCTTGGCGTGCGGCTGGCCGGTCTTGGCCATCAGGACGATATTGGCGCCGTCGCGCGCGGCCCGGGTGGCAATCGCCAGTCCGATCCCGCGGCTTCCCCCGGAGATGAGGATGGTGCGGCCCTGGAGGGAACCGGCGGCCTGGTACGGCCCTGGTTGCTGGGAGGAACGGGCGGTGCCCGAAGCATCATTGCTCGAAGTCATGGGGACACTCTAGCGGACTTATGTTACCGGCGAGTAACATTTCCCGCCGCCGACGCGCCGCCACCCACCGCACGGACTACGCCGCCACTCTGCACACAAGCTAGCACCACCGAACTACACTTCCGCCCATCACGTTCACGGCGAGACTCGGCGCGAATATTGTAGGTTTTCTACAGCGGTATGGGCCAATAGCGTCATTAGACTTGCCATCAAGGCCTTGCTTTTGTGGAATCCAGCTAAACCGCCACGCGGGACAGGGCCAGCGAACCTCAGAAGTACCAGCGCCAGGACAATCAGCGACAGAGCCGGAGACACTTGATGAGCCACGATCTGACCACGACTGCGGGAAAGATTGCAGACTTCCGCGACCGCCAGGCCCGTGCTGAGCAGCCCTCCGGCCCGGAAGCGATCGAGAAGCAGCATGCACGCGGCAAGAACACGGCCCGCGAGCGCATCGGCCTGCTGCTGGATGCCGGCTCCTTCGTCGAATTCGACGCGCTGGCCGTGCACCGCTCCACCGCGTTTGGGATGGAGAAGAAGAAGCCGCTCGGCGACGGCCTGGTCTCCGGCTACGGCACCGTCGACGGCCGCCCGGTGGCCGTCTACAGCCAGGACTTCTCCGTTTACGGCGGCTCGCTGAGCCAGGTCAACGGCGAGAAGATTGTCAAGGTCCAGGAATTCGCGCTGCGCAACGGCTGCCCCGTGGTGGGCATCCTCGACGGCGGCGGCGCCCGCATCCAGGAAGGCGTGGCCTCGCTCGCGATGTTCGCGGATATCTTCCGCAACAACGTCCACGCTTCCGGAGTGGTCCCGCAGATCTCCCTCATCATGGGCCCCTCCGCCGGCGGCGCGGCGTACTCCCCCGCCCTGACCGACTACGTGGTCATGGTGGACAAGACCTCGCACATGTTCATTACCGGCCCGGACGTCATCAAAACCGTCACGGGCGAGGACGTGGACATGGAGACCCTTGGCGGCGCCCGCCAGCACAACGCGAACACGGGAACCTCCACCTACCTTGCCTCCGACGAAGCCGACGCGATCGAGTTCGTCCGCGAACTGCTCGACTTCCTGCCCTCAAACAACCTCGCCGAGGCACCGGTGCTGGAGCACACCCAGAACATGGAGCTCGACGACGACGACCTCGCCCTGGACACGCTGATCCCGGACTCCGCCAACCAGCCCTACGACATGCGCAAGGTCATCGGGCAGATCGTGGACGACGCCCACTTCCTTGAGATGCAGTCCCTCTATGCCCCGAACGTGATGATCGGCTACGGCCGGATCGAGGGGCACACCGTGGGCATCGTGGCCAACCAGCCGATCCAGTTCGCCGGCACCCTGGACATCGCCGCGTCGGAAAAGGCCGCCCGCTTCGTGCGGCACTGCGACGCCTTCAACGTCCCCATCATCACGCTGGTGGACGTGCCGGGTTTCCTGCCGGGCAAGGACCAGGAGTTCCAGGGCATCATCCGACGCGGCGCGAAGCTGCTTTACGCCTATGCCGAGGCCACCGTGCCGAAGCTGACTGTCATCACCCGCAAGGCCTATGGCGGAGCGTACATCGTGATGGGCTCCAAAAAGCTCGGCGCCGACCTCAACCTGGCCTGGCCCACCGCGCAGATCGGCGTCATGGGTGCCCAGGGCGCGGTCAATATCCTGTACCGCCGCGAACTCGCCGCGGTGGCGGAGTCCGGCGGCGACGTCGAGGCGAAGCGCTCCGAGGTCATCCGGCAGTACGAGGATGAGCTCCTCAACCCGTACCAGGCCGCCCAGCTCGGTTACGTGGATGCGGTTATTGCCCCGTCCGAGACCCGGGTGCAGATCATCAAGGGCCTGCGCGCCCTGCGCGACAAGCGCGCCAGCCTGCCCGCCAAGAAGCACGGGAACATCCCGCTGTGATCCCCACCGCACCGGCGGAGGAATCTGGGGCGGAGCCGGCCGCGCCGTCCGGCGAAATCCTGCTCTCTGTCGTCAAGGGCGAACCGACGGCGGAGGAACTGGCGGCGCTGACCGCCGTCGTCCTCGCCCTGGGCAGCGACGAACCCGCCAGTCCCCAGAAGCCGGGCGCGCGGCACTGGATCCGGCGGCAGCAACTGCAGCTGGCGCCGAAGCCCGGCCCCGGCTCGTGGAAGCGCAGCCGCGGCTAAGTTTCACGGCGCCCGAAGGGTCCCGCGGGAAAAGTTCAGTAACCCTTTCATATCCGGCGCCGCCCGGCTAGTCTTTTTCGGGTGACTACCGAAACCACTGAAGATACTGCCCCTGTGCGCCCGAAGACGGCCATCGACGCGGTCGCCGATGCCTACACGGACACCCTGATCCGGCTCAATCCGAGCTTCGCCACCGAGCTGGGGCTCCCCGGCCACGAAACCGAATACCAGGACTTCTCCCCCGCCGGGCTCGAGGAATTCGCCGTCGCCGCGCGCGGGGCACTGGCCACGCTGGACGGGCTGGAGCCGGTGGACGACGTCGACGCCGTCACCCTCGACGCCATGCGCGAACGCCTGGGCCTGCAGCTGGAAATCCACGGATCGGGCTGGGACGCGGCCCAGCTGAACAACATTGCCTCCCCCGCCCAGGAGATCCGCGCGATCTTCGACCTCATGCCGACGGACACCGCCGGGCAGTGGGACCACATCGCGGGCCGCGCGCGGAACGTCCAGTCCGCGCTCGACGGCTACATCGAGTCGCTGCGTTCGGCCAGTAAGGACGGCCGGATTGCCGCGGCCCGCCAGGTGTCGATCGTGATCGAACAGGCCACCAACCACGCCGCGGACGACGGCTTCTTCGCGAAACTGGCCGCCGAGGCAAAAACCGACGACGGGCCGCTTCCGGCGGAGGTGCAGTCCAGGCTCGACGCCGGTGCTGCCGCCGCCCGGGTCGCGTACTCCCGGCTCGCCGGCTTCCTGGAGTCCGAGCTGCTGCCGGCTGCCCCGGAAAAGGACGCCGTGGGCCGCGAGCGCTACGCGCTGGCCTCGCGCGACTTCCTCGGCGCCACGGTGGACCTTGAGGAAACCTATGCCTGGGGCGTGCAGGAACTGGACCGCCTGATCGCCGAGCAGGAGCGCGTGGCCGGCGAGATCCGTCCCGGCGCTTCGGTGGAGGAAGCCAAGGAGATCCTGAACAGCGATCCCGCCCGCCAGCTCAAGGGCACCGACGCCCTCCGGGCATGGATGCAGCAGCTCTCCGACAAGGCTGTGGCCGAGCTGGCCGGGGTGCACTTCGACATCCCGGATGTGATGAAGACGCTGGAGTGCAAGATTGCCCCCACCCAGGAAGGCGGCATCTACTACACCGGCCCCTCGGACGACTTCAGCCGGCCAGGCCGCATGTGGTGGTCCGTGCCGCCGGGCGAGGACACCTTCACCACCTGGTCCGAGACCACCACGGTATTCCACGAGGGGGTCCCCGGCCACCACCTGCAGGTCGCCACCGCCACCTACCGCCGCGAACTGCTCAACAACTGGCGCCGCAACGCCTGCTGGACGTCCGGGCACGGCGAAGGCTGGGCGCTTTACGCGGAGAAGCTCATGCAGGAACTGGGCTACCTCAAGGACCCGGGTGACCACATGGGCATGCTGGACATGCAACGGATGCGGGCTGCCCGCGTGGTGTTCGACATCGGCGTCCACCTGGAGTTGGCGGTGCCCGGGCGCTGGGGCACCGGCACCTGGACCCCGGACAAGGGCTACGAGTTCCTGAAGCAGAACCTCGCGATCAGCGAAGGCCAGCTCAAATTCGAGTTCACCCGTTACCTCGGCTGGCCGGGCCAGGCGCCGTCGTACAAGGTGGGCCAGCGGCTCTGGGAGCAGATCCGCGCCGAGCTCGAATCCCGCCCCGGCTTCGACCTCAAGGCCTTCCACACCAAGGCCCTCAACATCGGCTCCGTGGGCCTCGACACGCTCAAGCGGGCGCTGCTGGAGTAGTGCGGTTCCCGGGAGCAGCCATCCCCGCCGAGGTGAGACTTCGCGCCCATAATGCCCCGGCACATGGGCGCGAAGTCTCACCTCGGCGGGCTCCCCCCGGGCCGCCGTCCCGGAGGCCCTCGCCTCAAGAGACAATCGCCACACCGGGGGCTGGAATAACTTCACAAACGGGTAGTCTTCCGGCGTATATCCCGGGATTCCGCGGACGGCACCAAATTGGGATTGCGTAACATTTCTCAACATCCGTTCGTCGTGCTAGGCGGCCCGGTCCTAGCGTGTTCTGGTGAGCACTCAGACAAGCACTCAGAGAAACACCCCCGCACCCGCCGGGAAGACCGGCTTCCAGCTGCCCAAGTGGGCCGGCTCGTTCGGCTTCCAGATCATCGCCGCACTGATCGTTGGCCTGGGACTCGGCCTGCTGGCCAAGTACACGGGCAGCACCAAGGCGAGCCCCAACGCCCTCGGCGCCACGCTGCAGACCATCGGCTCGAGCTACGTCTCCCTGCTGCAGACCGCCGTCGTGCCGCTGATCTTCACCGCCGTCGTCAGCTCCATCTCCAACCTCCGCGCGGTCTCCAACGCCGCCCGGCTGGCCTGGAACACGCTGCTCTGGTTCGCCATCACCTCGTTGATCGCCGTCCTGATCGGCATCGGACTGGGCGTGCTGCTGCAGCCCGGCGCCAACACCGGCATCAGCCAGGACGCCAAGTACGCCGGCAAGTCCGGCGACTGGTGGGCCTTCCTGACCGGCCTGTTCCCGAAGAACTTCCTGGGCCTCGGCGCCACCACCACCGTCACCGAGGGCGTCGCCACCACCGCCGTGAGCTTCAACGTGCTCCAGATCCTGGTGATCGCGATCGCCGTCGGCATCGCAGCGCTCAAGGTGGGCAAGGCCGCCGAGCCGTTCCTGAGCCTCAACGCCTCCGCCCTCGCCGTGATCCAGAAGGTCCTCTGGTGGATCATCCGGATTGCCCCGCTCGGCACCGTCGGCCTGATCGGCAACGCCGTGGCGATCTACGGCTGGGACACCATCGGCTCGCTCGGCAAGTTCACCTTCGCCATCTATGTGGGCCTGGCCCTGGTGCTGTTCGTGGTCTACCCGGTCCTGGTCCGCGCCCACGGCCTGTCCGTCAGGCAGTACTTCTCCGGTGTCTGGCCGGCCGTTCAGCTGGCCTTCGTCTCCCGTTCCTCGGTGGGCACCCTGCCGCTGACCCAGCGCGTAACCGAGCGCAGCCTCGGCGTCCCCCGCGCCTACGCCTCGTTCGCCGTGCCGCTGGGGGCCACCACCAAGATGGACGGCTGCGCCGCTATCTACCCGGCCATCTCGGCCATCTTCGTGGCACAGTTCTTCGGCATCCAGCTCGACTTCACCCAATACCTGCTGATTGCCCTCGTCTCCGTGCTGGGCTCCGCCGCGACCGCCGGCACCACCGGCGCCGTCGTGATGCTGACCCTGACGCTCTCCACGCTGGGCCTGCCGCTGGCCGGCGTCGGCCTCCTGCTGGCCATCGACCCGATTCTGGACATGGGCCGCACTGCGGTCAACGTGGCCGGGCAGGCCCTGATCCCCACCATCGTGGCCAAGCGCCACGGCATCCTGGACGAGTCGCTGTACAACGCGCCGCGCACCGGTGACCCTTTCAGTGACGACACCGCGGACGACGCCGGCACCACCGCCGTCGACCCCTCGGCTGCCGCCGCTCCCGCAACTGCTGCGTCTGCCGGAGCGACGCCGGAAGGCCGCGAACTGGCCGCCGCCAAGGCATAGCCCCCGCCTGACGCACCACACGAAAGAAGTCCCCGGGAAATCACCCGGGGACTTCTTTCTGCGTCGGCTATGAAGCGGGGCCTAGTGTCCGCCTCCGCCGATGACGCCCTTTTCGACGGCCTTGGTGACGGCGTCGGCCTCCGCCTGGGTCAGCGTGCCGCCGGCGACGGCCGTGTCCAGCCTGGTCTTCAGCGCTGCTGCACGTTCCGTCTGGGCCGCGGTGCGGAGTTCCTCAAGAGTCGCGGTGACCTTGGACTCCTCGATGCCCAGCGAGGATGCGAGCGATTTGGCGAGGGCAGCATCCCTGGCTGCACGGTCCGGCCTGGTGCCGTCAGCCGGCGGGGTGGCCGGCTTGTTGGCATCGCGGAATGCCTTGAGTGCTTCGGTCAGCTTGGCCTCGTCCACGCCGAGTTTGGTGGCCAGCTCGGCGGCTCGCACGCCGCCGGGGCCGCCGCGCTCCCCGCCCTTATGTCCGTGGCCGCCGCGCATGCCCTGGCCGTCACCGGGTGTGGAGCCGGTGGCGCCGGTGGAGCTGTCCGGCGAAGCGATGGAACTGGGGCTGGGGCTCGGAGTGGTGGCCGCGGACGCCATCCCGGTGACCCCAAGGCCGGCGCCAAGTGCCAGTGCAGCGGCCGACATGCCGAGCGTGATTCTCTTCGTACGTGACATCTGATGTCTCCTGGATCTGCCGTGCGTGACGGCTCCGTCGTGGTGGTTGGTCTCTTTCAAGACGTAGTCCAAGTCTGCTGCGCGGAGTTCGTGCGGAGCTGTTGGGAACCTTTCATCTTCCTGTGAAAGGTTCCGGGCGGATTCCGGGCGGATTCCCGGCGGGTTTCCGGCTGGTTCCGGGCGGATTCACGGGCTGCAATTTACCGCATGGTGTTCGGCCCAGCGGGCCGGAGAGTGGGTAGGCTCGGGTCATGCTGATCGTGACCTCCAACGACATCCCCGGCCACCGGATCGACGCCGTTTTCGGCGAGGTGATGGGGCTTACTGTCCGCGCCCGGGACATCGGCGGGCAGGTGATGGCCGGCTTCCGTTCGATCGGCGGCGGGGAACTGCCGGAGATGACCCGCATGCTCTATGAGAGCAGGCAACAGGTCATGGCCCGGATGGTCACCGAGGCGGAGCAGCGGGGGGCCAATGCCATAGTTGCCATGCGCTTCGACAGCTCGCAGCTGGGGACCACCTGGACCGAGGTCTGTGCTTACGGCACGGCCGTCTTCGTCATCCCGCTCGCGGAAAACCAACCGGGCGCCACCGGACAGTCCGTTTTCCTGACGAAGTCCGCGGCGGGCACAGGTTCCGGCCGCGGTCCGGGGCCAGGGGCGGACCAGGCAAAGGCTGATCTGCGGCCGGATCCGCCGTCCTGATCTGCCCTCCGCGTCTGCTCGCGGCAGTTTCCCTCCGGCGCTTAGTATCCGGCGCTTTCCCTCCGGCGCTCAGTATCAGCGTCTGCCCTCGGCGTGTGCCCTCAGTTTTTACCCCGGCGGAAAAGTTGCCCTGTGTGCAAATATGCACGTAGTGTAATTACGTGCCCATCTCCTCATCCCCCCGCGCATCCGCGCCCCCGGTCTCCGACGTGCCGTCCGGGGCACCGTTCAATATCCCGCCCGGTGCCCTGCCCGCTGCCCTGCCCGAGGGACCGTCGCGCCGTGAGCTGAACAAGGCGGCCACCCGCGAGGCCATCACAGACGCGGCCCTAACTCTTCTCCGGTCCAACGGACCCGGCAACTTCACGGTCGAGGACATCGCCGACGCCGCCGGCATTTCCCGCCGCACCTTCTTCAACTACTTCGGCAGCACCGAAGCAGCCATCGCCTCGGTGACCCACGGTTTCCTGGACAACGCGCTGCAGCAGTTCCGGCTGCGCCCGGCCGGCGAATCGTTTATGGAATCCGCCCGGGCGGCTCTCATTGAACTCGCCGACCCGATGGCTGTGGCCCCGATCGCCGAACTGTACAGCCTGGGCCAGGCCAACCCCCAGCTGGGCCGCTCCGAGCTGGAGGCGTGGGACCACTGCACCGAACAGATCATCGAGGCCGCCCGCGAACGCTTCGCGCCCGGCACGGAAATCGATGAACTTTACCTCCGCGCCCTGGCCGGCTCCGTCATCGCGTGCGGGCGGGCCGCCATGGATCTCTGGCTGGCCCGCTGCGGCGGCGACCTCACCGCCGGCTCCCTCGCCACCCTACGCCAACTCCTCATCGATTCCATGAGTCTCCTCGGCTCCGGTTTCGCCAGCCCCGACGCCACTCCGGCCACCCCGGCCACTACTTCCCCAGAACGGCACTGACATGGCACTGATGCTCTACCGCCTCGGCAAATTCTCTTATCGACACCGCTGGCTGGTGATTTCCCTGTGGCTCGCCGTTATGGTGGCCGTCGGCGGCGCGGCAGCGGCCTTCCACGGCACACTCTCCAACAACTTCCAGATCCCGGGCACCGAGACCCAGCAGATGGCGGACAAGCTCAAGAAGGAGCTTCCTTCATCCTCCGGCGGCTCCGCGAGCGTTGTCTTTGAAGCCGACGACGCCCAGTTCAGCCAGGCCGGCAGGGACGCCGTGTCCGCCGCCCTGGCCAAGCTCAAGGCCCTCCCGGACGTGCAGGGAACGGTTGACCCCTTCGAAACCCAGGCCCGCCTGGACAAGGCCGCCACGGATCTTGCCGCCGGTGAACAGCAGGCAGCCGCTGGCAAGGCCCGGCTGGACCAGTCGGCCGCGGAGCTTGCGGCCGGCAAGGCCCGGCTGACCGCCGCGGAACAGCAGATGACCGACGCCGGGATGCCGCCCGCCGCCATCGACGCTCAGCTCGGCCAGCAGAAGGCCGCCCTCGCCGAAGGTCAGGCAAAGCTCGACGCCGGCACCCGGGACCTCGCGGCCGGCGCCACGAAAATGGCCCTCAGCAAGCGCCAGCTGGAGGCCTCGACGGGGCTGCGTTTTGTCTCCGAGGACGGTAAGGCCGCAATCGCGCAGGTCCAGTTCAAGACCTCCATCAACGGCCTCGAACCCGCAGTCCGCCAGGAAGTCCAGGACATCGTCAAGGAAGTCTCTTCCGCGAACGTCACTGCCCTGCCCAGCAAGGAGATCAGTGAGGACATTTCCGAGCTCTTCGGCGCCGCCGAGATCATCGGCATCGCCGTCGCAGCCCTGGTCCTGATCATCATGCTCGGCACCCTGATCGCCGCCGGGCTTCCCCTGCTGATGGCAATCGTCGGCGTGGCCGTCGGCGTCGGCGGCACCTTTGCCCTCAGCGGCGCCGTCGACATGAGCTCCATCTCCCCGATGCTGGCGCTGATGCTCGGCCTGGCGGTCGGAATCGACTACTCGTTGTTCATTGTCAACCGGCACCGCGGCCAACTGCTCAGCGGCATGGATCCCGAGGAGTCCGTGGCGCTGGCCACCGGCACCTCCGGCAATGCCGTGCTCTTCGCCGGCCTGACCGTCATCATCGCCCTGGCTGCCCTGGTGGTCCCGGGGCTGCCGTTCCTGGCCGTGATGGGCCTGTCGGCGGCCGCCACGGTGGCTGTCGCCGTCGTCGTCGCCCTGACTTTGACGCCCGCTGTCCTGTCCCTCATGGGCCGGAGGCTCATCTCCAAACGGGCCTGGGCCAAGGCCGAAAAGCACAACGCAGCCCCCGGCCACGAGACCGAGGACCGGGCCAAGGACGAGTACCGCGGCAGCCACGGCTGGGGCGGACTCGTCACGCGACACCCCGTCCTGGCCCTGCTGGCCGGCGTCCTATTACTCGGCATCGTGGCGCTGCCCGCCAGCCAGCTCCGGCTCGCACTGCCGGACGCCAGCTCCGAGCCGGTCGCCTCGCAGGCCTTCAAGGCGTACGACGTCACGAAGCGCAGCTTCGGCGAGGGCATGACCGGACCGATCATAGTGGTCGGGGACCTCCCGTCCGGCCTCAGCGAAGCCGGGGCCCAGGCCAAACAGCTCGACGTCGCCGACATTCTCCGGGACACCAAGAACGTCGCCACCGCCGTCCCGCTGGCCGTGAGCGCGGACCGCCGCACCGCGGTGTTCCAGGTCATCCCGAAAGAAGGCCCCGCGAGTGCCAGCACCGTCCAGGTGGTCTCCGAACTGCGCGCCGAAAAGGGCCAGATCAAGGACACCACCGGGGTCAGCATCGGCCTCACCGGCCAGACTGCCGGCAACGTGGACGTCTCCACCAAGCTCGGCGACGCCCTGCCGCCGTACCTGGCGATTGTGGTGGGGCTCTCCCTGATCCTGCTGCTGCTCGTGTTCCGCTCCATCTGGGTGCCGCTGCTGGCGACCGGCGGCTTCCTGCTGTCACTCGCCGCCGCGTTCGGCGCCGTCGTCGCGGTCTACCAGTGGGGCTGGCTCGGGGCCATCTTCGGCGTCGAAAACCCGGGGGCCGTGCTGAGCTTCCTGCCGATCATCCTGATCGGTGTGCTGTTCGGCCTGGCCATGGACTACCAGGTGTTCATCGCCTCCGGCATGCGTGAGGCGTATATGCACGGCGAACCGGCCAAGCACGCGGTCCGCTCCGGCTTCAGCCACGCCTCCGCGGTGGTCACCGCGGCAGCGATCATCATGGTCAGCGTGTTCTCGGGCTTCATCTTCTCGCACCTGAACATGGTCCGGCCGCTGGGCTTCGCGATGGCCTTCGGCGTGCTGATCGACGCGTTTGTGGTGCGGATGACGATCGTTCCGGCCGTGATGTACCTGCTCGGCGAGAAGGCCTGGTGGCTCCCGCGCTGGCTGGACCGCCTCCTGCCGGACGTGGACGTCGAAGGCGCCAAGCTCCGCAAACCGGGGACGACGACGGGTGCAGGCTCCGCAACAGAACCGGCGGGGGTCGCCGGGGCCACTGCGCGCTGACAGCCACAGGCTCCCCGCGCCGATTTTCCAAGCCGCCCGCTGATCACTTTGATCGGCGGGCGGCTTCCTGCGTCCTGAGGCGTTCGACGGCGGCGATTTCTTGCTTCCGGACCCGCACGACGGCAGCAGGGTGGCGGCGGCAGGGTGGCGGCGCGAGGACAAGGTTCTGACTGCAACGCGGGGTCACGACGGCGGCGCGGCGGCGCGCTGACCCGCTTCTGACTGCAACGCGGGGATCACATACGGCCCGTTATGCCCTGTCGGATGGGCCGTATGTGACTGCCCGCGTTGTTGTTGGCGGCGGCGGCTTGGCGCTCCGGAGGATCTTGGCCCGGCGGCGGTGAGGCGGGGGTGGGTCCGGTGACGTCCGGCTCAGACCTGATCTCCGCAGCTTCGTTCCCCGCACCTTCGTCCGGCTCAGACCTGATTCCGGCAGCGTCGTTCCCGGCGGCTTCATTCCCGGGAGTGGTGTTCCTGGGAGTGGTGGTGCGGTGGAGTGGTAGGTGTGGCCGGTGGGGGTGGTGAGGTCGATGGTGTGCCTGTGGTGGGAGGCGGCGTCGGGCCCGGGTCGGGGTTTGGCGGTCCAGCCGGGGTTTTCTTTGGTGTGGTTGCAGGCTTCGCAGAGTCCTGCGCCGTTGGTCCGGGTGGTGGTGCCGCCGTGGTGCCAGGGGATGATGTGGTCGTAGTGGCGGATGGGGGCGTCGCAGTAGGGGGTGCGGCAGGTGTCGTCGCGGGCCTGGATGAAGCGGCGGAGCCCGGGTGGGAAGAGCCGGACGCGGGAGTCCATGCCGATCAGGTCCCCGCTGCCGGGGGCGGTGTAGAGCCGGCGGAGGAAGAGGTTGAACGCCGCGTCATCGTTGACCGTGGCCCCGGCTTTGGCGGTGTGGGTGAGGATGTTTCGTGCCCAGCCGGCGGGGACGATGCCGTAGCCGGGGAGGCGTGCGGGTTCGGAGTCGCTCTGGAGGAGGGTGCGGTCGGTCATGATGAGCTGGAGTTCGATTCCGGTGATCCCGCCGGGGGTGCCGGTAGTCCGTTCGAGGAGGCCGTCGGCCATGAGCTGGCCGCGGGACCGGGGGTCCCCGGCGGCGCGCAGTGAATCGGCGTGCCGGGTCAGGGCGG
>NZ_JBWZCH010000009.1:0-153052 GCF_059383435.1 Pseudarthrobacter sp. HLT1-7 | reverse complement strand
CATACCCGCCCTTGTAAGTGCCGAGAGCCTGTTCCTTGTCGCTGTGGGACGTCACGAGGGTGGCGTCCAGATCAATGATGAGCGGGTCCAGGGCGGTGGCCTTCAGTGCCGGGTTGCGGTCCCCGGCAGCTGCCCAGGCCCGGGAGCGCAGCTCCCGAGTCAACGTGGCGAAGCCGTAGCCGAAGAGATCCGGGTTGGCCACGGTCCGCTCAAAGAACCGCGAGACCGTCGCGTTCGAGGCAACCTTCCCGAAGACACCGGCCCCGGTCCGCAGGATGTCCAGATCAGAGACGTGTTCCCCGCCGCCGGCGAGCATGACCGCCAACGAGCCCAGGATCCTGCCGGGACGATGCCGGGCCCCGGACGGGACGAACTGGCCCAAACGGTCCTCGCACAAGTCCCGGAACCCGAGCGCGTCAACAAAGGACGTCACCACGTTCAGCCCGGCAAGGGAGACAAGCGACTGCTCCGTCGTGGCGACAGGAAGGGAAGGAAAAACTCCGGTAATCTTGAACATCAGAAAGGTGCTTCTTTCGGCCGGTGGAACAGTGCGTCAACAACACTATTTTCCCAGCTCAGAAGCACCTTTCGTAGATTAAACACACCCTACAGGCCCCACCCTCATGAAAACCCCGGGCTAGCCGATCCAATCAGTGTTGCCTTATATCCAGCGAATGTAACAACTTTAGCGGGCTTTGGAGCTGAAAGGGCAAGAATCGTCTGCATGGATTCCGGGGCGGGTAGTATCGTTTAGCGGATCGGCCCGGAATTGAGGATGCGGCCGCTCGGTAGCCGGGAACCCGTTCCAAGGGAATACCGGAGCGCTTCCAGGGGTTACATTTCCATCAGACAAGCACGCCAAAGAAAGAGAATCACTTAGGTGGCAACCGATTACGACGAAGTACGTTCCGATGTCAAGGAGTCTCAGGCTAGTTCCCTGGAGGCGCTGCAATCTGCGAACGCGCCGGATGCCCGCAGCGTCGTGCGTGATTTGGACGAAACTGATTCGTTGGACGACTCGATCGTCCCCGGCGGAGAATTCGTCGCCGAGGAACTGATCGTTGAGGTTATCCCGCAGGCGGACGATGAATTCACATGCTTCTCGTGTTTTCTGGTCCGGCACAGGTCCCAAATAGCACGCGAAAAGCAGGGCCACGTCTACTGCGTCGAATGTGAAGGTTAGCCGCGCCAGATCCGCCTAACCTTCGAGGATGGCGACGGCCGGCCCTGCCGGTGCGGACTCAGCCGGTTCCGCGCGGCGCGAACATAATGACGGCGACGCCAAGCAGGCAGATCACCGAGCCCGCGATGTCCCAGCGGTCCGGCCGGAAGCCGTCAAAGGTCATACCCCAGGCAAGCGAGCCGGCCACGAAGACGCCGCCGTAGGCTGCGAGAATCCGGCCGAAGTGTGCGTCCGGCTGGAGGGTCGCGACGAAGCCGTAGGCGCCCAGGGCGAGGACCCCCAGTCCTGCCCACCACCAGTCCTTGCCTTCGCGGACAGACTGCCAGACCAGCCACGCTCCGCCGATTTCGGCGGCGGCGGCCAGCACGAACAACAACACCGTTCTTGCGATAGTCACGGACCCATCATTGCAGGGCAGTTTCTACTCAACAGGCGAGCGCGCCCGACGCAGGCGCAGGATGCGGTAGAGGGTGCCGGCCGCGAACATCCCCACTCCGGCGATCACCGTTTCCACGGGCAGTGTGGCCACCAAAGCGATGCAGGCCACGGCGCCGGCTACCTGCAGGGCCCTGGGATAGCGGCGGTGTTCCCTGGTCTGGGTGTAAGCGGCAGCGTTCGCAATGAAATAGTAGACGAGCACGCCGAAGGACGAGAAACCGATGGCTTCCCGCAGGTCCGCCACGCTGATTATCAGGCAAATAATTGCCGCCGAGACCAGCTCCGCACGGTGCGGGACTTTGAAACGGGGATGGACGGCGGCCAGCCACCGCGGCAGCTCCGCCTCCCTCGCCATTGCCAGGCTGGTGCGGCCCAGGCCGGCGATCAAGGCCAACAGCGCACCGAGTGCTGCCAGCGCGGCGCCGGCCCTGACGATCGGGGAGGCCCAGTCCCAGGAGCCGACGGACACAGCGGCAGCCAGCGGGGCGGGGGTCCCTGCGATGCCATCCGGACCCAGCACGGAGAGAATGCTCACCGCGATGACGGCGTAGACGACGACGGCAATGCCCAGTGCAACCACGATGGCACGCGGGATCGTCGTGCGTGGATTGATGACCTCTTCGC
Source organism: Pseudarthrobacter sp. HLT1-7 (assembly GCF_059383435.1). Taxonomy (NCBI): domain Bacteria; kingdom Bacillati; phylum Actinomycetota; class Actinomycetes; order Micrococcales; family Micrococcaceae; genus Pseudarthrobacter; species Pseudarthrobacter sp. HLT1-7. Next base: position 150,807 of record NZ_JBWZCH010000009.1, on the reverse strand, counting down.
CCATAGTGGCGATGCGGGCGTAGCCGGCGAAGGCGAAGAAGAGCAGCCCGGCGGACTGCAGGATCCCGTACCAGCCGTGTGAGAGCAGGCCGCCGTCGACCAGCCGCAGGGGGTCGGCAGTGCCGGGGGCCCACGAGGCGGCGACGACGATGGCCAGCGCGGCCAGGACAGCGACGACAATGACCCGGGTCAGGGCCGCGGTGCGGGTCACGCCGCGGTAGTTGACGGCGGCCAGCAGCACCACGGAGGCGATGGCGACCGGCCGTTCCCAGCCGGCCGGCGCCGCGTAGGCGGCAAAGGTCAGGGCCATGGCCGCGCTGCTTGCCGTCTTGCCGATGACGAAGCCCCACCCGGCCAGGAAGCCCGGCCACGGGCCTAGCCGTTCCCGCCCGTAGACAAAGCTGCCGCCCGACGTCGGGTATTGCGCCGCGAGCTGGGCCGACGCGGTGGCATTGCAGTATGCCACCGCGGCGGCAATCACGAGGCCAATCAGCAGTCCGGACCCGGCGGCCTGGGCAGCCGGGGTGAAAGCGGCGAAGACTCCCGCGCCGATCATCGACCCGAGGCCGATTACGACCGCATCAAATGTGGTCAACCGGCGGGCCAGAACAGGGTGGTTGCTCAACGCGCGAAAACCTCTCGGAAAGATAAAACCCCTATGCCACGCCGGGGGCTCCGGCTCCCTACTCTAGCGAGCGCAGCGGCCGCTCGCTTGTCCCGGATGTCCTCGCCGGCCTTCGACCAGGTCTGTCCGCGGTCCTGCTTCGCCCGCGTCGCCGGAAGACCTCGGTAGGCGTTCAGCCTTCGCGCCGGCCGAGTCGTCGAACAACTCCTGGGTGAACCACCAATATGGGGCCTCCGATGGCATGCATCTCGTGGTGTGTGAGATCGACTGAGAAGCCGCCGGCCAGGGACCTACCGGGAAACGGTTCAAGGCAGTCAAGGGCTGCCGGCGTTTTGTTCGTACGGTATATGGTGACTCTGCACGCACGCGGGTGGTGCTGAAGCGCCTGCCAGCCGCGGACCGGGTGATCGACTACTCCGCGGTCGACTTCAACGCTGTCGACCTCACCGCGGAGGCAGAAACGTACGACGGCGTCAGTGTGCGGGCAATGTTCCCGTTACCGGGTTAAACGCGCACCGGGTTGTCGACGCGGGGCGCACGAAGGTCAAACGTGAGCCCGCGGGCGGATCTGAGGACCGCCCGAGCCTGCATCAACCCCGCCCGAAGACACCGCCCGGGATGATGCTCGCCAAGGCTGATGCAAAATCGTGGGCGGGTCCGGCAAAGGACCGTGGCAATGCCGCTGTTGACTGGGACGCTGCGCGACGTCCCTGACCCCATCGCCGGTTCGCTGAAAGGGTCTCCGGCGCGACGCTCCCGCCCAGTTACTTCCATGCGCACCGGCCGGCACCTGCGGATTCCCGCGCAATCCTGCGGTTCCCTGGGGCTGAGACGGGTTCCGGAGCCGGGTAACTGGGCTGGAACGGCGTCACCCGGGAGTGGGAACAGTACGTTGATGTGGTCCCGGGGCCGTCGTTTGTTTTGGCCCCACCACGGGTAAGGTCTCCGGCGTGGCGTGCGGCGCGGCGGGGTTCCGTCGTGGCGGGCCGGCAAATCCTTCCGGTCTCGGTGGCAGGCGGGGCGGCCTCCATGCCACCGGTTCGCCAAAGAAGGCCTGGACGACGGTCCCGTACCGGCCATCTTTGGAGAAGGGGCGGCTGCAACGGGCGCATTCAAGGGGCGCCTGAGAACGGCGCCCGATTGCTTTCCCCGCAATGGTCGCCGGCCTGCTGTCCCCGGTACCGAACAGGTGGCATTCTGCCCGCTCCCGGGGCCCCGCGGCTGATAGTTCTTGGCTGACGGTGCTACTCGGCGGACGGCCGCCTTCGCTGCAGCTTCGTTGCCGCCCGCTGTTCCTTTGCGGCGAGGCGCCGACGATTCGAACCCCGGGTGGGCTTGGTCGCCCGGCGGCGGGCAGTGTCGGGAGCAAGACCCTCTGCCACAAGGTCGGCGAGCTTGGCCAGGGCGATCTCGCGATTGCGGAGCTGAGAGCGCCGCTCGGAGGCGGTCACGGTGATCACACCGGCGATGAGCCGTCGTCCCAGACGCGTGAGCAGCATCAGCCGTTGGCCCTCCGAAAGCACCGCCGAGCCGGCGATGTTCCATGAGAGTTCGACGCGGCTGTCCGAGGTGTTGACGTGTTGACCGCCAGGCCCGGACGAACGCGAGAACCGCCAGCCGAGTTCCGACGCTGGAATCACGAGCGCGGGCGACACCTCCAGATCCATGCAACCAGCCTTGCACGGATCTGGGTGCTCGATGGGAGCGCATCCCCGGGAGCTGAAGGCCTCCTGATCAAATCCGTCCCGTACCCGTCGGCCTGGAACGGCGGGACCATGGGGTGGAGGCCCGGCCCTGGTAGCGAAATCTTCCGCATTTCATCCTGCGAGACTGGAGCCTCGTGCGTCGCCCTCACGTCGTACCAACCCCAACTGCGATCCCATTCCCTCTCCCAGCGCTCCCCTCAGGCGTCCGTGCCGGGTCATTCCGGAATCCGTGAGTTCCCGGGAGCCGGCGCCGGGCTGAGATCCGGGAGCTCCAGCTCCTGGGAGCGCTTGCCGGGGTGGATCGGGCAGGAGTCACCGCCGCCCATGGCGATGACGACGTCCGAGGCACGCTCGACGTAGCTTCGGCAGGGGCGCCCTCGTACCAGTGGCGTCCCTTCGCTGTTTCGCCGATGGTGCGGGTGAGGAAGCCGGCCAGCAGCGGAATGGCCAGAAACACCAGCACAGAGGAGGTGATGGACCAGAAGGAGAAATCGGCGCTGGTGGTGGGCAGGCCCAGCCAGGCGGGAGGCAGCTGCAGGTAGAACCAGCCGAGGGTCCCGAAGGCAACAACCTGGAAGACGGAGTTGATGGCCACCAGGACCGCCGCAGCCTCGCGGTCCCCCGCAGACGAGGTCGTTCCAGATCATCACCATGGCGATGCAGCGCGCGAGGCCCTCGATGATCAGGCCGGCGCGGTACTCGGGCAGGTCCGGGGCGGCGGGGCCCCTGCGTGCGGCGTGCCGTGGCGGGCCTCGGCCCTGGCTTGGAAGTCCGCACCATCCATATCGTTCTCCCGCGTCGGTTCGACGTCGATGGCCAGATGCGTAGAGTCGAGATCCCGGCCCCGGAATTTTTCAAGCGAGACCGGAACCTTGGTCCCGTCCGCCAGCTCAAGGTTGAACTCGTAGCCGCCGAAGTTCGTTGTCACCTGGCGCAGCGAGACGAACCCCGGACGGTCGTCGGTGGTCAGCGCGGCATGCTCTGCCTTCTTCACTTCGCGGACCCTCACTGTGTGCTTCGTGGTTCTCCCAAGATAGCTGTTGTTGTACCTGCTGGACAGAGCCTCCGGTAGGCTGCCCGCCATCCGGGTAGTCTCCTGCCGGGGCCATCCAATCCCGTCACAGCCCCAGGAGTAGGGTTACCCTATCTGACGAAGGGGTCCCTATGAGCTACAAATATCGAACCGTCCGGGTTCGCGGCACCGATCTGATCGGGACCATTGCGCGAAAACACGGAAGTGCGCCCGAGATCTACGAAACCTCGAAGGATCCGAACACTTCCGTTGTACCGGTGTTCTTCGAGGCAACGGGCGAGGTCCGATTTTTCGACAGGTCAACGCTGGAAGATGTTGTGACGCCGGGCAGCTAACTGCGAAGACCCCGTGCCGGTCTTACCGGGGCGTACCGGCTTGCGGCGGCAGCTTGTTACCGCCCAAAGACACGGAACAGGAGGAGCCGGCCGAACTGGACCGCGGTTTCCCAGCGGCACGGCCCGTTCCAGATGATGAAGTTCCGGTACCGGTGAGCCCCGCGGCGGCTGGCCGCCGCGGTTGCCGCGTCGCTGATTGTTTGCAGGTCCAGGGCTGTCAGTGGAAGGGGAGCCTCGCCCGGGTGCCAGGTCGAGCCGAGCGGAAAGTCCCGGCCCGGCTGTGCCGACATTTCTATATGGGCGCCAAGAACCGCTGTCACCGGATGCGCCGAAACGATTTCGCAGAGGGTCCGAAGCGACTCCTGAAAGGCCGGGAAGTCCTGCACATAGAGGCGGCCGGGATAGACGGTGTCTCCTGTCAGAAGCAGGCCGGTGGACTGATCGTAGATGGCGATGGCCGAGGGATGGTGGCCCGGTGTCGGGATCACCTCGAGCACCCGTCCGCCGAGGTCAAACAGCGCCGCACCGCGTGGCCAGTCGTCAACGCCGAAGAACCCGGCAACGTCGCCAGCGGTGTGCCCGACTACTCGGGTGAGGGCCCTGTCCGCGAACTGCCCGTCCGCCGCGACGTGGTCACCGTGTGCGTGCGAGTGGGCGACGACGAGTTCGTAGCCCGCTTTGGGATGCTGGCGGAGCCACCCGTCGAGCAGATCGTCGACGGTCTCTCGGAGCGGGAAAATCCCGGAGTCCGCCGTCGCGCCGGTGTCAAGAAGCAGGGCGCGGTCCGCGCCGAACATCAGGTAGAGGAAGGGCGCTTCGAAACTGTCCGCGATGCTCTGCCGGAGAATGATGGTGTTCTCCGTGGCCGCATGGACCTGTATCGGTGGCACAGTGTTGCCCCGGTAGGAGCGCGCGCCTGCATACCAGCGCACATCGAGATCAACTTCGTTCACAGCGGTATTCTCCCACTGACGTGCGGGCCGCCCGTCTTCGGTCTCATCCGGGCGGCTCCCGAACGCCGGGTGCGAACTCTTCTCCGGCGTGGCCGTAGCGCGGCTCCCGGTCACCCCCAATGGTGATCGGCAGCCGGGCCTGCACCCGGTGGCCCAGAGTCCTCTGGCAACGCCTTCTTTGCCGCACTCTGCTCACACCGGCATTGCGGGGGCTCACGGGGGCGGCGTGTGCCGTGCCGGCGCCGTCACGGCGCTGCCGTCCCGCCGGCGGTTGCGGCGGGCTCCGGAGCCGGGGCTGTCCGGTCGGAGATGTGGGACGTTGCGGCGCATTCCCGCATGGTCTCGACACCTTCTACGGCGGCGGCAATGTCTGCATACGTCCCGGAGAAGGCCAGCAAAGCCCCGGCTCCGTCGAGAAGCCGAATCAGGACCCCGCCGTCGGCGCGGACCAATTCGAAGGTACCCGGCGGGGAGCTGCGCCCGCTATCGAGAGTTAGGGCCGACGGGACCGAATGGTCAGGACGCTGGAACCCGGCCGGGCCGGATGCTTTCACAGTTCCGCTGCGGGACAAAGAACGATGCGGTTGGTTCGGCATGGTGGCTCCGCGGTGGTCTTCCATGGCCGCTTCCTGACCTTCCGATGACTATACGGCACGCCCCATGCGCTCCAGCTTTGTGTCTGATGCCCGTAACGGAACGGGCAAAGCAAGGAACGGGAGAGAGCTACGGGCCGGGCTTTGAAGGCACAATGGACGGGTGACTTCTCCGCCCGTCCGCCCGGATCCCGCCGCCGCCCACGGACGCTTCGATATGGCCGCCATCGGCACCGGTCTGGCCTTCGCGGAATCGCTGGGGGAGCTCGCCGCCGCGCTGCGGGCGGGAGGGCCCTCGGCTACGGCCGTGGTGCAGGCACCTCCGGGCACGGGCAAGACCACGCTGGTGCCGCCGCTGCTCGCCAACATCGCGTCCGGGACCGCCGCACGGGGCAAGGGCTCCCGCGTCGTGGTGACCCAGCCGCGGCGGGTTGCCGCCCGCTCGGCCGCCCGGCGCTTGGCCGCGCTGGACGGAAGCCCGCTCGGGGACCGCGTCGGTTACACGGTCCGCGGGGAACGTCATACGGGCCCGGGCACCCTGATTGAGTTCGTCACCCCGGGGATCCTGCTCCGCCGCCTGCTCGCGGACCCCGGCCTGGGGGCAACCGAGGCAGTGATCATCGACGAGGTCCACGAGCGCGGGCTGGAGACCGACCTGCTGCTGGGCATGCTCGGGGAGGTCCGCCAGCTGCGCGGTGACCTCACGCTCGTCGCCATGTCCGCCACCCTGAACGCGCCCCGCTTCGCCGCTTTGATAGGGGACCACGACGGCGGCGGGCCGGCGCCCGTCGTCGACTGCCCGTCCGCGCTGTATCCCCTGGACATCGAATGGGCGCCCGCTGCCGTGCCGCGGCTCGATGAACGGGGAGTGACCCGCGCCTTCCTTGACCATGTGGCGGATACTGCCGCGGCCGCCCATTCAGAAGCGCTCGCCGGCAGCGGGGATATCGATGCCCTGGTATTCGTGCCGGGGGCGTGGGAAGTGTCCTACGTGGCCGCCCGCCTGCGCGGCAGGGTCGGCGCGGACGTGCTGGAGCTGCACGGTCAGATCGGCCCGGCGGAGCAGGACCGCGCCGTCTCCGGGCGGGAACCCGGCGGGAACGCCCGGATCATCGTGTCCACCGCGCTCGCCGAATCTTCCCTGACGGTTCCGGGCGTCCGGCTGGTGGTCGACTCCGGGCTGTCCCGCGAGCCGCGGCGCGACGCCAGCCGCGGCATGTCCGGCCTCGTGAACGTGTCCTGTTCCCGGGCCTCCGCCGAACAACGCGCCGGCCGGGCCGCCCGCCAGGGACCCGGGCGGGCGGTCCGCTGCTACGACCAGCGGACCTTTGGTGCCGCGCCCGCGCACCGCACGCCGGAGATTCGGGTCGCAGACCTGACCGCTGCCGCCCTGATCCTGGCCTGCTGGGGATCACCCGGCGGCCGTGGTCTGGCTCTCCCGGACGCACCGCCCCGGGCGGCCATGGCGGAAGCTCTTGAAGTGCTGCGTGAACTCGGCGCGGTGAAACCGGACGGCCACGCAACGGACCTGGGCAAGACCCTGGCCCGGATTCCCGCCGATCCGCGGCTCGCCCGGGCCCTGCTGGACGGCGCCGCCGCCGTGGGCAACCGCACCGCGGCGGAGGCCGTCGCCTTGGTCGCCGGGGACCAGCGTGCCCCCGGTGCCGACCTCGCGCGTCTTTTGTCCTCGCTGCGGACCGGCAAGGATCCGGGATCCCGGCGCTGGACGGAAGACGTCCGGCGGATGGAGACGATAGCGCGTCGGGAGAGCTCCGGCGTGGCACCGGTCCCGGCGGCGGCGCCTGTTGCCGCAGCGGAGGCGATCGGTTTCGTCGTCGCGCTGGCATTCCCGGACCGGGTGGCGCGCCTGGTCCCGGGCGACGGGCCGCCGCGGTACCTGCTCTCTTCCGGGACGCGGGCGGGACTGCCGGCCGGAAGCTCCCTGTCCGGGCACCAGTGGCTGGCCGTCGCCGAGGTCTCACGGGCCCAGGGCCGCGACGCGGCAGGGACCGGTGCCGTCATCCGTTCCGCGGCGCCGCTGACCCCGGACACGGCGGAGGCCGCCGCCCGCCACCTGCTGAGCACCACGGTGGAGGCCCGGTTCAGCCAGGGCCGGGTCGCGGCGCGGCGGGAACGCCGGCTGGGCGCAATCATGTTGTCCTCGACACCGGTGCGGCACTCCGCGGCGGAAGGACGAGCGGCGGTGGCCCGCGCACTGGCCAGGGAAGGGCTGGGCACAATCGGATGGTCGACGGCGGCGGATTCGTTGCGCCGCCGGCTCGCCCTGCTCTACCGGGAACTCGGCGACCCCTGGCCGGACGTTTCCGGGCCGGCGTTGCTGGCACGATTGGACGAATGGCTGGCGCCCGAACTTGAGGCGCTGGCCGGCGGGGCCGCCACCAGCGGGATCGAGCTGACCGATCCGCTGCGGCGGCTGCTGCCGTGGCCCGACGCGGCCAGGCTGGGGGAGCTGGCACCGGAGCGGCTCGAAGTGCCAAGCGGCTCGTGGGTCCGGATCGACTATCCGGACGTGGGGGACGACGCCGGCCGTCCCGTCGTCGCGGTTAAGTTGCAGGAGTGCTTCGGCTGGGACCAGACGCCGCGGCTTGTGGGCGGACGGGTTGCGGTGCTGTTCCATCTGCTCTCGCCGGCCAGACGGCCTTTGGCAGTGACAGACGATCTGGCCTCCTTCTGGTCCGGGCCCTACGCGCAGGTCCGCGCCGAGATGCGGGGACGCTACCCACGGCACCCCTGGCCGGAGGACCCGTGGACGGCGCCGGCGACGGCCAGGACCAAAAGCCGGAGCTGATGACAGGTTGCCCCTCGGGAGACCTTACGGCGTGACGGTGGAACTGTGTGCAACGTCATCTGAGCTGTTTTGATTGACGTCGAAAATCCCCGAGGGCACACTGGTCCTGTGAGCGAACCGGACAAGGAAACCACAATCCGCAAGGTTGTCGACCGGCTGGCCGTCCGTTTCCCGGACGCCCCGCGGACGCATATCGCCGGCATCGTCGGGGATGAATACGAATCGTTGGACACCGGCCGGATCAGGATCTACGTACCGACCCTGATTGAACACGCGGCCCGGACCAGGCTCCGCCGCGAATACGACAGCCATCCGCTTGAGCTGTAGATGCATTCCCGGCCCGGATGTTTTGACTGCGGCTCTTGCCCGTTTCCGGCGTGGGGACTTGAAACTCCGCGGGCGCAACAGGCGTCTACTTCCAGTGGAGGGGGCCCGGCGGAGAGTTGCGCCATATTCGGAAAAACCGGACCCGGGCTTCATCTCCGCGTAACTGTTCCAGCGCGTGCAGCCGCCCGTAGCTGAATGCGTTGCCTCCGGCAGCCTGTGCCTGGGCCGCTAGCTCGAGCAGCAGCTCCCGCGTGACGGCGCTGTCATTGTGCTCGCCCAGAATCTCTTGGATGTCCTCCGCGGCCCTGGCCAGGACACTTGCCTGTTTCCCGAAAATCGGAACCGCCGCTTCTGCCGCATAGCGCAGACGCTTAGCGCTCTTTCGGACGTCATGAAGGGCGACGTCCGCGGGCGTCGCTGTGGAGTCGAGGTCGAGGGCAACTACCGTTTTCCGGAGGCGATTGCCTTCCCTGGTGACAAGACGGCCCACCATGCCACGGGCTTTCTTCCGGGCAGATTCTGACAGGGGCGGATCGGTGAGGAAATCATCAAGCAAATCCAGGAGACGAAAGTAGCGGCCGCTGTCCAGCGCCGCGAGGCCCTCCTCATGGGCCGCGCGGGAGGCGGCACCGAGGTGTTCCTCGATCTGCTGTGCAACCGGGCCCAGCAACAGCTCCGGCGGTTCGGTCCTGATCAGCTCCAGCAGCCGGGCCCGCATGACCTCTGAGTCCCGTGCCGCCCCCACGGCGCCGGCGAGCCATTGCAGTTCCGCCCGGAGCCGCCTGGCCGTTCCGGCATCGGTGAGGTTCCGGAACGTCGCCAGGGCCGACCGCATCCTGCGCGCGGCCACCCGGAGCTGATGTACGGCGTCCGGGGCGGCTACCCGGACTCCCGCGTCCTGTGTTTTCAGGGCCTCGATCTGTTGACTCATGTAGGACACGAGTAGCGCCGAGGCGGGTCCGTTCCGGCGGGGACCGGGAACCGGGACACGGTCAGGTGGATACAGGGCGCCCAGCCCGCGGGCTAGTTTGGATGGCAACGCTGCCGGGCGGTGGCCCGTCGCCGCCAGGAGCTTGTCCGCGGCCTTGAGGAGCCGCTTGGGACCGTCGACGAGTTCGAGTTCCCATTCCCGCCAGTTGGCGCGCCCGCGCGGCTCCACCAGGATTTGCGAATCCACCCGGTCATCGCTGAACTCGGCGAGCGCGGTTCCGTCGGAGTCAAAAAGGCGAAGCACGGTGCGCCGGGTCTTCAGCCGTGCCACCGGCACAAGGTCCTGATCCCTGGTGTGGACGCGCACCAGCTGCTGTAGCCGCCGGGGTACCGCCGCCGGATCGTTGCCCAACGCCTCACGGATTTCACGACGCTTCCCGGCAGCCACGGGGAGCTTCAGATGCCATCCGGCATCGTTGCCGCCGGTTCGCCGGCGCAGGGTGATCCGGCGGGACGCCAGTGCGAACCGCGCAGTATCAAAGTAGACGGCGTCAAGTGCCTCTTCCTCGGCCGGTCCGACCCGTTCCACGCCCGGCAACGAGGCCAGAGGCGGCAAGTCGTCAGATTCGCCGACGTCGTACTTTCGTTCCACTTCGAGCATTTCGGAACCAGCCATCCCTCAGCTTAGGCCAGGTGGCGCCGGAGCGCCCGAGACTAAAGCCCCCGTCAACTTCTAAAGCCCTATCAACGGGCGAAACACGGATGTGCCGCGCGGGGCTCCGTCAGTTCGTGCCGGTGTCGAGCATGTCATGGATCCGGCGGGCGATCTCCGCGGCGGGGGTAGAGCGGGTGAAGACGGCTACGACCAGATCGTCCCCGGCGGGCGCGGCAGCAGGGCCGCCTTGCGGCAGCACACCGAAAATCCGGCGCAGCTCCCGCAACTCGTGGTCCAAAGTCCGGGCGGAGCCCAGGGGTGAATCCAGCATCATTTCGCGCAATACGTAGTTGTGCGTGGCCGTGACCGCGGCGGCGAAGCGGATGGCGCCAAGGGCCGAGGTGCCCGGGAATGCCTGCCGCAGATAGTCCGAGAAGAGCCGTTCGTAGCGGGAGACCATGATCGTTTCCCGGTCCCGGAGCGCAGGCACAGCCTGCACCACATGGTAGCGCTTCTGGGCCTGCAGCCGGCGTGCCGAGAATTTTCCGAAGACCAGCGTCGCGGCGCGGCAGACGGCTGCCCACGGATCGGCATGGCTCCGGGCCAGATACGCGGTCAGCTCCGCCAGCAGGGCTTCGTGGTCGGCGAAGATCACGTCTTCCTTGGCGCGGAACTGGCGGAAAAAAGTACTGCGCGAGATGCCTGCCGACTGGGCGATGTCGTCCACGCTGGTCGCGTCATAACCGGTGTCGGTGAACAAATCCAGGGCGGCTTCGGCCACCTCGGTGCGGAAATCAGCCACTGGTGCCATCCCGGTACAGTAGAAGCGCACCATCCGGTCCGCTGCCGCCGCCGCAGTCGGTGACCTTGACGTTGATCCGGGCGGCACCCGCATCGATGATGTCCTGCTGGCTCATCTGGTGGCGTCCTTGCCGTGGTCCGTGGCGCTGTGGTCCGTGGCGCTGAGGTTCAGGGCGCGCAGTTTCGATTTCAGGACCTTACCGGTGGAGTTGTGGGGGAGTTCATCGGGAAACAGGATCCTGTCCGGGACCTTGAACCCGGACAGCAGGCTCCTGACGTGCGAGCGGATTTCCTCGGCCGTCACCGGGCTGGAGTTGCTGCGGATCACAAAGGCCACGGGCCGTTCGCCCCACTTCTCGTCGGGGACGCCGATCACGGCCACGTTCAGCACCGCAGGGTGGCTGATGATGGCCTGCTCCACCTCGATGCTGGAGATGTTCTCCCCGCCGGAGATGATGATGTCCTTGGCCCGGTCCTTGAGCTGGACGTAACCGTCGGGATGCATCACGCCGAGGTCGCCGGTGTGGAACCAGCCGCCCCGGAAGGCGTCGGCCGTGGCCTCGGGATCCTTGAAGTAGCCGAGCATAACGTTGTTGCCGCGCAGCACAATCTCGCCCAGGGTGGCGCCGTCGGCCGGCACATCGCGCATGTCCAGGTCCACGATGCGCGCCGTTTCGGCCTGCAGCATTCCCACACCCTGGCGGGATATCCTGACGGCCCGGTCCTGGGGGGACAGATCGTCCCACTCGGCCTGGTACTCACAAATCGTGTAGGGACCGTACACCTCGGTCAGCCCGTAGACGTGGACCACGCTGATCCCGATTGCCTCCAGGGAGGTGATGATCGACGGCGACGGCGGCGCTCCCGCCGTCGTGATCCGCAGCGGTGCCTTCAGCCGGTGGGCCTGGGGCGCCTCGGCGATAATGCTGCAGACCGTGGGGGCGCCGCAGAGGTTGGTCACGCCCAGCGTGTCGATGGCGTCCCAGACGCTGTCTGCACGCACCGTCCGCAGGCAGATGTGGACGCCCGCCACCGCGGTCACCGCCCAGGTGGTGCACCAGCCGTTGCAGTGGAACATCGGCAGCGTCCAGAGGTAGCGGGTGTCGCCGGTGAAGTGGTTGTGGATGGTTTCACCGAGGGAGTTCAGATAGGCGCCGCGGTGCGAATACAGCACACCCTTGGGTTTGCCGGTGGTCCCGGAGGTGTAGTTCAGGGTGATGGCGGTGCGTTCGTCCCCGACGCCCCAGGGAAGATCGGCGTCCCCGCCCGCCGGTGCGGCGAGGAAGTCCGCATACTGCGTCGCGGCAAGTCCCGCCGGGACCGCCCGTGCGCCGACGGTGCTGTCCGGCACCTCGACGACGTCGAGCAGCTGGGTCTGGTCCAGGTCCAGCCCTGCCACGGTGCCCAGCAGTTCGGAATCGGCAAACAGGAGTTTGGCTTCGGAATGCGCCAGGATGTACTGCAGCTCCCGGGCGGTCATCCGCGAGTTCAGGGCCACCAGGACGCCGCCGGCCAGGGGAACGGCGAAGTGCGCGATCAGGAGCTCCGGAACATTGGGACACAGGAATGCCACCCGGTCGCCGGGCCTGATCTTGGCTTTGATCACTTTGGCGAGCCGCTGGGCTTCGGCCGCGAAGTCCCGGTAGGTGTAGGAGCGGTCACCGTGGATGATCGCGGTCTTGTGCCCGAACACTTCCGCGGAGCGCTGCAGGAACCGCAGCGGGCTCAGCGGGGTTTCGTTGGGAAGCTCAGTGGTGGTCATAACGAATCCTTAGGCGAAGGCGCTATGTCCGGTGACATCGCGGCCGATCAATAGGGTCTGAATGCTTTGTGTGCCTTCGTAGGTATGGATGGATTCGATGTCCAGCAGGTGCCTGATCACGTGGTTTTCCAGCAGGATGCCGTTGCCGCCCAGCATGTCGCGGGCAAGGGACGCCAGCTCGCGGGCCTTGCGGGTGTTGTGGTACTTAGCCATCGAGGCCTGGGTAGGGCGCATCTGCCCGGCTGCGTCGAGTCCCGCCAGATGGACGCAGTGCAGCTGCATGCTGGTCAGCTCGGAGAGCATGTAGGCCAGCCGGTCCTGGACCAGCTGGAACTTCGCCAGCGGCTTGCCGAACTGGGTGCGCTGCGTGGCGTAGCTCAAGGCGGCCTCGTACACGGCGGTGGCGTGACCGAGGGCGGACCAGGCCACCCCCAGGCGGGTGGCCACCAGGACCCGGGAGGCGTCCTTGAAGGTCCGCGTACCGGGAAGCAGATTGGTCCGGGGGATGCGGACGTTGTTGAGCCTGATCCGGGCCTGGTGGATGGCACGGAGCGAAGCCTTGCCGGTAATGGTCTCGGCCTCGTAACCCTCACGGTCCTGTTCCACGAGGAAACCTCGGACGTTGCCGGCGTCGTCGCGCGCCCAGACCACCGTGATGTCCCCGCCGGCGCCGTTGCCGATCCATTTCTTCTCGCCGTTGAGGACGTAGTCCCCGCCGTCGGGCGTGGCAGTCGTTTCCAGCGCCACGGAATCTGAGCCGTGCTCCGGTTCCGTCAGGGCGAAGGCACCCAGTCTTTCGCCGCGGGCCAACGGACCCAGCCAGGCCGCCCGCTGGGCTTCGGAGCCAAACAGGGCAATCGAGCGCAGCGCCAGGCCGCCCTGGACCGCGATCACGGTGCCGAGTGAACCGTCCCCGCGGGAGACCTCCATGTTGATCAGGCCGGCGGCCAGCGGCGACATCGGCTCCAGGCCCGGCACCTCAATTCCGTCCGCCAGCAGGTTCAACTCGCCCATGCGCTTGGCGAGGTGGGCCGGGAACTCGGCGCGTTCCCAGAAGTCGTTCATCTGCGGCAGCGCCTCGCCGATGAAGGACCGGGCCCGGCCCCACGCCGCGCGCTCGGGGTCGGGGATGTTTGCGAAGACAGCGTAGTAGTCCGTATCCAGCGGTTCAGCGACGTCGTAGTCGGGCATGCGGAGCCATCCTTTGGGAGGGTCGTTCTGGGTCGCTCTGGGTGGTTCAGAGTGGTTCAGAGAAGGGGGCAGGTGGGCGCAGTCGGGCGCTCTGCGGCGGTGTCAGGAAACATTCCACTGTTCTACGTGAAACGCAGTGTCAAGTCAAGAGAAACTGAGTTTCAGCCTACGAATGCCGTTCGCCACGAGCTGGCAACCCAGGATGTCTTATTTCGACACGTCAATGAGCCGTGACGCCGTCGAATCCGTAATATTGGAGCCAGTACAGGCGCCCGCTTGCCAAGTGCACTGAAAAGGACTAAGACGTTGCCACTCGAAACATTGCCCGTCCTCGACATCTCCCGATTGAATGCGGGCCCGGCAGAGGCATCCCTGTTTCGAGACGAACTGCGCAACGCCATGCATGAGGTCGGGTTTTTCTATCTGGCTGGCCACGGGGTGCCGCAGGAGCTGACGGACGCCATACTCGGGGTGTCCCGGCGCTTCTTCGAGCTGCCCGAAGACCAGAAGCTCGCCGTCGAAAACGTCCACAGCCCGCAGTTCCGCGGCTACACCCGGGTGGGCGGCGAACTTACGGACGGCGCTGTCGACTGGCGCGAACAGATCGACATCGGCGTCGAGCGCGAGACCGTGGAGCCGGGCTCCGGCGTCGCGGACTATTGGCGTCTCGAAGGGCCAAACCTGTGGCCGGAGGCCCTGCCCGACATGCGGCAGATCGTGTCCGAGTGGACCGAGCGCCTGAGCAGCATCTCACTCACTCTCCTGCGCGCCCTGGCGGTCTCGCTCGGGGCGGCGGAGGACACCTTCGACGCTGCATTCGCGGCACGGGCCTTCCCGCTGCTGAAGATCGTGCGGTATCCGGGGGATTCCAACCCGGAGCCCAAACAGGGCGTGGGCTCCCATCGCGACGGCGGCGTGCTGACGCTGCTGCTGGTGGAGCCCGGAAAGGGTGGACTCCAGGTCGATTACAAGGGCAAATGGATCGACGCACCGCCGGTGCCCGGGGCCTTCGTGGTCAATATCGGCGAGATGCTGGAACTGGCCACGAACGGCTACCTCAAGGCAACCCTGCACCGTGTCATCTCGCCGCTGCGCGGTACTGACCGGATGTCCCTTCCGTTCTTCTACAATCCGGCGCTTGACGCAACCATGCCGCAACTCGCGGTAGGCGCGGATTTCCAGGCCAGGGCCCGCGGCCTGTCGGTCGATCCGACGAACAGCCCGATTCTGGAAACCTACGGGGACAACGCCCTGCGCTACCGGCTCCGGGCCCACCCTAATGTCGCCGCCGCGCACCACGCGGACCTGCTGAAAGGCTGATCTGCCGACGGCGGGATGATCCGCAGCCCTTCGCGGTACCGGAGTATCCCGTGGCGCCGTCATCGTTCCTGCGTTCGGGCTCGGCCAGATGGGGAAGGCCTGCTCCATCACTGGCCCGGCAGGTCTGCTGATGGGGCTGAATTACTACCGCCCGCCGCAGCAGGGGCCAGACGAACGGCCTATTCCCTTCACCACCGGCCCGGGGGTAACTTGTCCCCATGGCCAGGGAAGAAACCACGCTCGCCGTGAGCGGCCCGCACGGCACGCGGGAACAACGGATCTCAAGTCCAGGCAGGGTGCTCTGGCCGAAGCTGGGACTGACCAAGCTTGACCTAGCCCGCTATATCGTCGACGTCGGGGATGCCTTCCTGACGGCCAACGGCGATCGGCCGGTCACCCTCCAGCGGTTCTCGGACAACATTGACGGCGAACAGTTTTATTCGAAGAATCCGCCCAAGGGCACACCGGACCATGTGCGTTCCGTGACCGTGGTCTATCCGAGCGGCCGCTCGCATCCCCAGCTGGTCATTGACGAGGTCGCGGCCGCGGTCTGGGCGGTGCAGATGAACACCATCGTGTTCCACCCCTGGCCCTCACGGGCCGGCAACCCGGACAATCCCGACCAGTTGCGGATCGATCTTGATCCGCAGCCCGGCACCGGGTTCCAGGACGCCATCCCGGCGGCGCAGGAACTGCGGTCGGTCCTCGCCGAGGCGGGGCTGACGTCCTTCATCAAGACGTCCGGCAACCGCGGGCTGCATGTCTTTGCGCCCATCGAGCCGAGCCGCGAGTTCCTTGACGTACGCCATGGCGTCATCGCGGCCGCCCGCGAACTGGAACGCCGGATGCCGGACAAGGTCACCACCGCGTGGTGGAAGGAGGAGCGCGGCACCCGGATCTTCGTTGACTTCAACCAGGCCAACCGCGACCGCACGATGGCCGGGGCCTACAGCCCGCGGGCCCTGGAGAACGCCACGGTCTCCTGCCCGATCGGCTGGGACGAACTGGAGAACGCCGACAGCCAGGACTTCACCATCCTCACAGTCCCGCAGCGGCTCAAGACCAGCGGGGACCCCTGGGCGGGGATGCACTCCACCGCCGGCACCCTTGATGTCCTGATGGGCTGGTGGGAGCGGGATCTCGCCGCCGGGCTGGGGGAGCTGCCTTTCCCGCCGGACTTCCCGAAGATGCCGGGGGAGCCGCCGCGGGTACAGCCCAGCCGGGCCCGGGGCAAGGACTAGGGGCCCGTTTTCCGGCTATACTCCGAGCAGCCGCTTGCCGTTGAACCAGCAGACGGCGCGCAGCCAGTCGTCGTCGAGCGCCGGCTCCAAGTCCCGCAGGCGCTCCAGCGACTCCAGCTGATGGGCGTAGGGGTAGGGGATGTTGGGGAAGTCGCTGCCGAGCACGATCCGGTCCGGCAGTTCCGCAAGCCGCGGCAGCAGTTCGGGCGGGAAGGGCGCGGCGGCCTCGAAGAAGTCGGTGAACACCATGGTGGTGTCCAGGTGGAGGCGCGGATACGTCCCGGCCAGGGCAAGGAACTCGGCATACTCCGGAGCCCCCAGATGAGCGACGACGGCGGTCAGTCCGGGATGCCGGCGCATCACGCCCTCAAGCTTGTCAGGGCCGGTGAACCCTGGCCGCGGAACGGGCCCGCTGCCCACATGCACAACCACCGGCACGCCCGACTCGGCCAGCAGCCCCCAGACCGGATCGAGAACCGGCTCGCGCAGGTCGAAACCGCCCACCTGCGCGTGGATCTTGAACACCCGGGCGCCGCGCTCCAGCGCCGATTGGACCTGCTCCAGGACGCCGTCCTCGGGGAAGAACGTCGCGCTGGGGACACAGTCCGGCTCGGTTGCCGCCAGCTTGAGGGCGAAGTCGGTGAGGTCCGCCGCCATGCCAGGCCGGTGCGCATAGGTCAGCGCCGTAAAGTGACGGAGGCCCAGCCGGCGGAGCTGCGCCAGCCGGCTCGCTTCGTCCCAGCGGTAGGTGATCGGCCAGGGGCGGCCGACCAGCGGTCCGGCGTCGTCGAAGTGGGCCCAGACCCGCCGCAGCATCCGTTCGGGCAGGAAGTGGGTATGGATGTCGATCAGGCCCGGGAGCCCGAGCGCTTCCCACCAGCGGGGAACATCTTCATCGTGCAGCGGCCCCACCTGAGCCTCCCTCCACCTAGTCGAGCTACGCAGTCTACCGACACCGCCCCCACCCGGAGCGCCACCGCATGGTTTCCGCTGCGCAAAAAGTCCCGCGACACGGAAACGGCCCGGCGCTGCGGGAATCCGCGCAGCGCCAGAGCGTTGGGGTGTCGGGGGACCGAATCCGCAGCGAAATTCGCCATGATGCCCGACGTTCTTCAACGTCTCCGCGAGAGAGGAGCGAGGGGAGGGCTTCCGACACACAAGTCACCCCAGGAGCGTGCTGATTGAGGCCATTTTAGCGGAAATGACAATCACACCCGCGGGTCAGCAGCTCGCAGTTTCCGCCGTCAGCCAGTAATTCAGCAATTTCGTAGGCTCCGGCCCGGGAGCACCAGAGCGGTGGCGGCACCGGGGACGGATCCGGTAGGAACTACGGGACGTCTGGCCCCTGTTGGGCCGCGGGGGGCTGCGAATAGATTGGGGCCAGGAGACGCCACGGGAAGAGAGGCAATGATCATGACGGCAAGCAACGGTGTGGCATCACGGCTGGCCCAAGCGCTGGCCATTGTCCTGGGCACCAAGGAGATTCCGCTCCGGCTGCGGGCCTGGGACGGCTCGGAGGCCGGGCCGGCCGGCGCGCCGGTGGTTGTGTTCCGGTCGCCGCGGGCGCTGCGGCGGATCCTGTGGTCGCCAGGGCAACTGGGACTCAGCCGGGCCTACGTTGCCGGCGATATCGACGCCCGCGGCGACATCTTCGAGGCGTTCGTCGCGCTGAGCTCGGCCGGCAAGTTCGCCGAGCCCGGCCCTTTCAGAAGGCCCACGGCCCGCGAACTCGCGATGATCCTCACGACTGCAGCCCGGCTCGGCGCGCTGGGCCTGAACCCCGCGCCGCCGCCGGAGGAAGCAAAGCCCGTCCGCGCCGGCCTGCCGCACTCCAGGAGGCGCGACGCCGCGGCCATCTCGCACCACTACGACGTGGGCAACGACTTCTATGCCCTCGTCCTCGGCCCGTCGATGGTTTACTCCTGCGCGGTCTGGGACGGTCCCGACACCGGCCTGGACGCGGCCCAGAACGCGAAGATGGACCTCGTCTGCCGCAAGCTGGGGCTCCGGCCCGGCATGAGGGTGCTCGACGTCGGTTGCGGCTGGGGCAGCTTTGCCCTGCACGCCGCCCGTAACTACGGGGCCGACGTCGTGGGTGTCACGCTATCCGGCGAACAGGCGGCGCTCGCCGGCAAACGGGTGGCGGACGCCGGGCTGGCTGACCGGGTGGAGATCAGGGTCCAGGATTACCGTGACGTAGCCGACGGGCCGTTCGACGCGATCAGTTCCATCGGGATGTCCGAACATGTGGGCCGCGGGCAGATGCCCAATTACGTCTCCCGGCTGCACGGACTGCTTCGTCCCGGCGGCCGGCTGCTCAACCACGCCATTTCCTGGAACGGTGGTCCCGCCGACCCGGACCCGGATTCCTTCATTCCACGTTATGTCTTCCCCGACGGCGAGATGCTGGGCCTGGCCGAGGTGATCGGCGCGCTGGAGTCCGGCGGCTTCGAAGTCCTCGACGTCGAAGCGCTGCGCCGCCACTACGCGCTCACGCTTCGCGCGTGGGTGCAGAATCTGGAGGAACACTGGGCGCCGGCTGTGCGGTCTGCCGGCGAGGGGCGGGCCCGGGTGTGGCGCCTGTACATGGCGGCCAGCGCCCTTGGCTTCGAAGCCGGCATAACCGGCGTCAACCAGGTCCTGGTGCAGCGGGCCGGCGGCGCCGAACCGCCGCTGCGCCGCGGTGACTGGAGCTGAGGAATTAGCCGGGATCCCTCCCTGGCAGACCGGGTCAGCCGCTGCTGTGCGCCACAATGAACGCTGCCGTAGGTGCTGCCAGCGACGCCCCGAGGTCCTCCGCACTGCGCTTTATTCCTGCAACCTCGAAAGTGTGACCGCAGCCCGCACGCCACTCCAGGGTGGCCGAGGGCCCGATGCGGGCAACCACCGCCTCAAGCAGCCCGGGGGTCGCGAAAGGATCCCGCGTTCCCTGCAGGAAGAGCATGGGCCGGGTCAGCCCGTAGAGATGTTCGTCGCGGATCTTCTCCGGCTTGCCCGGCGGATGGAGCGGGTAGCCGAGGTAGACCAGCCCGGCGGCCGGTCCGGGAATTTCCGGCCGGCCTGGCGGTACGGGAAGTTAAAGCGAAGGGTCGCGACGGACACCTCGTTTAACGCCCCGGGTGAAGCCGGTCAGGAACGGATGCTCCATCCCGGCTCCTGCTCCGTGGGCCACGACGAGCGTCGCCAGCGGATTGTCAGGCCGGGCATAGACTCCCGAAACTGCGGTTTCACCGATGGTAAACGTGATGGGGGACTCAAGGGTGGCCATATCTCCATGATGCCCGGTGCCGCCGGCAGGCCCGGACCCGGACCCAGGGCCCCGGGCCGGGCCCGGGTTACGGCGTCCTGGCGGCGCTAGGCTGACCTCATGAGCAATACCGAAATTGCCCCCCAGGAAATCATTTGCGAAGCCGACACCGGCTGCGGTGGTGTGGAAATACTGGTTCCGCGGCAGGTTCCGTTGGGCGGCCCGCGGGCGATGGATGTGCGCCGTACCCTTCCCCAACGCCAGCGCAGCCTGATCGGTGCATGGTGCTTCCTGGACCACTACGGTCCGGACCGCATCGGGGAGACCGGCGGCATGAGGGTTCCACGGCACCCGCATACCGGGCTGCAGACTGTCAGCTGGCTCTTTACCGGCGAGATCGAACACCGCGACTCGGCCGGCTTCCATGCCGCCGTGCGGCCGGGCGAAGTCAACCTGATGACCGCCGGCCGCGGAATCAGCCACTCCGAAATCTCAACCCCGGCCACCCGGGTCCTGCACGGCGCGCAGCTCTGGGTCGCTCTGCCGGACCGCGTCCGCCAGATGGAGCCCACCTTCGAGCATTACCGCCCGGAACCGCTGAGCGGGGATGGCTGGACCATGCGCGTCTTCCTGGGGTCGCTGGCCGGCTCCGCATCGCCGGTCGCCACACACACTCCCTTAGTGGGGGCGGAAATCCTCCTCGACGCCGGGGCGACGCTGAGGCTCAGCGTCGACGCGGGCTTCGAACACGGCTTGCTGGTGGATGAGGGAACTCTCGGCCTGGACGGGCACCCCGTCGCCAGGGACCATTTGGCCTACCTGCCGGCCGGACGCTCCTCGCTGATCCTGACCGCCGGCGTGGAAGCGTTGCGGGTGCTGCTGATCGGTGGGGAGCCCCTGGGCGAACAGATTGTGATGTGGTGGAACTTTGTGGGCCGCAGCCACGAGGAGATCCTTGAGTACCGGGCCCAATGGCAGGCCGAGATCGGCGTCGAACCCCGGATGGAGGCCAGCGGCGGAGGTGGGCGCCCGCGCTTTGGCACATTTCCGGCGGGGGAACCCGCGCCCCTGCCGGCACCGGTTCTTCCTTCCATCCGGCTGCGCCCCCGGGGCTGACCCCGGCAGACCGGTGGATCAAGGCTTAGCTGTTCCGGGCCTGGCCGTTGGGATCCGCGGCCCTGGGGTCCGGTGCCTGTTCCATCCCGTGCGTGACGAAACGCTCCACCCGGCGGTCGGGGATGAGCCAGATGGCTGCGACCGCGCTGTAGACCAGCAGTCCCACCACCGGGGTCACGAGGCTGAGGCCCATGCCCAGGATGTAGAGCAAGGGGGAGGCCCGTCCTTTCCAGTCCCGGCCCAGCGCCAGCTCCAGAGCGCCGTTTCGTCCCTGCCGGCGGATCAGGGTCGTCTTCAGAACGTGGAAAGCAATGGAAGCGAGGAGCAGATTCAGCCCGTACACCAGCACGGGCACCTCCGCCAGACCCGCGGTGTTCATCCAGCGCGTGGTGAACGGGAACAGCGAGAGCCAGAACAACAGGTGCAGGTTGGCCCAGAGCACCCCGCCGCTGATCTGTCCGGCCAGATGAAGCAAGTGGTGGTGGTTGTTCCAGTAGATCCCCACGTAGATGAAGCTCAGCGCGTAGCTGAGGAACGTCGGCAGTTCCTCGAGCAGTGCCTGCCAGGTCGGCCCGGCGGGGACATGGAGCTCCAGCACCATGATGGTGATGATAATGGCCAGCACACCATCGCTGAACGTCTCCAGCCGGTTCTTGTTCATGACGCCGCTGTCATGCTGCGTTAGTCTGCGGAGAGTCTACGCCGGCTCGCCGGCCGGCCGGACGGCGCGGCGGTGCGCCCTGCGCGGACGAAACCGATGACGGCGAGTACCGCCCCGGCTGCCTCCGCCACAGCGCTCAGGGATTTCTCGAAGAACCAGACCGGCTCGTACATTGCCGGGAACGGTCCGAACGCCGGAATATCGGCATAGCGGTAAATGACGACGGCAACGAAAGCACTCAGGGCCACCATAAGGGCAAACGCATAGGCGACCCGGCTCCCGCGCAGAAGGACGAAGAGCGCGGCAAGGACGGCCGCGGCGGACTCGAGCAGGAAGAGGTTGCCTTGTCCGATCCCGCCGGGGTTGGCGGCCTGATAGCCGGGTGCGAGCCGGATGTGGACCACAGCATCGATCACCAGGGCGATGGCCGTCAGCACCCGGAGGACCATACCGTTGGCACTCAATCCCGCGGATGATTCAGAGCGGCCGCGGAGGCTCATTTCACTGTCAGCGTTCCGCGCATATTCGGATGGTATGTGCAGTGGACGGTGTACGTCCCGGGTTGTGATGGCGCCGTGAACGTTGTGGTGGCGCCGCTGCCTTTCACATCCGCGTCGAACGCTGAGCCATCGTCGGCCGTCACAGTATGTGGCGCGCTGTCCAGATTCGTCACCGTCACCGTCGCCCCCGGGGCAACGGCAATCGGGGCCCCGTAGCCGAAGTCCTTGATCGTGATGGCCGTTGCACCCGCCGTCGAACTGCCGGTTGCTGTTTGGCCGGCCGACGTCGACGGCGCCGGGCTTCCGCCGCCGACGGCGCAACCTCCAAGCCCGGTTAGTACTGGGACAAGCAACACGGCCAACACCGTGGCAAGCCGGCGGTGGCGGGCCCTGCCAATATTCACGGCGCACCAGCCTCTGCGTGGGGAAGACAACTTCAGCAGGTAGAACTACTGTCCATTGTCCGCCCGCCGCAGCGAAATGGCACCAAAATCCGATGGTTTCCGGCATAACCGGGGCCGGGGCCGCCGTCGAAAGCTCCCGTACGGCCGTGCCGGCGCCGGAGCTTCCGGTAACCCCGGGCGTCACCGCGGCGCAGGCAACGATCGGACGCGGGTCCGCTGGCCTGGTAATCTGCGTTGCGGCGGGAATGTAGAGCAGTCCGCCAGTCAGCTCATGCAGTCAGCACAGTACGAGTGGCCCGCCTTCTCGCGGGCGAGCTGGGAGCGGTGCCGGACAAGGAAGCACGAATAACACGTGAACTCGTCATCCTTCTGCGGAATGACGGTAACCGTCAATTCCTCGCCGGACAGGTCAGCGCCCGGCAGTTCTACGCCTTCAGAGGTGTCAGCCTCATCGAGCTCACGGGTGACGCTGCGGGCGTCCGGCGCATTCGCGGAGCGAAGGGCCTCCAGAGAGGCGTTGCGTGATTCCGCGACGTCGGATCGAACTTCGTCATAGTCGGTTGCCACCTGGTTGATTCTCGATTCCGTTTGTTCTGAGTTTCCCGGGATTGAACGGTACAGCATCCAGCGGTTAATTTGGTGGGTGTAAGGGGCAGGGGTGCAGTGACACTCATAACACCGATGCCGAGGGACGGGATCCGTGCCGGCTGCGGCCCGCCCCGGAAGCCTACCTTGAGTTGCCGGTCCGTCACTGCGCAGGAGCGGCGGCCGAAGGCTGGACGCCCGGGGTCGCCGGGGTCGGGACGCCATTCGGGTGCGCTCTCTCTTCGAACACGGCACTCTCTCTTCGAACACGGCCGGAGCGCCCCGGATGTTCCTACTCATCTGTTCCATGATCGTCGTCCGGATTTTACGCGGCGTTAATGCCCCGAGCCTAGGCTGAATCCTCACGCACCATCCTCCGGAGGGGATCCACCATGGCCGATATTGCTGCAGTGCTGGGACGGCTCGCCCCGGAAGAACTCGACGGCCTACGGGCACTCGGACCCCAGGGGCACCTGCCCCGACAGCTCACTGATGCACTGGACCGTGCGGCCGGCGGTCCGGGAGCGGGGCGCGGGTACTACGTTGCCAATGGCAGCGTCAGCCCGACTGGGGGTCCGCATCTGGTCCTGCGCAGTGATGTTACGGGCTGGCTCTTCGGACCCGCCGCGGATCTTCCGCAGACCCGCGTGGACAGATAGGGCAAGCAGCAAGTCGGGGACGGCAGCCCGGAACCTCAAGCCGGGAGACCGTCCCATGACGTCAGTGCACCGTCCGCCGCCGGAGTCAGTGCATCATCCGCCGCCGGACCGGTGAAATGCTACCGATTGCGGCGGAACCGTCCGAGGCGGCTGCAGCACCGTGAGCCATAGGCCATAGACCCGGCGCGGAGGCGGCATACTGTCTCTGAGGACAGGAGCCCCGTGATGAGGATTTTGATGGTGGAGGACGAGAAGGTCCTGGCAGAAACAGTCCGCCGCGGGCTGGTGCACGAAGGCTTCGTCGTCGAGGTTTCCCACGACGGGGTCAGCGGACTTTCAGCGGCGACGGAGAACGCCTACGACGTCATCCTTCTGGACCTCATGCTGCCGCTGAAGAACGGCTATGACGTCCTGAGGGAACTGCGGCAGCGGAAGGTCTGGACTCCGGTGCTGATGCTCACGGCGAAGGACGGCGAATATGACGAGACGGATGCCTTTGACCTCGGCGCCGACGATTACCTGACCAAACCGTTCAGTTTCCTGGTGCTGGTGGCGCGGATCCGGGCGCTGATCCGCCGCGGTGCCCCCGAGCGGCCCGTGGTGCTGACGCTGGGTGACCTGACGCTGGATCCGGTGGACCGCAGCGTCCGCCGCGGCGGAACCCTGATCAGCCTCACGGCGCGGGAGTACGGGCTGCTGCAGTACCTGATGCGCCGGCACGACCAGATCGTGTCAAAGGCGGAGATCCTGGACAATGTGTGGGACTCCGCCTTTGACGGCGGAGACAACGTGGTGGAGGTCTACATCGGTTACCTGCGGCGCAAGATTGACGCGCCGTTCGGCCTGAACAGCCTGGTCACGGTCCGGGGGATGGGATACCTGCTTAGTGCCGGGAGGATCCTTGAGCGCGCGGTCGAACGGCCGCCGGGGACGTGACGGGGGAGGGAACCGGCTGTCCGGCCAGCGGGAAGACCATCTCGAAACGGCAGTTACCGGCCGGGCTCTCGGTGGCCCGGATGGACCCGTGATGCGCTGCCATGATCCCGGCCGCGATGGCCAGGCCGAGCCCGCTGCCGCCGCCCTCCCGGGACCGGCTCTCGTCTAGCCGGACGAACCGCTCGAAGATCCGGTGCCGTTCCGTCTCGGGGACCGGGTCGCCGTCGTTATCCACCGATACGACAGCTCCCTCGGGGGTTGTGTGAAGGCTGATCCGGATCCGCGACAGCGCATGGCGGTCCGCGTTATCGAGCACGTTGCGCAGCACCTGCGCCAGCCGCCGGGCGTCCCCCTTAATCCTGGCGGGAGTGAGATCGGCCGTGACCTGGTGCCGTCCCGCCGAGCGCAGGTGGCGGATTTCCTGCTCCACGACGTCGTCCAGGTCCACGTCCACGGACTCGATGGCGAGACCGCCGTCGTTGGCTTTGGCCAGCGTCAGCAGGTCCTCCACCAGATAACGCATGCGGGCGGTCTCGCCGGATAGAACGTCCTTCATCTGGATCCACATCGCACCGGACGGATCCGCGGCAGCAATCTCCACCCCGGCGCTCAGGGTCGCCAGCGGGCTGCGCAGTTCATGGCTGGCATCGGAGACGAACTGCCGCTGTTCACGGTCCGATGCCTGCAGCCGGTCCAGCATAGTGTTCATAGTCTGTGCAAGGGCCTGCAGCTCGTCCCTGGTAGGCGGCACATCGATGCGCCCGTCCAGGCGTTCGGCGTTGATCCGCGCCACCTGGCCCCGGATCATTTCGACGTGGCGCAGGGATCGTCCCACCAGGAACCACATGGCAATGGCGACGACGGCCAGCAGCAAGGGCATGGCGGCGAGCATCAGCCACGCCACGGTGGCGACCGTGTCAGCCTGGACCTGCACCGTGGAGGCGACGACGATGGTGTAGTCCGTGCTGCCCAGCCGCGCACCGGTAGCGATCACCTGGAAGTCGTCGTCGTGCCCGATATTCGGGAGGCTGGTGACATCCTGGACTGCGGTTTCGCCAGGTCCCGGACGAAGGGCCGACAGTGGGTTGACCGCGACTCTGGGCTCGGACCCCGCGACCACATCACCTTTCGGATCCAGCAGCTGAACGAACTGGCCCGCGTATCCGGTGGAATGGATGTACTCGATCGCATCCTCGATGTCTTGGTCCACCGCCAGTTGCGCGATCACATCCTGGGTCTTTTGCCGGGCCGACGCCTCGGTCGAGGCGGTCAGGGTGGTCTGCAGCAGAACCAGCCAGATCAGGCCACCGACCAGCAGCGCCATCGCTACGACGGCGACGGCCGTCGCGGTCGTGCGCTTGCGCACGCCCCAGCGGTTCCGGCCGCGCTGGGTCCGAACGCCCTCCGAATCGGACGAGACCTGGTCCATGTTCCAAGAATGGGGCAACGGCCGGCTCCGGACAACAGTCGAAGGGCACTTTTCTTCACGCCCGCATGGACCCCCCGCTTCTCAGCGTCCTCTCAGGTGCGATCAGGCACTGTTAGGACACGACGAAGTTCAACTGGCTACGGGACGCGTTTCCCGAAGCACCGCAGGCTACCGGCCGCACGCTCTCCTCAACCAGTGTGCGGCCGGTCATCGTGTGCCCGATTGTGTCCGGGCCACAGCCGTCCCGGACGGTACCGTTCTGCAACCCTTTCATCGCCCGGGTCCGTGCGGGGCTGCACCCGCCGGTTGACATCGGCGGCACCTACGTCCTGGCGCGGATGAACAGCGGGTCCATCGGCTGGCCGGCGGCGTATTGGCCGTCGAACAGCTCAGATCCTTCAGGGGAGATGACGACGTCGGCGTGCTCCCAAACGAGGGACCCCTCGACGACGACGGGGGCAGCGGCCCGCACGAAACCCACGGTGGTGCGGTCCTGGCCGCCGCCGTCACCGGTGCTGATGGACAGGACCCCGCTGCCGCCGCTGAAGGTGATCCAGGGATCCAGCAGCCGGACCAGCAGCATCCCGTGGTGGCCGGAAAGCCGGACATCGCCCAAGAAGCGCAGCACACCCGTCCCTCGGGCGGCGTCGTAGTCGGAGGCATCGGCGGTGAAACAAAACAGGCCCGATTCGAGCACAGTGGCGCCCTCGGCAGCCGAAACGGACCCGTCCGGCAGGCTGCCGATGTAGTCGATGAAGCTTCGCTTGATACCCCAGCTCAGGCCCGGCGGTGGCATCGGATCGGTGGAAGGGGACGCTGGGTTCACGTGGGTTCTCCTGTGGCTGAAAGGCTGGTCTCCTCCTGAGCCTAGCGGCGGACCGCCGGAGGCGCGAAGCTCAACCCGGCGCCGGGATATCCGGCGTAGTCCCTGACCGCATTTCACCGCCGGCGGATGCGGCACCGGACTGCCGCCGTGTGCCCGGTGGTTGACTTCGATGTGTACCGGTTCAGGGCGACGCGCCGTGGGCGCTGCGATCGGGATGTCCCGCCGGCGCCGGACTTAGCGGCAGGATTCGAGCCGGATCCGCTGGCCTGGTCGCCTCCGCGGGATATCTTGCTACCGACGCCCCCCGACCGCGGCGCCGGTGGAATTCGGGACGCCGGGGCGCTGAAGGCCGCGCTGTTTCATCGCCGTGGGCAACCCTTGGGTGCTGGCGGGTGCTGTGACCGCGGTGTGGTCAGCGGAATGTCGAGAGTCTACAAAAGATGCTTTTCGCGGAGGCGACTGGTGCGCCCCTGGAGCTTGCTTTACTGCGTGCCGGAATCGAATTACGCGTTGTGGCCGTGCCCGAAGAGCTGACCAAAGACAAGCCGGAATACTGAGCATATCCGCCACACTACGAAGCTGCTGATCGCCGACGGAGATATTTTTATTCCAACGAAACGGCACTCATGTTGTCGCGAATTGGTTGCCCTATCGGATTTCAGTCAGCCGTTGTAAACAATGATCCGCGGGGACTTCGGTGCAGTCGGAGGGAGCAGATCCAGAAATGGATTCCGCCAGGCGCCGGCGGTCAGGAGATCCTCAGCGGTCGCTCCGGGTCCCCAACGGCCGGCCGTTTGACGACGGGCCGCGATCCGGCGGATCATGACGCCAAGCCTGGCATTGGACTCCTGAGGGCGCCGTCCATGAGAGCAGGGTGCGGACACGGTGGTCGTGGCGGGGGCCCGTTTCGGAGCCGCAGGATTCATGTCCGCACCCTTCTGCGGTGGAGGGAACTGCCAGAGACCAGACGGTAGGCCCAGGCCCTTGCGAAAAGCTGGCATCGCGGGTCGGGGACGAAGGCGCCCAAATCGCTCCATCGCCGGTTCTTGCCGCCGGACGGTCGGGTACTTGCTACCGCGACGGCCAGCGGCGTAGGGCTACTTGTCCGGACGGACAAGTACCTGCAGAGTCCGTTCCGCCGTTTACTCGGCAGTACTTCCCGGTGTACCCGACTTTCCTTCCAGTAAAGAACGGGTAGTTTCATTCCTTGTTGTGCCCCTATTGGCATGTCACGGTTTCAGTGGAAGCCGGAAGGAACAGCGTCTCAGCACAGCATAGTTCCGTTGAGGAATCGGCTCTCAAAATTGCGATTGGGTTCGTTTTACCTGGGGAAATCGGAGAATATCGTGGAAAAATTGAGTGGTTCATCACCAGCAATTTCGGTAAAGCTTTTCGGAACATTCGAGATCAACCGTGAGGGGACGGCGCTCACTGCAGCGGACATGGGCGGCTGTAAGCCCCGGCACATCTTCGAAATTCTTCTGCTCAATCTGGGGACACCTGTCTCCAAGACGCGTCTGATCGAAATCCTTTGGGGTGCCAGCGCCACAGACGGCGCCGTCGCTACCCTGGAGAGCTATGTGAGCGGCATCCGGCGGGCGATCCAGCCCGGCCACACCAAGACCGGCCCGTTGCGCACCGCCAACAGCGGCTACGTCCTCGATCCGCAACTCGTGGACCTGGACCTGGCGAACTTCAACCGGCTGGTGCGCGCTGCGGGTCAGTCCGCGCCGGCTGAGGCGCACGCGCTGCTGCTGCAGGCGCTGGAACTCTCCGCCGAGCCGCTGTTGGGCTTCGAGCTGGTGGCCGACTGGGCCGAGGAGGCCCGGACGCGCCATGCTGCCGAAAAGGTGGCGGCCCAGATCTTCGCCGCGGAAACCGCCGCCTTCCTGGATAAGCCGGACGTCACCATTCAGCTGGCCCAGGCGGCAGTCCGCTCGGAGCCGCTCAATGAGCGGGCATGGACGGTGCTGGTGGCCGGCTACGAACAGGCGGGGCTCCCGGTTGAGGGCCTCTCCGCCTACGACCGCTGCCGCCGGCTCTTCGACCGCGATCTTGGCTGCGCGCCGGGACCGGCCCTCCGGGCAGCGCACCTGAGGCTACTGCGGCAGCGCGCCGAGGGCAACACTGAGCTCTCGGAGGTTCTTGCCGCATTGCTCTACCTCGGCGAGCGGCTCCAGGGTCCCAAGTGCACCCAGCCGGGGGCGCCGGATTCACGCCGCTTGCAGGAGAACGCCGGACACGTCCTGGATTCCTTCCTTCAGCGGGTCCGCGCCGCTGTCTGACCGCTCCTTCCCCCGGTTTGCCGGTCCCGGGCACGGCGGCCACGTCTGCCGGCCCGGATACTCGGGTCCGGGCCGCCGGGCGAAGCCGGCATTGGGAGCCCCCGGACGTCACGGAGTTAGCTTGATCACGTGGCCCGTATTCGTCAAGTATCCGGTTCCAACGGGGCCCATACTTGGTTTGACCCCGGCGGACTTTCCCCACCGCCAGGCATGAGGAGGGTCCATGAAAACTTTGAGAACTTTGAAGAATGCTGTCTCGAACGAGTACTTTCCCGCCGCGGCCGTGCTGTCCGGCGTGGTCCTGTTCTGGGCGCTGGGCCTGTTCGGCGGACTGTCCCTGCTGAGCACCAACCAGACGCTGTTGACCACGATCACGTGGCTGCTGTTCGTCTACACCGCAGCGGTCCTTTCGCCGGTCGCAGGTATCCTGGCCGCCACTGATCTGACTCGGCGCTGGCTGCGGCACCGGCCGCAGCGGCGGGCACCCGCCGGCACGTCACCCGCGTAAGGCCGTCAGGCACTTCTATTCGAAGCGGGACGGGTCGCCCATGCCGCGCCGGATGATTTCTGCCACACCGCTGGAGTAGTCGATCACAGTGGTCGGCTCGGCCCCGCAGTCGCCGGAATCGATCACGGCGTCGACCACGTGGTCCAGCCGCTCCTTGATCTCCCAGCCCTGCGTCAGCGGCTCTTCCTCATCCGGCAGCAGCAACGTGCTGGACAGCAGAGGCTCGCCCAGTTCCGTCAGTAGGGCCTGGACTACGTGGTTGTCCGGGATCCGCACTCCGACGGTCTTCTTCTTCGGGTGCAGCAGTCGCCGCGGAACATCCTTAGTGGCGGGAAGGATAAAGGTGTAGCTGCCAGGCGTCACCGCCTTGATGCTGCGGAATACATCGTTGTCGATTTGCACGAACTGCCCCAGCTGGGCGAAGTCCTTGCAGACCAGCGTGAAGTGGTGCTTGTTGTCTAGGTGGCGGATAGCCCGGATCCGGTCTAGGGCATCTTTGTTTCCCAGCTGGGCGCCCAGAGCGTAGCAGGAGTCGGTCGGATAGGCGATCAGGCCACCTCCACGCACGATTTCGATGGCCTGGAGGATGGAGCGCGCCTGGGGGTTTTCGGGATGAACATCGAAGTATCTCGCCATCCCTCGAGCTTACGCCCGACGGCGGTCCGGGCGCCTCAGCTCGTGGCTCCAGCCGGGCGGCAGCCCGGGCGGCCTGGGCCGCCACCAGCGCGCCCAGCGGCCCTCGTAGTGTGGGTACTCCTGCGGCCTTTGGGTGTTGCTCACGCGGGGATTTCCTTGCCGGGCGGCAGCCCGGGCGGCCTGGGCCGCCACCAGCGCGCCCAGCGGCCCTCGTAGTGTGGGTACTCCTGCGGCCTTTGGGTGTTGCTCACGCGGGGATTTCCTTGCCGGGCGAGTCTGAGTTCTCCCTGAGGACGGATGCGGGTGGGACGGCGGAGCGGGGACGGGAACTGAGCCGTTGGAAGAGAGCAACGCCGGCGAGGAAGAGCAGCCCGGCGGCCCAGGTGTTCACCCGCAGACCCAGAATCAGGTTGGCGGGGTCCGAGCGCATCAGTTCGAAGGCAAACCGGCCGGCGGTGTACAACACCACGTAGAGGGCAAAAACCGATCCTGCTCCGAGCTTGTATCTGCGGTCCAGGAATATCAGCACGGACGCGGCGGCCAGGCACCACAGCGATTCGTAGAGGAAGGTCGGCTGGAAGTAGCCGAGGATCTCCGGCGTGCCGTTGGCGGCGGTGAGGGCCTGGCCGGTGGCCGGATTCATGCTGTGGATCTGGAGTTTCCAGGGCAGGTCTGTGGGTTCGCCGTAGAGTTCGTTGTTGAACCAGTTCCCCCACCGGCCCAAGCCCTGGGCCAGGAGCAGCCCGGGGGCTGCCGCGTCCACAAACGCCGCGAAGGGGACGCCGGCCCGCCGGGCACCCATCCCGGCGCCGACGAGTCCGAGGGCGACGGCTCCCCAGATCCCGAGGCCGCCTTCCCAGATCCGCAGTGCAGCCCAGGGGTCTTTGCCCGGGCCGAAGTAGAGTTGGTTGTCGGTGATGACGTGGTAGAGCCGGCCGCCGACGATGCCGAAGGGCACCGCCCAGGCCACGATGTCCAGAGTCTGGGATGTGGTGCCGCCACGGGCCCGGAGACGCCGGGCTGTCAGCCAGACACCCACCACGATGCCGGCCAGGATGGCGAGGGCGTAGAAGCGTATGGTCAACGGCCCGAGCTGGAAGGCACTGACGGTCGGGGAGGGGAAGAACAGTTCTGTGACGACAGCGGTGCTCATGGTCGGGGTCCCTTATTTGACATAGGAGAAGACGCCGACCATGCCGCGTTCGGCATGGTAGGCGTTGTGGCAGTGGGTGAGCCACTGGCCGGGGTTGTCGGCGTCGAAGATCACCGTGACGCTCTGTTTGGCTCGGACGATGACGGTGTCTTTGCGGGCACCGCCGGCACCGACCTGGAACGTGTGTCCATGCAGATGCATGGGGTGCCACATGTCGGTGTCGTTGGTGAACTTCACCTCGACGCGTTCGCCGGCCTTGATGTCGAAGGCGTTCTCGAACGGCTTGTCCATATCAAAGCGGTGCCCGTTGATACCCCAGTCATATTTTTCCATGCCTCCGGTGAGTTTAAGTTCGTGGGTGCGGTCCGGGGTTCTGGCCGCGAGGGTGACCGCGGGATCGGCCTTGAGCTGGCCGCCGTCCACAACGGTGCCCTCCAACTTGCCCGGCAGGGTCGCGGGCACCGGCTGCGTGCCGCTGCCGGTGCTGATAAAGCCCAGAGCCTGGCCGGTCTTGCCTTCGGGCAATGCCACTACGGGGGTGAACCCGTCCCTGACAGTGAGTAGAGCGTCGATGCGTTCGCCCATGCCGAGCACGACGGCGTCAACATCCTGCTGCTGGACGGGAAATCCGTCGGTGTGGGTGAGGGTGAGCTTCTGGCCGGGGATACCGACGCGGTAGGCGGTGTCGCCGGCGGCGTTGATGATCCGCAGCCGGACGACCTGACCTGCCGTGGCGGCCAGGATCTCTGCCTCGTCGGGCGCCTTGGCGTTGAACAGATGGAACGGGTAGCGCACGTCGCCGGCGTCGCCGCCGAGGAAATCGCTGCGCGAGCCCATCAGCATGTGCTTCATTCCCATGCCCGTCGCTCCGTCTGCGCCGGAAGGGGAGGGAGAGGCGTCCATGGACCCCGACATGGATCCGTGGTCCATGCCGGGCATGGACATCCCGGACATCCCCATCCCTAGGGACACTTCTGCCAGGACATCCTCGGGGGTTCCGGTGATGCCGTCCATCCAGTCATCCAGGACAATCACCCAGTCCCGGTCGTAAACGAGATTTTCTTCCGGGTCCTCGACGATCAGTGCCCCGTAGAGGGCGCGTTCGCGCTGCATGTCCATGTGCGAGTGGTACCAGTACGTGCCGGGGTGGGCGAGGCGGAAATCGTAAGTGAACCCGGCGCCGGCGGCGATCGGATCCTGGGTGACGCCCGGGACGCCGTCCTGATCGTTCCGCAGCGCAAGGCCGTGCCAATGGATGACGGTGGGATCTTTGAGGTTATTGGCCAGCGATACCTGGAGCCGGTCCCCGGCCGTGGCCCGCAGTACCGGGGCGGTGAGGTTGCCGTTGTAGCCCCAGGTCGTGACCGGCTTCCCGGCGACTGTTGTCTGGAAAGATGCGGCCGTCAGGTTCTGGGTGACCGTTTTTCCGACGAACGTCCGCCGGGCTTCGTAGTCGGCGACGAGAGCGTCAGCGGGCATGACCCTTTCCGGCATGCCCGCGGGGGCCTGTGTGTTGGAGCACGCGGCGAGGGCCGCCGCGGCGGCACCTGCAACCGACAAACCCAGAAGGCGGCGCCGGCCCAGGCGGTAATCGGGGTGGGTGTTCATATGAGTTTCCTTGTGAACAGGCCATGGCGGTCCATGGCGGTGCGGGACTAGATAGGGGTGAGGAAGTTCTTAGTGCGGTTCTGGAGCTCATTGATCCACGTCACCTGGAACCCGGTGACCATTGGCCCGCCCGGGATGATGAGCATCGTGGCGCCCGTCAGGATGTCTTGATCAGGCCCGGCGGGGTGGGCAGCAACGAGTCCTGGCCCGGATGGCCGGAAACGTAGAATACGCCCTGATCCATGGCGGCGGTGAATCCCATGAGGTCGTTGGCTGGACCGATCTTGACGGCCGGCTTTTTGGACATGTCTTACAGGCTTTCTTGGGTGGCCAGGAGTATCTGGCTTGTTTCGGCACTGACGTTCAGGCCGTGGATGTGCGCGCTCGGCAGACCGGTTCCGGCGCCGGCTGATGACGGAGCGCCGACTGCCGGGACGGAGGCCGGAGCAGGAGGCAAGGGGCAGGACAATTGCGGCTGCTGCGCCCGAGACTGCAGCTGCGCGGAGACGCGGAGGGGATTCAAGTGGCACAAAGAACTCCAAGTATCGGGCGGAACCAAAAGGGTTCCGGTCCCGGACATGACCGGGCCCGGCAGAGCCGCTTGCTAGAGGCTGGCCAGCAGGTCCTTCATTTCCTGCATTTCCGCTTCCTGGGAGGTGACGATGTTCTTGCTGAGCTGCACGGCGTCGGGATTCTTGCCGTCGGTGGTTTCGGTCTTGGCCATCATCACGGCGCCTTCGTGGTGGGCAATCATCTGTGTGAGGAAAAGACTCGCCCCCTCGGTGCCCTGCGCTGCGTCCAGTTTCAACATGTCATCGCCGCTTATCATTCCGTCCATGCCGCCTCCGGGCATGCCGCCAAACATTTGGGCGGATTCGTTCCAACTCTTGAGCCATCCCATCATCGTGGTGATCTCCGGGTTCTGTTCGGCTTTGATCCTGGTAGCCAGGGCACTCACTTTCGGGTTGAGGCCCTGTTTCTTGAGCATGGTGTCGCTCATCTCCACGGCCTGCTTGTGGTGCGGGATCATCATCTGGGCGAACATGGTGTCTGCGGCGTTGTGGTCCGCGGCAACGGCAGGAGCGGAACTCGAGGACATTCCGGAGTCGCCATGGTTCATGCCGGGCATGCTGCCGCCGTATCCGGCGGAGCCCGTGGAGCATCCGGCCAGCGCGATCGCGGCTGCGATGGCTGCGGCGGAGAGGGTCAGAATCTTCTTCATGGAAATCGGGTCCTTCAAGACGTCAAACCGGCGCATAAAGCCGGCGGCTGTTGACGCGCACGGCAATGAGGCCGGAGTCCCGGCAGGGCGCGTCAGGGTCAGGCTGATGCGCCGGGCAGGACACGGCGCAGCTCCGCCTTCTACGTCCGGCTGATGCAGAGGTCGCCCGGTGAAGGACTTCCCGGAAGGTACGAGGACGTGGAGGCCTGGGACGGCGCGCCGGCATCATCGTGCGCTGCCAAAGGTGCGTCTCCCGGCAGTGGGGCTGCCAGGGAAGCGTTGCCGGGGGACGGGATGCACGTCGCATCCATGGCAGCCATCATCGCGCACCCGGCCTGGTCAGTGCACGCCGGTTCCGGCAAGGAGCCCGTCCCAGCTGATTCTGAACTGACTATGGCCGATGTGCCAGCAAGGGCAGTGTGTTCCGGAGCTGATGACTGCATCGCCTGCAGCATTTCCGCTGCCGGTACGCCGGCGGATGTCGGAACGCTGTGGGAACCGGTCATGGTGTGCATACCGACGATCCCGGCGATGATGGACAGCAGTCCGGCCAGCAGGCCCGCGCGGCGGAGGAAGGGCCCAAGATGGCGGGACAGGACGTCGGTCATAGGGCACCTCCTTTTGTGCGGGTTGCCTACGGTATACGCTACCGGGCCAAGCGGGCGGCGGCGTCTGCAGGCTTAACGATCGTGCTAAGGATCAAGTTTCACCCGGTGCAGCCGTGGGATGGTCAGGATGATGGGTGCCAGCACCGAAAGGTTGCCCGGCTCCGTGCGGGTTGGATTAGTTATTAGCAGCGACGCTGTATCCGGCGCCGGATACAGCGTCCCGGACCGCGGTGCCGGTAACGGTTCCGGCCACGGTCAGACGGGATACCCCTCCGGCGACGAGATCCACGGTCGCCGACTTCACGCCGTCCACGGCTTTGACCGCGTTCTCAACCGTTTGAACGCAGTGCCCGCAAGTAAGTCCTTCGACAAAATACTCGAAGCCCTCGACGGGGACAGGCGTTTGCGTCCCGGCATCGGGTGAACAGCAGCTGCAACCCGAGGGTTCCGCGGCAGAAAGGGGAAGTTCGGTCCGGATATCTGTTCCGCACATGTCAGTTCGTTCCTTTGCAGAAGGCGTGAGGGGGGATGCTGGGGTTGAACGGCTGTAACGGCCGGCGGTTCCGCGGGCCTGGACAAACCACTTCACTGACAACACCTCAAACATACCCCCAAGGGGTATCGTTTGCAAAGTGCAGAACGGCCGGCGACGGGCCGACAGAGTGGTTCACATCGATTCCTTCCGCCACTCGGGATTGCCTACCCCTCAGGGTATGTGTACCTTTACCTGCCGGCCGTCAGCCATCAGCCATCAGCCAAACCGGCAGGGAGGGTCTGATCTTGCGGTCACCCCATCCGGGTGCGAGGCAGGGGGCGGCTGGGCCGGTGATCCCGTCGGAGCTGCCGGCGTACCGAGCGGCGTGCCACCCCCGATGCCGCCAAATCTCCAGGATAGCGAGTCCGGGCTACCGGTTCCGGCCGCACTGTTCCACTGTGTCTGATCGGCCTGATCTCAAGCTACCCCCGCGCACGCTCCTGGTCCTTCAGGGTCCGGGGCTTTAGTGCATGCAGAAAATCACGGCGATGACCCGGCTTCGTTTGACAAGTACTTTAGGTTCCCCGGCAGCCGGCCCGGTATGATCGCCGCAGTGGGCGAAATCCACTGGCACTATTCGCGATGAACACGGGGGTGGGGAAAAGTGCGGCATTCCATGCGATGGCAGCATGATTTTTCCTACCTGGCTGCATTCATCGCGGTTCTGTCGTTGTTTGTCGCAATGACGGGGTCACTTGACCTGCCGATGACGGCTGCCGAAGAAGCGTCACCCGCCTCTACAGGACGCATCCTCGATTCGTACGACACTGAGGGCGCTGAATTTGCCGGCCCCCGGCTTGCCCCTCCCGGCGACGAGGCTGTCGTCGCGGTTTCCGGCCCGGGGAACCAACCCCTCCCGTTCCTTCCTGAACATTGCCCCATGAACCTGGGCTTGTCGGTGACGTGCCCGGATGTGCTGTCGTCAGCAGTCCTTGCCACCTCAGTCCCGGGACCTCCAGGCAGCCTCCCCTCCACCGAGGCAGCAGAACAGCCGGCCGGGGCGCTGCCTGAGGCTCCCGGGGCGCCCCTCCACCCTGTATCGCTCATCCGGCTGTCGATCAGCCGCGTGTAGGAGTCCTCTGTCCTCCGGACTCTGATCCGCGGGGGACCGACGTCCCCACGGCGTCCACGCACCGCAGGCCATACGTACTCCGGCGACAGCTGGACCGTCGGGCCAGACAAAACTCATTTCCAGGCCCACCACACCTCTGTTGCGCCCGGTGTGTGCGCCCTAGGAGCGACGACCGGACACTTTTTCAACCAGCAACTTCAACTACTAACGAGTCCCGAGAGGAATTTCCGGCATGAGTAATAGGACACAAATCGCGGTCATGGAGGTGGCAGGTGTTCACTGGGCCTCGTCCAAGAGCGTCGCTGAAGCCACGCTGTCGCGCCGGCCAGGCGTGCTCAGCGTGGAAGCGAATCCGGTCTCGCAGACGGCGAACGTCACGTTCGACCCGGCCAAGACCTCCATCGCGGACCTCACTACTTGGGTGCGAGACTGCGGCTACCACTGTTCCGGTCAGTCCGTGCCCAACCACATCTGTGATCCGATGCACGAAAGCGGTTCCGTGCCGTCGGTACGCCCCGGCCGCGGTGCCGCCGAGCGCCATCCGCCTGCCCCCGAAGGCCGCACCGGACCCGGGCCCGAAGACCACTCAGGTCATGAGGGTCATGAGGGTCATGGTGGCGGGGATGACGGCCATACCGCTCACCCCCAGCGCGCCCCCAGGGATGCCCAGGAAGTCATGGGCCACGGCGGCCACGGCGGCGACGGAATGTCGATGGAGTCGATGATCCGGGACATGCGGAACCGATTCGTTGTGGCAGCCGCACTGTCGGTGCCGATTACTCTCTGGTCACCGATCGGCAGGGATGTCTTCGGGTTCACGGTCCCGGCACCCTTCGGGTTGCGGGACGACGTCTTTGCCTTGATTCTGTCCGTGCCGGTCATTTTCTATGCGGGCTGGATCTTCTTCGACGGCGCCTATCGGGCGCTGCGTGCCCGGACACTGGACATGATGGTCCTCGTCGCGGTGGGTGTCGGGGCTGGCTGGGTTTACAGCTTGGTCGTCACCGTGACCGGCGGCGGCGAAGTCTTCTACGAGGCCGCCACCGTTCTGGCCAGCTTCGTCCTATTGGGGCACTGGTTTGAGATGCGTGCACGGGGCGGGGCGAACGACGCGATCCGGACGCTGTTGGAACTGGCGCCGGCCAAGGCGGTGGTGATCCGGGACGGGGAACCGGTGGAAGTTCCCACCTCCGATATCGTGCCCGGGGACCTGCTGCTGGTGCGCCCGGGGTCCAAAATCCCCACAGACGGAACCGTTGAAGACGGCGAATCCGATATCGATGAATCTATGGTCACCGGAGAGAGTCTCCCCGTTGCCAAGACCGTTGGCTCCAAAGTCACCGGCGCCACCGTCAACACCACCGGAACCCTGAGGGTTCGCGCCACCAAGGTCGGCGCCGACACGGCACTGGCACAGATCGTCGCGCTGGTCCAGGAAGCCCAGAACTCCAAGGCTCCGGGGCAGCGGCTGGCTGACCGGGCGGCGTTCTGGCTCGTCTTTGTCGCGCTCATCGGCGGCAGTGCCACCTTCGCCGTGTGGCTGCTGACCGGCGCAAGCTTCCAGACGGCGCTGCTCTTTGCCATCACCGTGGTGGTTGTCACGTGCCCCGACGCGCTGGGCCTGGCCACACCCACGGCCATCATGGTCGGCACCGGTCTGGGGGCCAAGCGGGGCATTTTGTTCAAGAACGCCACGGCCCTGGAAACGGCTGCCCGTATCGAAGCCGTTGTCATGGACAAGACCGGCACCCTGACCCAGGGCAAGCCGGAAGTCACCGACTTCATCGCCGTCGGCATTGACGAGGATGAACTGCTGGCTCTCGTGGCCGCCGTGGAACGGGAGTCCGAGCATCCCCTCGCCGCCGCCGTTGTCAATTATGCGAAGAGCAGGGGTGTGCCCACCCTGGCTGCAACGGCGTTCCGCAATGTTCCCGGACACGGCGCCGGAGCGACGGTCCGGGGACGCCAGGTGTTTGTGGGCAACCGCAAGCTTTTGGCCGCCCAGGGCATTGACATCGGCCCTGTGGCCGACCAACGCCAGGAACTGGCGTCAACGGGGCGAACGGCGGTCCTGGTTGCCGTGGACGGCAGGGCGGCAGGAGTCATCGCCCTTGCCGACGCAGTCCGCGCGACGGCAGCTGCGGCGGTCGCGGCGATGCACGAAGCCGGCATCGAAGTCATCATGCTCACCGGGGACAATGAGGCAACCGCCCAGCGCATCGCCTCGCAATTGAACATCGACACGGTCATCGCCGAGGTGCTGCCCGGTGACAAGACAGCAAAGATCGCAGAACTGCAAGCCGCGGGCAAGCGGGTCGCCATGGTCGGGGACGGCGTCAACGACGCCCCTGCCCTGGCACAGGCTGACCTGGGCATCGCGATCGGCGCGGGAACAGATGTGGCGATCGAGACCGCCGACGTGGTCCTGATGCGCTCTGATCCGCTGGATGTTCCCGTCGCCCTGCGCATCGGCAAAGGCACCCTGCGCAAGATGCGCCAGAACCTGGGGTGGGCCATCGGCTACAACGTCATCGCCCTGCCCATCGCTGCCGGCGTCTTCTTCGCCTCACTGGGCATCAGGCTCAGCCCGGAAATAGCCGCGATCTCGATGTCCGGCTCCAGCGTCATTGTCGCCGTCAACGCCCTGCTGCTCAAGCGCCTGCGCCTTCCGGAGCCCGGCGAGGCCACCGGACGCACTGTCAAAACCGAACCCGCCCCGGAGCCAAGCGACGTCCGTTAAACGCCGCCCGGCGGCCCGTCCCCCTTACTCTCAAAGACAGACAGGACCTCCATGACAAACCATCAGCTGCCGCAGACCCGGGAACCCGCCCTCAGCCCGGACCAGCTGCACCGCGTCCATGCCTGGTGGCGGGCCGCAAACTACCTCTCCGTCGGTCAGATCTACCTCATGGACAACCCGCTTTTGCGCGAACCGCTCCTGCCGGAGCACATCAAGCCGCGGCTGCTGGGGCACTGGGGCACCACCCCGGGCCTGAATTTCATCTACGCCCATCTGAACCGGACCATCATGGAACGGGACCTGGACATGATCTACATCATGGGCCCCGGCCACGGCGGACCCGGTCCGGTGGCGTCGGCCTGGCTGGAAGGCACCTACAGCGAGACGTACCCAAATATTTCCCTGGACCTCCAGGGGATGAAGCGGCTGTTCCGCCAGTTCTCTTTTCCCGGCGGCATCCCCAGCCATGTGGCCCCGGAGACACCGGGGTCCATCCACGAGGGCGGGGAGCTCGGATACGCGCTCTCGCACGCCTACGGCGCAGCATTCGATAACCCGGGCCTCATCGTGGCGGCCATCATCGGTGATGGCGAAGCAGAGACGGGCCCGCTGGCCGCCAGCTGGCACTCCAACAAGTTCGTGAACCCCGGCCGGGACGGCACCGTCCTGCCGATCCTGCACCTGAACGGCTACAAAATCGCCAACCCCACGGTCCTGGACCGGATCAGCCATGGCGAACTGGACTCGCTGTTGCGCGGGTACGGCCACACACCGTACTACGTGGAAGGTTCCGACCCGGAACAGATGCACCAGGACTTCGCCCGGACCCTGGATACCTGCCTGGAGGAGATTCGCGAGATCAAGCGCAGCGCGCGTGAGGACGGCCGGACGGAACGGCCCCGCTGGCCCATGATCGTCCTGCGCTCCCCGAAGGGCTGGACTGGACCGGTTGAAGTGGACGGGTTGAAGGTGGAGGGAAGCTGGCGTTCGCACCAGGTGCCCTTCACCCAGGCCCGCGAAAACGACAGCCACCGTGCCGTGCTGGAACAGTGGCTGCGCAGCTACCGCCCCGAGGAACTCTTCGACGACGACGGGGTGCCGGTGGCCGCTGTCCGCGGGTTGCATCCGGTCGGGGAGCGGCGCATGAGCGCGAACCCGCACGCGAATGGCGGCCTGTTGCTGCGCGACCTGCGCATGCCCGAATTTGCCGACTATGCCGTGCCCGTCGCCTTTCCGGGCACCGGTGCCGTGGAATCCACCCGGGTGCTGGGGACGTTCCTTCGGGACATCATGGCAGCGAACATGGATAGTTTCCGGGTCTTCGCCCCGGACGAAAACAACTCCAACCGGCTGGGGGCTATATTCGATGCGACAGACCGGGCCTGGAATGCCCGGACCGTTCCAGAGGACGACCATCTGGCCCGCGACGGTCGGGTCATGGAAATCCTCTCCGAACACACCTGCCAGGGCTGGCTGGAAGGCTACCTGCTCTCCGGCCGGCATGGATTCTTTTCCTGCTACGAGGCGTTCATCCACATCGTCGACTCGATGTTCAACCAGCACGCCAAGTGGCTGACCACGACCAACGACATCCCGTGGCGCCGGCCGGTAGCTTCCCTGAATTACCTGCTGACCTCGCATGTGTGGCGGCAGGACAACAACGGGTTCTCGCACCAGGACCCGGGGTTCATCGACCATGTGATCAACAAGAAGACCGACGTCATCCGCGTCTATCTGCCACCGGACGCCAACACACTCCTGTCTGTGGCCGATCACTGCCTGCGCAGCCGCCAGTATGTCAATGTCATTGTCGCCGGCAAGCAGCCGCAACTGCAGTTCCTGGACATGGAGCAGGCGATCGTGCACTGCACCAAAGGCATCGGGATCTGGGACTGGGCCAGTTCGGATGCGGACGGGGAACCCGACGTGGTCATGGGTTGTGCCGGCGACGTGCCCACAATGGAGACCCTGGCCGCCGTCGACATCCTCCGCGGGCGATTCCCGGATCTGAGGATCCGGGTGGTTAACGTGGTTGACCTCATGCGCCTGCAGGATGACACGGAACATCCCCATGGCCTGTCCGGGCGGGACTTCGACGCCCTGTTCACCACGGATAAACCGGTGATCTTCGCCTACCACGGCTACCCGTGGCTGATCCACCGCCTCACGTACCGCCGGACCAACCACGGCAACATCCACGTCCGCGGCTACAAGGAGGAAGGCACCACCACCACGCCGTTCGATATGTGCGTGCTCAACCAGCTCGACCGGTTCACCTTGGCCATCGACGTCATCGACCGCGTGCCCCGGCTGAAGGACGTTTCAGCGCATGTCCGTGAGGAGCTCAAGAACAAGCTCATCGAGCACCGCCAGTACATCCGCACCCACGGCGAAGACATGCCGGAGATCCGGAACTGGGAGTGGACGTCCGGAGCCGGTACCGGTAACCAGCCTGCGGATGAGGCAACGAAGGAACCCGCTTAGCATGGCAAAGGTCCATACGGGCGGCAGCCGCCCCGTCAGTGTTTCCCGGCATGGCGCAG
Source organism: Pseudarthrobacter sp. HLT1-7 (assembly GCF_059383435.1). Lineage (NCBI taxonomy): Bacteria > Bacillati > Actinomycetota > Actinomycetes > Micrococcales > Micrococcaceae > Pseudarthrobacter > Pseudarthrobacter sp. HLT1-7. The sequence continues at coordinate 109,253 of NZ_JBWZCH010000009.1, read as the reverse complement.
AACTGCCGTATCGGGCGGTGCTGTTCGACATGGACGGGGTTGTCACGCAGACCGCCGCCTTGCACGCGGCAGCCTGGAAGCAGCTCTTCGACTCCGTCCTTCAGGATCCCCGGCTCGCCGGGGGTCCAAGGACAGATCCGTTCGACGAGGATGCGGATTACCGGCGGTACGTCGACGGCCGGCAGCGCGAGGACGGAGTCACCGCATTCCTGGCCTCCCGCGGCACCCGGGTTCCAGCCGGGAGCCCCGACGACGGGCCGGACACCTGGTCCGTCCATGGACTCGGCGCCCGCAAGAATGCCCTGTTTCTGGAAGCCGTGGCCCGCAGCGGCATCCAGGCCTACCCGGGGACTACCGCCCTGCTGGTCCGTCTGCGTGCAGCAGGCATCCCCGTGGGCCTTGTCACCGCCAGCCGCAACGCCCGCGCCCTGCTGAAGGCTGCCGGCCTTGAGACCGAATTCGACGTCATCGTCGACGGGCAGACCGCCGCGGAACAAGGCCTTCGGGGCAAGCCCGACCCTGCCATGTTCCTTGAGGCGGCCCGCCGGCTCGGCGTGGCACCCCGGCAGGCCGCGGTGGTCGAGGACGCCGCCGCCGGTGTTCAGGCCGCATGCCGCGGCGGCTTCGGGCTGGTGGTCGGCATCGACCGCACGGGGCAACGGGAACAGCTGGAGCTAGCCGGCGCCGACATCGTCCTCGGCGACGTCGCTGAGTTGGATTTGGGGGTCTCACGTACCGACCCCTGGACGCTGGTCTACGCAGGGTTTGATTCTGCCCACGAAGGCCACCGGGAGGCGCTGACCGCTCTGGGCAACGGGTACATGGCCACCCGCGGTAGTCAGCCGGAGCACCGTGACGACGGCGTCCACTATCCCGGCACCTATCTGGCCGGGGTCTACAACCGGACGATAAACACTATTCACGGCCGCGACCTGGAGGAAGAGCATCTGGTCAACGTCCCTAATTGGTTGCCGGTGGACGTGCGCATCGGCGCCGGGCCGTGGTGGTCAACGGGGGAGATCCCTGTCAGCGATGAGCGAAGCGAGCTCGATCTGCGCCGGGGCGTGTTGACTCGCCGCGTTACCCTCGCGGGCCCGGACGGCGGGCAGCTCACCGTCGTGCAGCGGCGGCTGGTCTCCATGCACGATCCCCATCTCGCTGCGCTGGAGACGACCCTGACCGCCTCCGGTTTCAGCGGAACCGTGGGCATCCGGGAGGGCATCGATGCCGGGGTGGCCAACACCAATGTCCGCGACTATGCCGGAACCGGCCAGCGGCACCTGACCGATCCTGAATTCGCCGAGGTGGACGGCGGCACCGTGCTGTGCGTCGTCCAGACCAGCCAGAGCAGGATACGGATCGCCCTCGCTGTCCGGACGGTGTTCGACGGTGTCCCGGCGGTAACGCCCCGGCATGCCGAGAGCGACCGCAGACGGCACCGGCGGCAGTTCGAGCTCCGGCTGACCGACGGACAGCCGGTCACCGTCACTAGGACCGCGTCGATGGCAACGTCCCGCGACGTTGCCATCTCCTCGCCTGAGGCCGCGGCCCTGGCAAGGCTTTCCCGCGTTGACACGGGCTTCGCCGAACTGTTCAACGACCACGAGGCGGCCTGGCGGCGCTTATGGGAGCGGTTCGGGATCAGCCTCGGCGGTGACCAGCAGTCCCAGCTGGTGCTCAACCTGCATGTGTTCCACCTGCTGCAGACGATCTCCGTGCATACCGCAGCCCTGGACGCCGGAGTGCCGGCCCGGGGCCTGCACGGGGAAGGCTACCGCGGTCACGTCTTCTGGGACGAACTCTTCATCTTCCCCGTGATCGGGCTCCGCCTTCCTGACATCAGCCGGGCGCTCCTGGAGTACCGCTGGCGCAGGCTGGATGCTGCGCGGGGCGCCGCACGCGCGCAAGGCCTCCAGGGGGCGCTCTTCCCCTGGCAGAGTGGCAGCGACGGACGGGAGGAGACGCCCCGCCAGCTCTACAACGCCCGGTCCGCCCGGTGGATGCCGGACAACTCCAGCCGCCAGCGCCACGTCGGACTCGCCATTGCCTACAACGCCTGGCAGCACTTCCAGGCCACGGGGGACCGGGACTGGCTGACGGCCCGCGGCGGGGAACTGATCATCGAAGTGACCAGGACGTTCGCCTCGCTGGCCACCTATGATCCGGTGCAGGACAGGTTCCACCTGTCAGGGGTGATGGGGCCCGACGAGTACCACGACGGGTACCCGGACACGCCCGGGACCGGCCTGCGAGACAACGCGTACACGAACGTGCTTCTCTCCTGGCTGTGCCAGCGCGCCGCCGATGTGCTGCGGGAACTTAAGGGCCATCCCGGCGATGACCTCATTGACCGGCTGCAGGTCACCGACGATGAAATCAGCCACTGGTCCAGGATGAGCTGCAGGCTCGCCGTGCCGTTCCATGCCGACGGGGTTCTCAGCCAGTTCGACGGATACGAAGACCTGGCAGAACTGGATTGGCCGCACTACCGTGCGACATACGGCAACATCGGGCGGCTCGATCTGATCCTCGAAGCCGAAAACGATGCCACCAACTGCTACAAACTCGCCAAGCAGGCTGACGTCCTGATGCTGATCTACCTGCTGGGACCCGCTGGCGTGATCAGGCAGCTGCACCAGCTCGGCTATCAGTTCGCGGAGCCTGACCTGGAGCGCACCGTGGAGTACTATCTGGCGCGAACCGCCAACGGATCGACGCTCAGCCGCGTGGTGCATGCCTCGGTACTCGCCCGGATTGATGAATCCCGGGCCTGGCAGGTCTTCCGTGAGGCCCTGGTTACCGACCTGGACGATACCCAGGGAGGTACCACCCGGGAAGGCATCCATCTGGGCGCCATGTCCGGGACGGTCGACGCCGTCGTCCGGGCTTTTGCCGGACTGCAGACAGAGGCCGACGCGCTGACCTTTTCCCCCCGGCTCCCCGCCCCGCTGGGAAGTGCCGGGTTTCAGATCCGGTACCGGGGCCACCGCATCGATGTGTTCCTGAGCGTGGACACCCTCCGGATCCAGCTGCAGCCCTGCAGCGCACCGGCTGTGCGGATCGGTGTCGAAGGAATCTATGTGCAGCTCGCCGGCGGGGAAGACATGGACTTCCCCCTGGTACCGAAGACTCCAAAATCAATCGGGGCCGGGAACGGCCATCGAGAAAACAACGCAACCGCACGTGGGAGGCATACCAATGAGTAAGACCAGAGTGGCTGTCATCGGATACGGAGTCATCGGCAAGCGGGTAGCGGACGCGGTCCTGTTGCAGCCGGACATGGAACTGATCGGCGTCGCCGACATCGTCACCGACTGGCGGATCCGGTCGGTCGCGGGACGATTTCCGCTGTACGCATCCACCGCCGAAGCGCAGGACGCCATGCGGCAGGCGGGCCTGAGCATCGCCGGCGGCATGGACGAACTGCTGGCGCAGGTGGACGTCGTCGTCGATGCGACCCCCAAACATGTGGCGGCCGGCAACCTGCCCCGCTACCGGGCGGCAGGTGTGAAAGTCGTCCTGCAGGGCGGTGAATCCCATGACACCACAGGGCATTCATTCGTGGCACAGGCCAACTATGGCAGCGCACTGGGCCGGGACATGACCCGGGTCGTCTCGTGCAACACGACCAGCATTGTCAGAGTTCTCGGCGCGCTGCAGGACGCGGGCCTGCTGGCCAAGGCCCGCGGAGTCCTGATCCGCCGTGCCACCGACCCCTGGGAATCTCATCTCGGCGGGATCATGAACACGATGGTCCCGGAACCGAAAATACCGTCCCACCAGGGCCCTGATGCCCGGACCGTCCTGCCCGACCTCGACGTCGTCACGATCGCAGCCAAAGGTGCCCACACCCAGACGCATAACCATTACTGGACACTCCAGCTCACCCGTGCCGCCAGCCGGGAGGAGGTCCTGGCGGCCCTGCGGGCCGCACCGCGGATTGCGTTCATCCGGATGGCTGACGGGCTCGTCGCGCTGAACTCGACCATCGAACTGATGAAGGATCTCGGCCGGCCACGCGGGGACATGTGGGAGGTCGCAGTCTGGGAGGAACTGGTCACCGTCGAAGGTGACGAGGCCTTCCTGACCTACCAGGTCTACAACGAGGCAATCGTCGTGCCCGAAACCATCGACGCCATCCGCGCACTGACCGGGTCCGCCCCGGACGCAGCGACATCGATGGCAATGACCGACTCAACTCTGGGCATGAGGCAGGACTTCCTTGCCGAGCATCTGCCTGTCCGGCCGGGAGGGCAGCCATGAACCACAACGAACACCCGGGGGGCGGCAGCCAGGGAGTGCCGCATCCTCCCGAGCAGCACGTTACCGGCCGCAGTGCCCAGTATCTGCGTGGCGGGATGACGGTCCTGATTATCATCGCCGTGGTCTACCTGCTGACCAGCCACTGGCTGCATGTGCTGGATGCACTGCCCTACGTTTTCGTGGTGGGGATGCTCGCAATGCACCTGTTTGGTCATGGCGGTCATGGCGGTCATGGCGGACATGGCGGACATGGCGGCAGCCACGGTGGAACTGACGAACGGAGTGCGGCCATTGGCAAGTGACTACGGGTACAACCTTTGGTTCCTGGTGATTCTGAACTCCGCAATTTTCATTGTTTTCGCGTTCAGTTTCGTCAAACCCCGAACCAAACTGGACTGGCGGGCCTTCGGGGGGTTCTCCGCGTTCATCGTCGCGTTGTTCACGGAGATGTACGGGTTTCCGCTGACCATCTATTTCATCTCCGGCTGGCTGGGCAACCAATTCCCGAATCTGGGTCTCCTGACCCATAATTCCGGACACCTGTGGCAGGACCTGATGGGATGGCAGGGCGATCCGCATCTGAACCCCCTGCACCTGCTGAGCAATGTACTCATCGCGGCGGGCTTCATCCTGCTCTACCAGGCATGGAAGGTCCTGTATGCGGCGCAGAAAGAGCGCCGGCTGGCAGTCAGCGGTGTCTACGCCCGGCTCCGCCACCCGCAGTACCTGGGATTCCTGACGATCATGTTCGGGTTCCTGCTGCAGTGGCCAACCCTCCTGACCCTGATCATGTTCCCGATCCTGGTTGTGGTCTACCACCGCCTTGCCAAACATGAGGAGCAGAACATGACCGCCGAATTCGGGGAAACGTACCTCGACTACGCGGGAAGGGTTCCGGCCTTCATTCCGAAGCGCCGGAACAAACGTCCCGTGCCTTGAGCGCATCCGGACCATCCCCGCTGCGTCGCCCCAAGCCCCTGCGCATGTTATGGATCACATTCGCCTGGGGCTCCTGCTTTCTGGCGATCAGCGTGGGTCTACAGGATGCCCCGCTGTTGTGGTTCGCCGCCCTGCGAGCGCTCATAGCCGGCGGTGCACTCCTCACGGCAGCGGGTTTCCGGCGGGAACCGGTGCCGCGCGGGACACAGACCTGGATTTTGATAACAGTGATGGGAGTTGTCAATGTCTCAGTGGCATTTGCTGCCATGTTCGGTGGTCTGGCCGGTCTCTCGACAGGAGCCGCCTCAGTCCTGGCCAACGCCCAGCCGCTGCTCATAGTGCTTCCGGCCTGGTGGATATACAAGGAACGCATCTCGGCGCGGACGCTGGCCGCGCTGGTTGCAGGCTTCACCGGGCTGATGGCTGTGGCCCTGCCTGGCGGCACGGGCACGGGCGCATGGCTTTCTATCACCGCGGCTCTGGCGATCACCGCAGGAACTCTGATTTCGCGGCAGGTCAAGGCCGCTGTTTTGCCGGTGATTGGCTGGCATTTCCTGATTGGCGGCGTCATACTAGCCCTCGTTGCCGGGCTGACAGAGGGGGCGCCTGCAATCAACTGGAGTGCGCGTTTCATCGGCATTCTCCTGTACGTATCCCTCGTGGGCACCGCGGCAGCTTTTCTCGGTTGGTTCATGGAAGTCCGGGACTGCCGCCTGGACGCGGTCTCAGCATGGACGTTCCTGGTGCCGGTGTTCGGCATCCTGTTGTCGATAGTCGTCCTGGGGGAGCGCCAGACCTTCTGGAGCATGGCCGGCATGGCCCTGGTCGTCGTGGCCATGCTTGCCCTCGTGCTGCCGGGAAGAAAACGTATCGTGCAGGGACCCGGAAAATTCTCCAGACCTTAAACCACCGTCCGGGTGTATGCAATGCCCGATTCAGTGTCAGGACGCACACGGCGTGGGTCTTCGGAACGTCCATCCTTCAAGGAAAAGTCAGGAATATGCAATGAAGCTTCATGTCCACCGCTATCAGCAGATCAGCGAGGTACTGGCCCGGCACGGGCTGGGATTCCTGGTGGGTATCACTGGACTGGAGCGGTGGGTCCCGTTCCACCATGGGCTCATGGGCCATGAACGCAGGACCCAGCCCTACACGAATCCGGACCACCTGCGGTTGGCCCTCGAGGAGCTGGGACCAACGTTTATCAAACTCGGCCAGCTCCTATCCACCCGCCCTGACCTCTTGCCGCCCCCCTACCAGACGGAGCTGGCTAAACTCCAGGACGCTGCCCCGCCGGTGGCAGGGGCAACGATCCGTCGGCTGATCCGCGAAGAGCTCGGGGCCGAGCCGGACGAAGTGTTTGCGGACTTCACGCTCGAACCTTTGGCGAGTGCCTCGATCGGTCAGGCCCATGCAGCAACTCTCCACGACGGAACACCGGTCGTTGTCAAAGTCAGGCGGCCCGACGTCATTCCCACGATCGAGGCTGACCTGGACATTCTGCAGAACCTCGCCGTCCAGATCAGCCGCCGCTGGGACGCGGCGGCTGACTATAATCTCCCAGGCATAGCCGCGGAGTTCGCACAGACGCTGAGGGCTGAACTCGACTATCTGCAGGAAGGCCGCAATGCGGAGCGGTTCGCCCACAACTTTGCTGCCGATCGCGGTGTTCACATTCCACGCGTCTTTTGGGAGACCAGTACGTCCCGGGTCCTGACGCTGGAGCGAATCGTCGGGCTGAAAGTCAATGACCTCGAGGCGTTGGACCGTTCAGGGATTGACCGTGCGGCGCTGGCCGTCCGGTCCGCCGGGACGGCAGTCAAAATGGTCTTTGAGGATGGGTTCTTCCATGCGGATCCGCATCCCGGCAACCTGTTCATCGAACCCGGCGGTCGCATCGGTCTCATCGACTTCGGCATGGTTGGTGAGGTGAACGACGTGCTGCGCGGCCAGCTCGACGTCCTGCTGAGTGCAGTGGCCCGCAATGACCCGGACCGTCTCGGGTCCGCTTTGCTGAATCTTTCCGTGACGCGGCAGCCTGTGGACCGGAGCCTGCTGCGCGCGGACATGACCCGGTTTATTGCCCTTTACGAGGGCCGCCAGCTAAGTCAGATCGAGATCGGGCCGCTGATCGTCCAGGCCCTCGCGCTGATGCGCACCCACCATCTGCAGATGCCGCAGGAACTTGCGAAGCTGGTGAAGATGATGATCATGGCCGAAGGAATCGGGGTTGAATTGGACCCCCGCTTCACCCTGAGCGAGGTCCTGGCACCCCATGCGAAGAAGCTGTTGGTCAGCCGCTTCTCGCCGCAGGCACTGGCCAGGCGCATGGCCGCAGCCGGTGCTGACGCAGCAGAACTGGCCGTGGACCTGCCGGACGTACTCCGCCGGGTGGTGGATAACCTCGACACCGGCTTGGAAGTCCACTTACGGGCCGCGGAGCTTGAACCCTTGGTCGGGCGGATGGAACGCGTCGGTAACCGCCTGGTGGCAGGCATGATTTCGGCAGCCCTAATCGGAGGCGTGGGAGCACTGGCGGCGGGGGACAGGGACCGCTGGGGCAGCTGGGAGAAACCGTTGATGAGGGCCGGGCTCGGTGCAGGCGGTGCGCTTGGCGCGTATCTGATCTGGACGTCACGGCATACCGGGGGTTCACACCAATGAGCGGACAACACTTCATATGCCGCTGCCGCGCCGGCAACGGACCAATGCCCCCGGCGGTATCGGGCCGGACGGTTCCTTCGGCCAGCCGGCCCCTTCCAGTCCAGCAAATGGATGTTCTGAGCGGCCTTAGACTGGCCTCAAAGTTCACTACGGACGAGCGAACGGACTGGACAGCATGACGGATAATCATTCACATCATTTGCATGAGTCTGGCGTCTCGAACTCCGGCATTGATGCCGATCCGACGGAACAACGGACGTGGCGCGGTTCGCTGCAGGCCCTTTGGCATTCTGTCGTCGCAGTCATGGGATTCGTCGTCGGCCTCCTGCCGCACGTCCTGCATCACGTCGGGATTCTCGCCGGCACGGCGCTGGTCGCTGGTTCGGGCGGCACCGCATTGTTCGGCGCGCTGGGTCTACTCGGTTCAATCCCGCTGCTCCTGCGCCTGTACCGGCGCTTCGGGACGTGGGTCGCGCCCGCAATCGGGCTGTTGATCTTCTCCGCAATGTTCGCGCTGTCCGCATTCGTAGTCGGCCCAGCGATCAGTGGCACCGGGGGCGACCTGAGCCCCGGGCCGGTACCGGGCGTGGACCACCCAACTGATCACCCATCGGGTCACTAGTCGTTTCCTGGCCGCGCTACGGTCCTGCCCATGGACGTCACCCGTTACTCACCCTTGGGGCGGGACAGGCTTTGGTTCAGACCCTTTGTGCTGCCAGACGACGTCGCGGCCGCGAGCCTGGCCCTTCCGGTCATCTTTACTATGTAGAGGTCGTCTTCGATGCTGCCCGGCGGCCGCTGAAAGTCCGCACGCCGGACATGGTGGTGTCCGTGACCAGATACACGGCGGCAGTATCGATCTGGACATCGACGACGGCCCCGGTGACCGGGGTGACGACCAGAGATGATCGCTGCCTGCCAGGACCGTCGGGGATTGAGGTCATGGCGTGCGTCTGGTCGTTGGTGTCCCGACTCTCTGGTATCCGGATCAGCCTGGCCGATACTGCGAAAAGGTCGCTCCGCCGTCGGTGGATGCCTCGACGCCGTCCGCGGTGGCTGCCCAGATCCGGAGGGTGCCGTCGGCGCTCTTGACTGCCGCAATTGCCTGCACGCCGCCGCTGATCCGACCCATGGCGGACCACGTCTCCCCGCTGTCGGCGGACACATGCACGCTGCCGTCGGGCTGGACCCCGACGACGTCGTTGCTGCTGGCAAACGCCGCGAACTGGACTACCGGAGCTGCCGTGTTCAGGACCCAGGTGCTTCCGGCATCGGTGGATCGTTGCAGGCCCTGGGCCGTGGTTGCCAGGACAGTGTCGCTGAGCGCGTGCCCTGCCAAAGCCGCTGGCTTAAACCCTGCTGCTACCGCTTTCCAGTCTTTTCCGTCCGGGCTGGTCAGCAGCATTCCGTCGAAGGCGACGATGCCGCTTTTCGTCGCCGCAAGTGCGTGAAAATCGGACTCGCCCTGCCGCGACAGCTGCTGCCAGGTAGTGCCGCCGTCGTCTGATCTGATCAGGCCGAGCGGGTTTGGCAGTGTGGACCCTTGTCCGGGATGTCCCGAGGCGTAAAAAATGCCGTGGTCAGATCCGGAGGTGAAACCCATCAGATCATTGCTCGGGCCGAGTTTCGTGGCCGGTGTGCGCGAAATGTCGAACAGGCCCTCGTGAGTTGCCATCAGCAGCTGCCCGGTCTTCTCGTTTGCAGCCATGCCGTGGATGTGTGCGCTGGGCAGATCTGTCGGGGCATCTCGCCCGGCAGACCCCGAGACTTCCGCGGTTGTCGGCGTGCAAGCAGCAAGAGAGAGCAACACCCCAGCGGCGGCAAGGATGCTCGCGTCCCGGGCCCGGGACGTGGAAGAACGAAGCATGGGAACTCCTAGTATGAGTAATCCGGGTAGGCCCCGGTCCCCGCAGAGGACCGGGGCCAGGCAGTTGCCTAGAGGCCGGCGAGCAGGCCTTTCATCTCCTGGATCTCGGCTTCCTGGGACGTCACGATGGCTTTGCTGAGGTTGACGGCGTCGGGGTTCTTGCCCTGGCTGCTTTCCGTCTTGGCCATCATCACCGCCCCTTCATGGTGGGCGATCATCTGGCTCAGGAAAAGCTTGGCTGCGTCGGTTCCCTGCGCGGCGTCCAGCTTCTTCAGGTCATCGTCGCCCATCATTCCGTCTCCCATGCCGTGGCCGCTGGCCATTTGGTTGGGTTCATTCCAGCTCTTCAGCCATCCGGTCATTTGCTCAATTTCGGGCGCCTGGGCGGCTTTGATCTTGGTGGCGAGGGTAATGATCCGGGCGTCGAGTCCCTGCTTCTTGAGGATCATGTTGCTCATCTCGACGGCCTGGGTGTGGTGCGGGATCATGCCTTGGGTGAACATAGTGTCTGCCGCGTTGTGGTCGGCGGAGGCAGAGTTCGAGGACATGCCCATACTGCCTTGGTTCATGCCGGGCACGGTGTTGGTGGTCATGGTGTTTGTGGGCGTGGTGCCGGTGGTGCCGGCACAGCCTGCGAGGGCAATTGCGGCCGCGATGCCCACGGCAGAGAGTGTCAGGTTGTTCTTCATAAGATTCTCGGTCCTTAATCAGCGTTCCTGCCCGGCGTTCTCAAACGACGGCAGGGCGCCCATGCCGGTCGAACCGGCAAATGGGCATGGAAAAATGGAGTAAGTCGGGGCGCCGGGGACGGACACGGCCTGCCCCTTCTTACGTGCGGCTGATTGAGAGTTCCTCCGGTGAAGGACTGGCGGGAAGATACGGATAGGGCTCAGAAGTTCCGGCCGGAGGTGTTACCGGCGGGTCCGCTGAGAGTGCCGCGGTCCCGGCTGGGGGCGCAGCCAGCGACGCCGCCGCTGCCGACGGGATACAGACCGAATGCAATGACGCCACGTCCGTGCAGTTCGACCGGCATTCACAGCCTGCGGAAGGTGCAAGGGATGCGCCGGTGGCCGCGGGTTGGGCGACGGCGCCGGGTGCGGTGTGGCCGGCAGGATGCGGTGGGTTGATTTCCCGGTGGGTTGCGACGTACCCGGTGGCCGTCCGGAAGGTTTCCGCCGCGGACGAGGACGCCGTAGACGCGTGGGCGGCGTGCATCCCGGTAATGACGTGCATGCCAAGGAATCCGGCAATGATGGCGAGCAGCCCGGCCAGCAGGAGGCCACGGCGGAGGACAGTGACGGCATGTCCTGCAAAGGCGGCCAACGGTTTCCCTCCGTGATTTCGTTCGGAACTCGATGACAGTTTATGCCTTTTGTCTGGGGGTTTGCTGGCCGGGGGTTACGCAGCCGTTTGGGCGCGCACAAATCAGTGGTCCTCGCCGAGAACCCTTGACTGTTCGCGGTATTGGTCCACTGTGAGCTCACCCCGGGCGAAGCGTTCATCGAGGATCTGGCGGGCCCTGCCCTTCCCCCCGTACGGTCCGGGCGGCCCGTAACCGCCCCCATGGCTCCCCCCGCCCGGAAACAGGCGCACCGCTACCAGAACGAGCACCGCAATTCCAACGATCAGGAGCAGGCCCCACAGCCACATCCACCAGCCCATGTCCATCCCGTAACCCCACATCATGACAGGCCCCTTTCAGATAAGGCTGTTGTTGACTCGATTTTCAGCCGGGATTGGCCGGAGCGGTAGAGCCGGAAGTCCTCCAAAGCGCGTGCGGCGCCGGCGGGCGGTGATTCCTGGACTCGCCCAAAAAGATGGCTAACACACCTGCTGGCGCAGCCCTGGACAGCGGCACTGTCTGGCGAGGCTCACTGTCGTGGCTTCTCCGTAGCTTCATTCGTCATGATCGGCTCCCTCACGTTCGTCCTGGTATCAGACGCTGCGGTTTTGCCGGCTCGATTGCGCCGGGGTTGAGTCATGAGGCGCAGCAGGAAAGCCTGGAGACATCGGTGGTGAATGACTGGGCGGCAATTCTTATGCCCTCGGCCATGGTCAGGTAGGGGCTCCAAAGGCTCGCCACCTGTTCGACGGTCATGCCCGCTGCCAGGATGTACACGCCGGCGGCTGCGAGGTCACCGGCTTCCTTGCCGACGGCGGTGATTCCCACGATCTTTCCGGAGGCGTGTTCGGCGACGATTTTGATGAAGCCACGGGTGTCGCGGTTTACGACGGCGCGGGGAACGTGCTCAAGCGGCAGGACCCGGCATTCGCACCGGATACCGGCGTCCTTGGCTTCCTTGTGCGTCATACCGACCGATGCCAGGGCCGGGCTGGTGAACGTGACACGGGGCAGATGCCGGTAATCGACGTCACGCCCGGCGTCGTTGAAGGCGTTCTCTGCCATGAGAGATCCGTGGGCGGCGGCGACGTAGACGAATTCGCGGTGCCCGGTCACGTCTCCGGCGGCCCAGATCCTGGGGTTGGAACTGACGAGCGTGTCCTGGACCAGGATCTCTCCGCGGTCTCCGGTCTTGACCCCGACGGTGTCCAGGTTCAGGCCCGAGCTCACCGCGCGGCGCCCGGTGGCGACCAGCAGCTTCGAGGCACGGAATTCCTGCCGGCCTCCGGCGACGGCGGCGGTCACGATCACTTCTGCGGTATCGGGGTCGGTGCTGACGGAAGTCAGGACTGCGCGGCGGACCACATGGATGCCCTCGTCGGCGAAGACGCCCATCAGGGCACGGGAGGCTTCGGGCTCCTCGGCCGACGCGAGGCGGGAGCGGACCAGCATGGTCACGCCGGATCCGAGACGGGCGAAGAGTTGCGCCTGTTCGAGGGCCACGTATCCGCCGCCGACCACGAGCAGGGACTCCGGCACTTCTTTCAGTTCCATGGCGGTGGTGGAAGTCAGGTAGTCCGTGTTCTGCAGGCCTGGCACCGGGGGCGCCCACGGGGTTGAACCGGTCGCGACCAGATAGTGGGCGGCACGGATTACGCTGCGGGCACCGTCCGGGGCGGTGATCTCCAGAACGGGTTCCGCCGGGGTGCCGGCGAACGCTGCGTTGCCCTCCCGCAGGTCCCAGCCGTACTCCCCGATCAGGTCTACGTATTTGTCCGAGCGCATGGTCTCGACCAAGGATTGTTTGCTGGTGATGAGCTCCGTCATGTCGACCGGGCCGGCCGACGTGCTGATGCCGGGGAATCTGCTGGTGGCGTCGAGTGCCACGTGGCGGGCTTCGGCGGCGGCCAGCAGTGCCTTGGAGGGGATGCAGCCGGTGTTCACACACGTCCCGCCGACGGTGGAGCGTTCGATCATCACGACCCGTTTGCCCAGTTTGGTGGCGCGGATGGCAGCGGCGAAGGCGCCGCCGCCGGAGCCGATAACGGCCAGATCAAAATCCGTTGCTGCCTCAGGCATGGATCCTCCATCGAGTCTTGTGTCCGTGCGCACGGCATGCGCCTCGGCGTTCCAGTTCGGATGCTGGCTTCAGTCTGCACCTTCCCCTAGGGTGGAAGGTCAAGACACCAGGGCCCGTCCGAGGCCTTCCAGCAAGGGCAGACTGATCTTGAAGGCTTGTCCAACGACCTGAAGGATGCAAAGTGCGAATCGGTGAAGCTGCATCCGCCGCCGGTCTGACGGCAAAGACGATCAGGTTTTATGAGGGCCGAGGGCTGCTCCCGGCGGCTGAACGCGCGGCCAACGACTACCGGGACTACGCCCTCGACACCGTCAGCCGTCTTGACTTCATCCGCCGCAGCCGGATGGCCGGGCTGACCCTGGCACAGATCCGGGACATCCTGACGATCCGGGACGCCGGCTGCACTCCGTGCGCCCACGTGCGTGATGTCCTGGCACGGCAGCTGACGGACCTGGACGGCCAGATCGCCGAGCTCACAGCCCTTCGGACCACTGTTGCCCGCTACCATGCTGGCGCCGAGGCGGCTGATCCGGATTCCTGCGATCCGGAGCGGATTTGCAGCTACCTCTGAGGGACCGGTGCCGGGCGCGCGGGAGTGGCGAAGATCGCCCTGGCATCACACACCGTGACGCGGTAACCCAGGAACGTTCCCAACCGGGCCAGTGCCGAGGCGGAGTCGATCGCCCCGAAGACCAGCATCCGCGGCGGCGGGGCGTAGCTTGCGAAGAAGACGCGCATCCCGGAGTCCAGCCGTTCGCCGTCGAGCCCGTAGCTCAGGATCCCGGAGCGGCCGGCCGCGAGCAGCCCCTGGGTGTCATCGCCCACGGCATGGTTGGCCCGTTCTGAGCCGAGGTTGCCCTCGAAACCGTCCGGCCGCACGACGAGGTTACGGCCGAGCCGGCTGCTGTCCGCGTGCTCGATCACGGTGGCGACCCCCCCACCCGCCGTCCGGCGGCGACGTGGTCCCTCATGGCGTCCAGTTCCGCGAAACTCTGCCGGGAGACCGGCTCGACGAAGATGTCGATGATCCCGCCGCAGGTCAGGCCGACGGCGTAGGCATCATCGTCGCTGATCCCGTAGCGCACCAGGACCGGTGTGCCTTCCGCTTTGACCCGGGTGACCAGCTCGAGCACGGCGGCCTCGACGCAGCCGCCGGAAACCGAACCGACGGCTTCGCCCTCCGCGGTGACAAGCATGGCTGCCCCGGGGAATCGCGGGGCGGACTTGAACGTGCTCACAACGGTGGCCAGGCCGGCGGTGCTTCCCTTCTGCCAGCCCGGCATTATTGCCGCGAGCACATCACGCACTGGCGGCCCGAAGCTTCCCGTACATTTTGATCAACCGGAAAGCCGACCGCCGGCCGGCCCAATAGGCCACGCAGGCCACCACCGCCTCGATGGCCAGGACCTTCCCGGGGCTGGAGAGCTGGTCCGCCGCGATGCCTTTTGCGAGGCTCAGCGCGTCCAGGCTGCCGGCGGCGCCGTGGGTGCGCGGCCGACGGCGCACGCCACCACCGCCGTGGGTGTGTGGCCGACGGCGCCCGCCGGCACCGCCGTGGGTGTGCGGCCGTGGTTTGGCGGGCCGGCCGGGATCCAGAACAGCACCGAGGAGGGCCGCTGGCTGGCGTCGATGGCGGTGGCGCCGGACATTATCCGGCTCAGCAGCGAGACCGATGCACTTGCCGCCGTGCGGGCGGGGAAGGGCATCATGCTGGCGCTCGGCCACGTTGTCCGCGCAGAGATCCAGAGCGGTGCCCTGGTCCGGCTCCCCGTCGTCGGAACACCTGTCTCAGGCCTGTGGTGGGCCAGCACACTGGACCACCGCAGGGCCACCACAATGGCGCAGACGCTGAAGCGCTTCGTCGGTACCGCCGACGCGACTGCGGCCATGGTCGCCCCCGGAGGCTCGCGCGGTCTCGAGCGCCGGGGCTCGAAGTTCCACGTCGCGCTGTGGAGCAAGTGAGGGTATCTGTTTCCTTCCGCCGGGATGCCCGGTGCCGCGTTGTCCGGTGTCGCGTTGCAGAACGCCCGCGTCGGTGCTACCCCTTGAGTGATAGACGATCGAATAACGCCCCCTACGAAGAGGAATAGCAATGACTTTGCCCCGGGATGAAGACAGCTCGCTGCGGCTCTGGAGCAGCCGACTGATCCAGGCACTACAGCTTCTTGATCTGGAAGTCGACCACGAGAAGATCGTCCAGGTCGCGGAGGAATCTGTTAAGGCCGTCGGGCCGCACGCGGATGCCATCAGCGCGTTCATCGTCGGCTACGCCGCAGGCACCGCCTCCACGAACGGCCGCAAGGGCACCAAGGAAGCCGTTCACGCCGCGTCCAACAAGGTACTTGAGCTGTGCGAACACGGCGAATCCGGCGGCCCCGATGAAAAGGGCTGGGCCAAGCGGGCCCAGTAGCAGGCCACGCGGCGCCGGACCGGATCTCGCCGCCCGCACGTGGGACCCCGGGGGGACATGTCCTGCCCTTGGTCCCGGGGATGGACATGTTGGCATTATGTCCGCCGGCGGCGACCAGGACTGGACATGTCCCCCCCCGGGGTCTGCGCAGAAATGTGCACTACCGCAAGTGGGCCGCCCCTGAGGTTGCGGTTGCGGAGCCGTCCGGGGTCTGGTCCGGGCTGGCTTTCAGCCGGACAATGACCGCCTTGGAAATCGGGGTGTTGCTGCCTTCGGCCGTGTGGTTCAGCGGCACCAGCACGTTGGCCTCGGGGTAGTAGGCGGCCGCGCAGCCGCGGGCGGTCGGGTAGGAGACCACCCGGAACTTGCGGAGTACCCGCTCGACGCCGTCCTTGTACTCGCCGCGGATGTCCACGAACAAGCCGTCGGCCAGGCCCAGCTCTGCGATATCCTCCGGATTCACAAAGACCACGTGGCGGCCCTTCTTGATGCCCCGGTAGCGGTCGTTGTGGCCGTAGATGGTGGTGTTGAACTGGTCGTGGGAGCGCATGCTCTGCAGGATAAGCGTGCCCTCGGGCTTCTCCACATGCTCCAGTTCGTTGACGGTGAGCACGGCTTTGCCGGTGGGGGTCGGGAAAGTACGTGAGTCCCGGGGGCCGTTCGCAAGGATGAACCCCCCTTCCTGCCGGATCCGTTCGTTGTAGTTTTCACAGCCGCCCACAACCCGCGAGATATGGTCCCGGATGAGGTCGTAATTCTTCTCGTAGCCGTCCCAATCGGCCTTGATCCTGTTCCCGACTACGGCCTTGCCGAGGCGGCTGACGATCGCCGGCTCGGACAGCAGGTGGTGCGAGACAGGCTCAACGGTGCCCCGGGAGGGGTGGACGGCGCAGACCGTGTCCTCCACGGAGACGAATTGCTGCCCCGACTCCTGGATATCGATCTCGGTCCGGCCCATGGTGGGCAGGATCAGGGCTTCCGTGCCGGTCACCGTGTGGGACCGGTTGAGCTTCGTGGAGATCTGGACGGACAACTCGGTGTTCTGCATGGCGGCCTCGGTGGCGTTGGTGTCCGAGATGGCGCCGACGAAGTTGCCGCCAAGCGCCACGAACGCCTTGATCCCGCCGTCGCGCATTTTGTTGATGGTCTCCACCGCGTCGACGCCGTGTTCGCGGGGCGGCTCGAAGTCGAATTCCGCGCCGAGGGCCTCCATGAAGGACTGCGGCATCTGCTCCCAGATGCCCATGGTGCGGTCGCCCTGGACGTTGCTGTGGCCGCGGATGGGGGAGGCGCCCGCACCCGGCTTGCCGATGTTGCCGCGCAGCAGGAGCAGGTTGATGATCTCCTTGATGGTGGCCACGCCCTTTTTCTGCTGCGTGATGCCCATGGCCCAGGTGATGATCACCTTGTCGGCCTTAAGATAGCGGGCGGCGAGCTCATCGATGTCCTCGGCGCGCAGCCCCGTCGCTTTCAGCACTGCCTGTTCGTCCAGTTGGCTGAGGTGCTCCTTGAGCTCCGCCAGGCCCTCGCAGTGCTCGGCCAGAAAGGCGTGGTCCAGCACAGTCCCCGGGTTCCGGTCCTCGGCGTCGAACACGCGCTTGGAGAGGGCCTGCAGCAGGGCCATGTCACCGCCGATGCGGATGTGCAGGAACTGGTCTGCGATATCCGTGCCGCGGCCGATGATGCCCTTGACTTTTTGCGGGTTTTTGTAGCGGCGCAGGCCCGCCTCGGGGAGCGGATTGACGGCGACAATCTCCCCGCCGTTCTCCTTGCACGCCTCAAGCTCGGTGAGCATACGCGGGTGGTTGGTGCCGGGGTTCTGGCCCATGACAATAATCAGGTCGGCTTTGGCATAATCGTCAAAGGAGACGGTGGCCTTGCCGATGCCGATGGTCTGGCCCATCCCCCAGCCCGAGGACTCGTGGCACATATTGGAGCAGTCCGGGAGATTGTTGGTGCCGTAGCCGCGGACCAGCAGCTGGTACAGGAAGGCGGCCTCGTTTGAGGTCCTGCCGCTTGTGTAGAAGGCTGCCTCGTCGGGGGAGTCCAGGCCGGCGAGTTTGTCCGCGATAATGCGGATAGCCTCGTCCCAGCTGACCGGCTTGTAGTGGTCCTCGCCTGCGGGCTTGAAGACGGGCTCTGTGAGCCGGCCCTGCATGCCCAGCCAGTACTCGGAGCGGGCGCGCAGTTCCGTGACCGAATGCTCCGCCCAGAAAGCCGCGGGGACGAGGACCGGCGTCGCTTCCCAGGTGACGGCCTTGGCTCCGTTCTCGCAGAACTCGAACGCCTTGCGGTGGTCCGGGTCCGGCCACGCACAGCTGGGGCAGTCAAACCCGTCCTTCTGGTTCATCGCCAGGACGGTCTTGCGCGTGCGGTTCAGGCCCATCTGTTCGATCGCGGGCTTCATGGAGTGCAGGACCCCCGGGATGCCGGCGGCCCAGTCCTTTGGGCCGTCTCCAACCACGAGGTCTCTTTCGTCGTTTTCCTCAACCTGCGGATTCTTACGGGTCACGTGAACTTCCCTTCTGCGGACACACGGGGGATGGATTGTGCGCCTATCTGCCACTACGCACCTTACCGTCAGGCCTGATACAGGCCTATCAGCTCCGCCGGAGCGCCGCAAGGAAACCAGAGTCGGCGGCGCCGCCGGACCGCGGCCCGCGTAGGCAGCCACGGGGACGGCCCTGGGTGAGCGCCCGGCCCTCCCAGTTTTCCCGAAGTGCGGCCCTGCACTCTTGCAGCATCATTCACTTCAAGAGGCAGGTGCGTTATGAATGTGTTCGCATGCACGAAGGCGGAGGGCCAGAGACGTATCTTTAGCACTCCGACCCGCTTAGTCGCGGCAGGGACAGCAATGGCTCTGCTCAGTTTCCTTGGACTCACCACGACGGCGGTGACGGCCAACGCCGTCGTGGCCCCGACGGGCGCGGGGTTCACTGTTACAGCGTCAGACCTGGCGTTCATCCTCAAGCAGATCAAAATCTCGGAGGCGCACGTCGCCAACACCACCTCGTTCACGGGCCCGTGTGGTGCGCTCGTGGGTACCGGGCCCGACCAGATCGCGAGTCCCCTTGTTTCCCGGGGTTTGCGGACGGTGGACGGCTCCTGCAACAACCTCCAGCCCGGCCAGGAAACGTTCGGCGCTGCTGACCAGACGTTCCCGCGCCTGACCACCCCGGTATTCACCAGCGCCGAGAGCTCACCTCCCGGCTTCGGCCCGTCCCAGTCATCGTCGTATGCGCAAAAGAAGGGCCTGGTCTTCGACTCTGAGCCCCGCGTCGTCAGCAACCTGATCGTGGACCAGACCTCAACCAACCCTGCCGCCGTGGCAGCGGCCGGTAACCCGGTCAGGACCCAAGGCAACCCCGGCGTCGTCCCGTGCACTACGGATCCGCAGCCGTTGGCCACGCCGCCGGTGGCTGAAGTTCCTACGGGCTGCGTGCCCTCGCGTCAAACCCTGTTCATCCCTAACGTGACCACTGACGTCGGGCTCTCGCCGCCCTACAACTCACTGTTCACACTTTTCGGGCAGTTTTTTGATCATGGCGTGGACCAGACCGTCAAGGGCGGTGGCACGGTGTTCGTGCCGCTGAAAGCCGATGATCCGCTGATCGCGGGCCCGGACCATGTCCTCGGCAACGGCGACGACCTGCCGCCGCAGAATCGGTTCATGGTGCTGACCCGGGGCAAGAACCAGCCCGGTCCGGACGGCGTCGCTTGGGACAATCCGGCGACTCCTGCTGACGAAAGTGCCGACGATATCCAGAACGCGCTCAATACGGATTCGCCGTGGGTCGACCAGAGCCAGACTTACACCTCGCACCCGTCACACCAGGTCTTTCTGCGGGAGTACATCAACAACTCCGACAGCAAGCCGGTTTCAACGGGCAAGCTGCTCGGTGGCGTCGCCGGCCCCACCGCGAACGGCATGGCCACGTGGGCCACGGTCAAGTCTCAGGCCGCCATCTTCCTTGGCCTCAAGCTTGAGGACAAGGACGTCACGAACGTCCCGATGATCGCCGCCGACGCGTACGGCAAGTTCCTCCCCGGCCCCAACGGACTTCCTCAGTACGTCACCGCGACGGGCCTCGTGGAAGGCAATATTGCCCTCCCCGTGCCGGTGCCGGCCAACGTGCGGTACATCGACACTCCGTTCCTGACGGACATCGCGCATAACGCAGACCCGTCCCCGCAGGACACGGACAACAATCCGGCCACTCCACGGGTAGCGCCGGCTCCGGATTCTGACAACGCGGCCTCCGCCGACTTCGCCAGCCAGCCCGCAGGTACCTACGACGACGAGATGCTCAACGCGCACTTCGCCGCCGGCGACGGCCGGGTCAACGAGAACATCGGCCTGACGGCCATCCACCAGGTCTTCCACTCGGAACACGACCGGCTCGTTGGTGACATCAAGGCCACCCTCACGAACGATACTTCCGCGAGCGGTGTCGCCGCCCTCGCCGAATGGCAGTCGGCGTCCGGTGCCAACGGCTGGAACGGAGAGCGCCTTTTCCAGGCGGCACGGTTCATCACCGAGATGGAGTACCAGCATCTGGTGTTTGAGGAGTTCGCCCGCAAGATCCAGCCGGCGATCAACCCCTTCGAGCCGTTTGCCTTCACCCAGACCGAAATCAACCCTGCGGTCAAGGCGGAGTTCGCCCATGCCGTGTACCGCTTCGGTCACTCCATGCTGACCGAGACGATCTCCCGCAGGAACGAGGACCGCCCCGGGCCCGACAATGAGTTCGGCACGTCCGACGACATCAGGGGCAGTCAGAACGACATCTCCTTGCTTGACGGCTTCCTCAACCCGCCGGAGTACACCAATGGTGGCACCGCCGGCGCGCTGACCTCTGAGGAGGCTGCCGGCAGCATCGTCGCCGGCATGTCCGACCAGGTCGGCAATGAACTGGATGAGTTCGTGACGGACACCCTCCGCAACAACCTCCTGGGCCTGCCGCTGGACCTGGCAGCGATCAACATGACGCGGGCCCGGTCCGAGGGCGTCCCCCGGCTGAACCCGCTTCGCCGGCAGCTGTTCGGCTCAACAAATGACAGCCAACTGAAGCCCTACACCAACTGGATCGACTTCGGAGAAAACCTTAAGAACCCTGAGTCACTGGTCAACTTCGTCGCCGCCTACGGCCAGCACCCGACCATCCTCACGAACGCCGGTCCGGACGCCACCCTGGGTACACCCGACGACGGCCCGGCAACCCTGGCCTCCCGCCGGGCGGCCGCACGGGCGATTGTCAGCCCCAGTGTCGCTGCCGGAGACGTTGCTCCTGCTGATGCTCCTGAGTTTATGAACAGCACCGGCGCCTGGGCCAACAACGGCACCCAGTCCATCACCGGCCTCGACAACGTCGATCTCTGGATCGGCGGCCTCGCCGAGCGGACGAACCTCTTCGGCGGCCTGTTGGGCAGCACGTTCAACTACGTCTTCGAGAAGCAACTGACTGACCTTCAGAACGGCGACCGCCTCTACTACCTGGCGCGGACACCCGGCATGAACCTGAGGACGCAGCTTGAAGGCAACTCCTTCGCCGAAATGATGATGCGGAACACGAATGCCAAGTCCCTCAAGGCGGATGTGTTCGCCACCGCGGACTGCAAGTTCGAGCTGAAGAATCTGGCCGGCACCTCTGCAGGCTTTGCGTCCTTTGGCAACACGGTCGCGGATGATCCGGCATCGGACTGCAGCGAGCCGGATCTGCTGATCCGCATGCCTGACGGCACCATCAAATACCGGGCGAGGAACAGCGTGGATCCCGCCGGCATCAACGGCCAGAGCGTCTTCAACGGCACTGCCGGCGTCGACCGCATCTACGGCGGCGTTGACAACGACACCTTCTGGGGCGGCCTTGGCAATGACGTCATCGAGGGTGGTGACGGAGCCGACGTCGCACTGGGCGGAGAAGGCAACGACATCATCAGGGATCTCGCCGGCGACGACGTCCTCAAGGGCGGTCCAGGCAACGATGCCATCGATGCCGGCCCGGGTCTCGACATCGTGATGGGTGGCGACGGCAAGGACTTCACGAACGGCGGAGCCAACGCCAATACGACGTTCGCTGGAGCCGGCGATGACTTCGTGATCCTCGGCGAGGGCATCGACGGAGCGCTCGGAGATAGCGGTGATGACTGGATGGAAGGCGGTAACCAGCCCGACGGCATGCAGGGTGACAGCGCCAACCTGTTCTTCACGGACGACAACGCTCCGGGAGACGACATCATGATCGGCCAGGGCGGCGATGACGACTACGACATGGAAGGCGGAAACGACGTCGGTGTCGCAGGACCCGGGATCGAGAAAAACGTCGGCGCCGCCGGCTACGACTGGACCATCGGTCAGGGCGACCCGCAGCCGCAGGATTCCGATCTGACCCTCCCGCTCGCCCCGCTGGACATCCTCACAGTGGGAGTTCGTGACAAGTTCAACGAGACCGAGGCGCTGTCCGGCTGGAAATTCGATGACAAGATCCGCGGCGACAACCTGGTTCCAAGCGCAGTCGGGGGCGGTGGCTTCGTAGGCTGCGATGCACTCGACCAGGAGGGGCTCGACAAGATCGCCGGCCTCGACGCCCTCGTTCCGCCCCTCGCCACCCCGGTGGGGCCGATCGTGGCCGCGTCGGTGACCAGTGACTGTTCACTGGCTGGTCCGTTCGTCTGGGGCGATGGCAACATCCTCCTCGGCGGAGCCGGCAGCGACGTCCTGGAGGGACGTGGCGCCGACGACATCCTCGACGGCGACCAGTACCTCAGCGTCCGCCTGAGTGTTCGGACTGACGCGAACAACCCGGCGACGGAGATCGGCAGTGCCGGCATCGAGGGGCCAGGACAAAGCGCCATGGCCAGCCAGTACCTTCGGGACGGCGCCGGAAACCTTACCGGGCCGACACTCCAGGAAGCCGTCTTCGCCGGCAAGGTCAACCCCGGAAACATCGTGGCCGTCCGTGAGATCCTGACCGGCTCCGGCGGAACTGACAAGGCAGTCTTCTCCGATGTGCAGGCGAACTACACTGTCACCACGACCGGTGGAAACGGCACCCTGGGCTCGCCCGGATCCGTCACCACCGTAGTCCACAACGGAGCAGGCATCGATGGTACGGACACCCTCCGCAACATCGAATTCCTTCAGTTCTCCGACACCGTTCCCCCGAACACACCGGTTATCGGCGTAGCAACCGCCGGCAACGGGCAGGCAACGGTCAACTTCGCGGCTCCGACCATCGGAACGGCCGGCGGCTTCCTCGTGAGGGTGCTGGACGCGGCCGGCGCACAGGTCGGGGCACTGCGTCCCGCTCCTGCCGGTGCCACCAGCCTGGTGGTTACCGGCCTGACCAACGGTTCCGCCTTCCGGTTCCAGGTCCAGGCGACCAGCGCCCTCGGAGACAGCCAGTTCTCGGCTCTTTCGAACGCTGTGACCCCGGCTCCGGCTCCGGTGCTGACCGCTCCGGGTGCCCCGACTATCGGTACGGCAACGGCCGGGGCGGCTTCGGCAACCCTGACCTGGACCGCTCCCGCTTCCAACGGCGGATCCGCCATCACGGGTTACACCGTGCGGGCCTTCGCGGGTGCTACCCTGGCCCGCACCCAGGCGGTCACCGGAAACGTGGGAACCGTCGTCGTCACCGGGCTCACTAACGGGACTGCGTACACGTTTGACGTGGCCGCAATCAACGCGGTGGGTACGGGGGCAGCCTCGGCCCGCTCGGCGGCGGCAACTCCGGTCGCCGGCGACACCACTGCCCCGGCGGTGACGGCGAGGACTCCGCTGGCGGCTTCACGTTCCATCAGCCAGACGGCCAACCTGACGGCAACGTTCAACGAAACGGTCACGGGACTCAGCGGAACCAATTTCCAGCTCCGGCTGGGCACCACTCTGGTTCCCGCAAGTGTCTCCTACAACGCGCTGACCAGGGTTGCCACCCTGAATCCGAGCGTAACCCTGACGGCCGACCGGGTGTACACGGCCAGCCTGACGGGCGTCCGCGACGCTGCCGGCAACATTATGGCGACGAGCACCTGGTCATTCACCACCGGCCCCGCCCCGCGGATCACTGCCCAGACTCCCGCTGCGGGAGCCACCGCGGTACGCCGGAACGCCAACGTGACGGCCACGTTCAGTGAAGCCATCACCGGCTTCGCGGTGGTCGGCAAGGTCCGCATCCAGCAGGTCTCCACCGGAGCGGAGATCAGCTCAGTGGAGTCGTTCAGCACCACCACCCGGGTGCTGACGATCAACCCCAGAGCCAGCCTCGCCTCGAACACCCAGTACCGGGTCACCATCACCGGTGGCACCACTGGGGTCCGGGACCTGGCCGGTAACCCGCTGACCACCCGTACGTGGACCTTCACCACGGGATCAGCTCTGTAACACCGTCACGACGGGAATGCCGGCTGGCGGGTCCCACCAGGCCCGCCAGCCGGCTTTTTCCATCATCCCAAGGGTGTCCTTCGGCACAATATCCAATCCCATCGCCCATTTTGGAGGGGCCATGACTACACGACGAGAAATTCTGAAGCTGGGCGCCGTCAGCGCCCTCGGACTGGCCGGGATGAAAAAAGGGGCCGACGACGTCCCGGCGGCGACGCCGCCACTCACATCCAGCCTGCTGGCTCCCGGGAACATGCCAGTCCCTTACGCAGCAGTCTTCCGCCGCCCACCGGAGCTGGTGCCGTTTGAGTCGGGCTTCGACGACGGCGACCCGACACGGCCATATGAGCGCTACGCACTCACCCAGAAACTCGGCCAGGCGCAGTTCGTGCCGGGGCTGAGTACCACGGTGGCAGGCTACAACGGCATATTTCCCGGGCCCACCATCCGGGTCAGCCAGGGGACCCGGACCGAGGTACGGATTCGCAACGCCCTGCCCGCGACGTCATTTCTCCATCCGGGCGCCTTTAATACGGTAACCCACCTTCATGGTTCGGCGTCGCTGCCACAGTACGACGGGTATGCCAATGACTCCACGAAACCTGGAGAGGTCAAGAATTACCATTACCCCAACTGGCAGCCAGCCCGGACGATGTGGTACCACGATCACAACCACCTCGTTACGGCCCAGGGGGTTTATTCAGGTCTGGCCGGAATATACCCTTTGTCCGACGCCTACGAGCGGGCCCAGCTGCCACAGGGGGAGTACGACGTGCCGCTGCTGATCTCGGATGCCATGTTCAAAGCCGACGGCTCCCTGGGCTACAACGACAACGGCCACTCCGGATTGTGGGGCGACATCATTATGGTCAACGGAGTGCCCTGGCCGACAATGAAGGTCAAGCCCCGGATCTACCGGTTCCGGGTCCTGATCGGTTCAATCTCGCGTTCCTACCGCCCCACCCTTTCCACGGGCGAGCCAATATACGTCGTGGGAACCGATGCCGGCATGGTGCCGGTGGTGCAACCGGTTAAGTCGTGGCGGCAAGGAACCGCCGAACGATACGAAGTCCTGATCGACTTCCGAAAGTACCGGCCGGGGCAGAGTGTCGAGCTGCGCAACCTGAGCAATAAGAACAACGTGAGCTTTGCCAACACGAACAAAATCATGCGCTTCCAGGTCGTGGAGGATTCGGGTCCGGCAGCTACCTTCACCAGTATCCCCACTGCGCTCGACGACGGTGGAGCCCCAAACGCAGTCCGCGGCGGAATCCCCACCATGAAGCTGACAAGGGACATGGCGGTGGTGAAGCGAAACCTTAGGGTGATCCGCGAGAAAGGCGAATGGACCATCAACGGTGTCACCTGGGCGGACGTGGAACAATCCGGCTTCACCCGGCTGTTCGGCAACCCCCAGCCCTACCAGGTCGAAGAATGGACCATTACGAACGCATCCGGAGGCTGGTTCCATCCTGTGCACGTCCACCTGATTGATGGCAAGATCATTGGCCGGAACACTAACGGGGGCAAGCCCTTTGCCTGGGAGACCGGGCCGAAAGACGTCTTCTACGCGGGCGAAAATGAGTCCATCACCGTGCTGATGCAATTTGATACCGGGGCCCACTCCGGCGGCAGATACATGGTCCATTGCCATAACCTCGTGCACGAAGATCACGACATGATGGTGCAATTCTCAGTCGGCGACCTGAACAACAATGATCCCGTGACTTCTGCCAGGCCCGTCCTGGACACGACACCCCTGGGATCCCATCCGCCGGTGTACAGGCCGGGCCTTCCGGCGGGGAGCTGAGATGGGGCGCATCATCAGGACGGCGGCGGCCAGCCTGCTGGTGCTGGCTCTGGGAGCCTGCACGGGCGGGGTGCCGGAGCCGTCGGCACAGGCTGCGGCACCCCCGGCCGGAACCCAGGCCACCATCAAAGCGACGCCGGCAGCCGCGGGGGATGTGGTTGGCGGGGAGGCGGTGGCCCTCAAATCGGGTGCGGATGTGGGGAACGGCCGGCCGGCCAGCAGCCATGACGGGCTGATGGTGCGGCGACGGACCGTCATCGTCGTCCATCCGGCCGGGGAGTCCGATCCGGCTGCCCTGCGCCGGCAGCTTGACGAGGCTGCCTCCCAGCAGGGCATCGAGCTGACCGACATCTCGCCGATGGTCCTTGACGCACTGCTCCTGGACCACCTCGTTCCGGAAGTCATCGTGGCACTGCCGGCAGGCCGGAGCCAAGAGGACGCGGCCCGGCTCGCGGAACGGGCCGTCGGCCAGGAGGGCACTAACGCCGAGGTGGAACACCTGCACGTCGGGGAAGTTCTGGTCCATGATCTGCAGTTCACGGTCGCTGCAGCGGATCCCGCCGCGCTGGCGGCATCGATTGCCGCGGAAGGGATCCTCTCCGACGCACTCGGCAACTATGAGGAAGTGCCCGACGGCGGGGCGCTGACGATCGGCTACACCGGACCGCTGCTCAGCGACGCGCTGGTGGAGTCCGTCCGGGACGCCATGGCCCGCAGTGCCGGAAAGCAGCCCGCCGACGTCGGGCTGGCGCCACGCTCAACGAGCGGAGAGGGAGCGGACCTGTCCCGGGAACCGGCTCCCGACGAAGCGGACAGCGTGGACGACTCGGGGCACCACGCTCCGGGATCTGACGACCCGGGGCACTAACCCAAGCATTGGCGGCGCCCGCCAGCCGGCCTCTTTTGTGCGCGCCACGGTCCAGCCCTACCGGCCGGCGATCAGGGTGTCGCGAATTTCGCGGCGCAGGACCTTGCCGATCAGCGAGCGGGGCAACGAATCGAGGACCACCACCCGGCGCGGCACCTTGTAGGCAGCCAGGTGCTTCCGCGCAAATACCTGGAGCGAGTCCGGATCGATGGTGGTCCCCGGAAGAGCGACGACGGCGGCGACCACATCCTCGCCGCCTCCCGGCCGGGGCAAACCGACCACGGAAACGTCGCTGATGCCGGGGAACGTCGCGAGAACGTCTTCCACTTCGCTGGGGGAGACGTTGAATCCACCGGTGATGATCAGTTCCTTGATCCGGTCCCGGATGGTGACGAAGTGGTCACTGTCCACCGAGACGATGTCCCCGGTGCGGAACCAGCCGCCTTCCAGCAGTGCATCCTCGGTCTCCTGCGGCCGGTTCCAGTAGCCGGAAAACACCTGCGGCCCGCGGATGAGAAGTTCACCCTCTTCGCCCGGGGCCCGGTCGATCAGGACATCCTTGGGATCAACCACCCTGATGTCGGTCAGCGGGAACGGCACCCCCACGGTGCCCGGCTTGCGGCTTGGTCCGAAGGGGTTTCCTATGGCGATGGGGGAGGTCTCCGTCAGTCCGTAGCCCTCGATCAGGTACCCGCCGGTCGCCTTCTCCCACGTCTCCACGGTCGCCGTCGGCAGGTTCATGGCCCCCGAGATGGAGAAACGGATGCTCTCCAGCCCGATCCCGCGTTCCGCCGCCGCGGCGGCGATCCGGTCGTAGATCGGCGGGACGGCCGGCAGGAAGGTGGCCGGCGACTTCTTGAGCGCCTTCAGCACCAGATCGACGTCGAACTTGGGGAACAGCACCAGCTTCGCGCCGATGCTCAGGGCGAAGGTCATGCATAACGTCAGCCCGTAGGCGTGGAACATGGGCAGCACCGCGTACACGGTTTCCCGGCCCTCCTTGAGCCCCGGCACCCAGGCGCGGCCCTGGGCGGCGTTGGCCTGCAGATTGGCGTGGGTGAGCATGGCGCCCTTGGGCAGCCCCGTGGTGCCGGATGTGTACTGCAGGACGGCGAGGTCCTGCGCGGCAGGGCGGGGGTGCTTCTTCTTCAGTTCCCCCGCCTCGAGGAGCTCCCGCCACGGCCGCACCGTGCGGCGGGCAGGCGCCGTGTGGGGCCGGTGCCCGTGCTTGCCGGCGGACAGGGCCGCGCGTGCCGTGCGGGCCGCGGGCACCGGTAGCCGCAGCGCGATCCGCTGGAGCAGCGGCATGGCCGGGATCAGCTCCACCGAGACGAGGTGGCGCAGACCGACGTCGGCGGGCAGCTGGCGGACCTGCTCCACCACCTTGTCCCAGACGATCGCCACCGTGGCGCCGTGGTCCTCGAACTGGTGTCGCAGCTCCCGGTCGGTGTACAACGGGTTGTGTTCCACCACGACGGCGCCGAGGCGCAGCACGGCATGGAACGCAATGATGTGCTGCGGGCAGTTCGGCAGCACCAGCGCCACCCGGTCACCGGCCTTGACGCCCAGCCTCTGGAGCCCGGCGGCAGCCCGGCTGATGAGCATGCCCAGGTCCCGGTAGCTGGTGCGGGCCCCGAAGAACTCCAGTGCGGTCCTGGACCCGTAGCGCCGCACGGATGACTCCACGAGATCCACGAGAGTCCCGTTCGGCAACTTCAGGTCCGCAGGGACTCCCGGTCCGTAGGCGGCCGTCCACGGCCGGGCCGGGGCCTGAACCGTACCTTTGGCCGTCCGCTGGAATTTTTTGTTCATCGTCTGTCCTTGCCACTGGAATGCGCCGAGCACGTTTCGCGTGCTGAGAAGCCTGCAAGAAAAATCCTACCGGTGCGGCGGCGGGGGTTCCTGCGGGGGCTTAAGGCCCTAACCGGCGGACGGCGGACGGACCACACTGAACTGTCAGCTGCGGACCAACTGTCTGCGGGCTATCGGTGCGGCTGGTCGGATCGCTTGGTGCCGGGCCGGTCACGCCACGGAGAAGAACAGGGTTCAGCATGAACAAACCAATCGTCGTCGGATTCAACGGCTCTGCCGGCAGTGCGGCCGCACTGACATGGGCGCTGCAGCGGGCGTCCCGGCACAAGCTCCCGGTGATAGTCATCCATGCGGTCGATGATCGCTGGATGTCCCCGGATTTCGAGTACCACGAACTCATCCGGAAAGCGGGGACGGAGATGCTCGGGAAGGCGCAGGCCAGTGCTAGCGAGCAGGCGCCCGATGTTGAGGTCGAGGCGCGGCTCCGGCATGGCAGCGCGGGGCGGGCCCTTCGCGAGGCCTCGAAGGAAGCATCGATGGTGGTCGTCGGCGCCCATGACAAGCACTGGCTCGACGGCGGACCTCTCACAGACCGGGCCCTGCAGATTGTCGCCGCCTCGGACTGTCCGGCCGCCATCGTCCCGGAAAAGCAGGGAACGTCGGGCCGCGGTGTGGTAGTCGGTGTGGACGGCTCGGAGGAGTCGCTTCAGGCCGTCGCGGTCGCGGCCGCCGAAGCGGACCTGGGCGGGGACGAGTTGACCGTCGTATTGGCATTCCGGAGTCCGGCCCGGTGGGTCGAGAACCAGTTGCCGGCCAGCGGGCTCGCCGAAACCTTGGTCGAAGAGGACCGGATTGTGCTCGCCGAGTCGGTAGCCGGCCTCGGCGACAAATACCCGGACCTCGTGATCCATCAGCGCCTTGAAACCGCTACCGAGCCGGCGAAGGCCCTCGTGGAAACTGCGGCGGCGGCCAGGCTGCTGGTGATCGGCAGCCGCGGACGCGGAGGCTTCTCCCGGGCCGTGCTCGGCTCCACGGCCCACGCCGTACTGTTGAACGTGCCGTGCCCCACCATCGTCACCCGGGTGCATAAGGTCAAGCACAGCCAGGACTGACGCCAACAGCGCCGGGCCGGGGCGGACCGGAAATTCGGCAGCGCTGCCGTCCACCGGGGGTGGGCATTTCGCTGCCGACCACGGGGTGGGAGTATGGTGCCGTGCAGCCTTTCTTCGATTTCGTCAGCCACTACTGGTGGCTCATCTTTCCGCTGAGCGGACTGTTCGGCGGCTGGGCGCGGTCATGGTCCAAAGCCTCCGAACGCCGGCACCGGCGACGGGTGGAGCTCTACAAGCTGAAGAATCTTGCAGCCGACGTGGAGCAGACCAGCCGCTCCGATGTGCAGGCCCTGATGGAGGGCCACGACGCCGTGAACCGGCGCTGGCTGGACTACGAACTGGACGTGGGAAAGCTCATCGACTTCCCGGCCATGACGGATGTCCGTGAACCGCTCACGGTCGCGTTCCTGCGGGCCAAACGGGAGGCCGACGGGCTGCGTCCCGCCGCGTCCGGTGACATCACGACGGCGGCCCGGCTGGAGGAGTACCGCTCGGCGGTGCGCGGGTTCGAGCTTGCGTTCGATGTTGCCGAGCGGGAGGCGCAGCGCGTCAGGGACAGCAACTTCACCGGCCCGGAACGCGGGCGGCTCGCGACGGCCCGGAAGCTGCTCCGGATCGCCTCCGACGCCGCTGCCACCCCGGCCGAGCGGCAGACGGCGTACAGGCGTGCCCGACGCGAACTGGACGGGTTGATTGTGCTGCCCGATGCCACGCTTGCCGCGCTGGAGAAGAAGTTCGCGGGGATACTCGGCGCCGGGCCGGCCCCGGATCAGCCGGGGCTCCAGCACGGCTGATCCGGAACCTCTGGTCCGGACCGTTGGCTCCTCGTGTCAATGCCTCCGGGAATGTTGGTTCCTTGCCTCACCCAGTACGCTCCGGCTTGGGTGGCTGACGGGCGCGTTTATGCTGTCCGCCACATGAGGACCAAGTTCATGTCACGGACAGGCCTGAGAAATCCCAGGGGAAAGCAACCTTCACCGAGCGATCAGGGGACGCACTAATCGCCTTTGGAATCGGGCAGCTTTGTCCCTGGCGCTCGAGCCTTCCGTGCCCTCGAATTACGCGGTCCACAGAGGCTTCAGGCAGGAACCGAGTTCGGGGCAGTCTTTCGTTTTCCAGGATGTCTTGAGTTCGGCACCCGGCAGTGGGAGGGAGGCAGCCTGCACTTCCAGGCCGCGGCTGGCCCTGCTGTAGGCTCGACGCCAGCACAGACTGAGGGGGCAGATCGGTGGAGCAGCGCGAACGAAAGCCAAAAACGGCCGACGAGCGTCAGTCCGTCAAGGTCGGGGCATTCATCGGAATCGGCATCGCCGTCCTTGTTATGGTCCCTGCGGTGTATCGGCTATCGACCAATCTATTTCATGGGGTTGACGCCGCACTGGTCACGGTCGGCGTCGGCCTGGTTATCTTCCATATCGCCCGTTTGGTCCGCCTGAGTCGGGCACCATTAGCCGCTTGCGCCAAAGAAAAGGGGGTTGGTCCGGCGGCGCCGTCCTTGGAAGGTCACACCCGAATTCTCCCGGACACACTTCGTCACCGGCGCCCCAGGAGCCGGGCCGAACAGCAGTAACGTCAGCACAGCCCGGGCCGGGCCGCCCGCGGGTGGGCAGCCCGGTGCGGATTGGCTAGGCTGGGCCCATGTCGAGCATCCAGTACTTCGTGGCATCTTCCCTGGACGGATTCATCGCCACTGCCGATGACAAGCTGGACTGGCTGCTGCAGTTCGACGGCTTTGCCGGCGGCAAGGAAAGCTACGACGCCTTCATGGCCGACGTCGGCGCCATCGTGATGGGCGGCGAAACCTACGCCTGGCTGATGGAGCACGAACCCGGCAACTGGCCCTACCCCAGTACGCCGTGCTGGGTCTTCACACACCACGAGCTCCCGGCGCCGAAAGGATCCGATGTGACCTTCGTGCGCGGGCCGGTGGGGGAATTCGCCCAGGACCTCAGGGACAACGCGGCCGGCCGGAACGTCTGGATTGTCGGCGGGGGAATCCTGGCGGCCCAGTTCGCGGATGCAGGCCTGCTGGATGAGCTCATCATCTCCATCATTCCCGTGATGCTGGGCAGCGGCAAAGCGGTGCTTCCGCTGGCACGCCCGACGGCGCCGCTGGAGTTAATCTCGTCCCACACCATGGGCCGCGGCATCATGGAGCTGCGGTACCGTTTCGCCGGGAAACGCGCCTGACGCAGCCTGCTGCCGTGTAAAACTGCGGCCCTGCGGCCGTGCTGCTTTGCGAACGCCGAAGGCGCCGGCCGCTACTCGTCCGCGTTCTCGCGGATCAGGTTGGTAATGCGTGCGGTCGAAAGCCGGCGGCCCTGCCCGTCCGTGATCACGATCTCATGCGTGGTGAGGGTCCGGCCGAGGTGGATCGCCGTGCAGGTGCCCGTCACAGTGCCCTCGGAGATCGCTCGGTGATGCGTTGCCCCGACCTCGATGCCGAGGGCCTGGCGCCCGGGGCCGGCATGCATCCCGGCGGCGAAGGACCCCAGCGTTTCGGCGAGGACCACGTGCGCCCCGCCGTGCAGGATGCCCGCCACCTGGGTGTTGCCTTCCACCGGCATGGTGGCCACCGTGCGTTCCGGGCTCATCTCCAGGAACCGGATGCCCATCTTCACCACCAGGGCGCCCACGCCGTAGCGGCCGAGCCAATCATGCATTTCCTCGGGTACACCGGCAGCCGTCAGCTCGGCCGCGAACGGGCCGGGCGTGAAATTGTCCATCATGGGAACTAGGCTGGCACCTGTGAGCGAAACTACCAAACCGGCCCTTGCCCCCTCTGTAGATGACTCTGCAGCAGACATCTTCCCGGCACCTGAGACCGAATCCGGCACTGCGGCCGGGCCCTCCCTGAGCTCCAGCCGGGCCGCGGAGCCGGTTCCCGCCACCGGGGCCCCCGTGATTGCAAGCACCGGCCAGCCCCGGCTGATGGTCCTGGACGGCCACTCCATGGCGTTCCGCGCGTTCTTTGCGTTGCCGGCGGACAAGTTCTCCACCGCCACGGGGCAGCACACCAACGCCGTGCACGGCTTTACATCCATGCTGATCAACCTCATCAAGGAACAGAAGCCAACCCACGTCGCCGTGGCCTTCGACGTCTCGGATGACACCACCCACCGGAAAGCCGAATACAGCGACTACAAGGGCGGACGCAACGAGACCCCCCGGGAAATGAGCGGCCAGATCGACCTGATCGACAAGGTCATGGGCGCATGGGGCATTAAGACCATTAAGATGCCGGGCTATGAAGCAGACGACATCCTGGCCACCCTCGCCACCATGGGAGACAAAGCCGGGTTCGAGGTACTCCTGGTCTCGGGTGACCGTGATGCCTTCCAGCTGATCACGGACAACGTGTTTGTGCTCTATCCAAAGAAAGGCGTCAGCGACATTCCCCGGCTGGACGCCGCAGCCATCCAGGCGAAGTATTTCGTCAGTCCCGCGCAGTATTCGGACCTCGCCGCCCTCGTGGGGGAGACCGCGGACAACCTTCCCGGGGTCCCCGGCGTCGGGCCCAAAACGGCCGCCAAGTGGATCAACCTCTACGGCGGGCTGGAGGGGGTTCTGGCCAACCTCGACACGATCGGCGGGAAGGTAGGGGACGCCCTCCGCGAAAATGTTGAGGGTGTCCTGCGCAACCGGCGGTTGAACAGGCTCCACACGGACCTGGACCTCCCCGTGACGCTGGACGAACTTGCGGAACCGCAGCCGGACCAGGCGGCCCTCGAGGAGCTTTTCGACACCCTCGAATTCAAGACCATCCGCACCCGCCTCTTCGCCCTCTATGGCAGTTCGGTGGCGGAAACGGAGCGGGAAAGCCTCGAAACCCCGGACTTCGTGATCCCGGCCGGAGCGGCCGAGCTGGGCGCCTTCCTTGCGGCGGGTGCCGGCAAGCGGTCAGCCGTCGCCGTCGACCTCGTGCCGGGCCGGATCGGGGAGGATGCCGCCGCCGTGGCGATCGTCCGCGATGATGCCGCGGCCTACATCGACCTGGCAAGCCAGGACGCCGACGCCGAAAACGTCCTGGCAGCGTGGCTGCGGGACGCCCGCTCAGCGAAGGTGATGCACGGTTTCAAGGCTGCCCTGAAAGCGCTGAGCGGCCGCGGGTTGGAACTGGCCGGCGTGGTCGACGACACCTCGATTTCCGGCTACCTCATTCAGCCTGACCGCCGCAGCTACGAAATTGCGGAGTTGGCGCAGCATCACCTCAACGTCGCCGTCTCGACCGAGGCCGCCAAGGCCGGCCAGCTTGAGCTGGCGTTCGACGGCGACGATGCCGCTGCCGCGGGGGCACTGGTCCACGTTGCCGCCGTCGTCCAGGCCCTGAGCCGGTTCTTTGAAACGGAACTGACGGAGCGCAAAGCCCAGGACCTGCTCACCACCCTGGAGCTGCCAGTCAGCCGGGTCCTCGCGGACATGGAACTCGCGGGAATCGCCATTGACCTGCCCCGCATGGACGAGCAGCTGGCGGACCTGGCCAAGGTGATCGAGAACGCCCAGGAGCTTGCCTTCGCCGCGATCGGTCACGAGGTCAACCTGGGATCCCCCAAGCAGCTGCAGACCGTGCTGTTCGCGGACCTGGGCCTGCCGAAGACCAAGAAGATCAAGTCCGGCTACACCACCGACGCCGCGTCGCTCAAGAACCTGCTGGAAAAGACCGGACACGAATTCCTGGTCCAGCTCATGGCGCACCGCGAATCGTCGAAGCTGCGCCAGATGCTGGAGTCGCTCAAGAAGTCCGTCACGGACGACGGCCGGATCCACACCACCTACGCGCAGAATGTCGCAGCCACGGGCCGGATTTCCTCCAACAATCCCAACCTGCAGAACATCCCGATCCGCAGCGAGGAAGGCCGGCGCGTCCGCGGCATCTTCGTGGTCAGCAAAGGCTACGACTGCCTGCTCTCCGCGGACTACTCGCAGATCGAAATGCGCATCATGGCCCACCTTTCCGGGGACGCCGGCCTGATCCAGGCGTACAAGGACGGCGAAGACCTCCACCGGTTCGTGGGATCCAACATCTTCCACGTGCCCACAGACCAGGTCACCAGCGCCATGCGCTCCAAGGTGAAGGCGATGTCCTACGGCCTGGCGTATGGTCTGACCTCGTTCGGGCTCTCCAAGCAGCTGGAGATCTCCGTTGACGAGGCCCGGACCCTCATGAAGGACTACTTCGACCGGTTCGGCGCCGTCCGCGACTACCTCCGCGGCGTGGTGGAGCAGGCCCGGATCGACGGGTACACCGCCACCATCGAGGGGCGCCGCCGGTACCTCCCGGACCTCACCAGCACCGACCGCCAGCTGCGCGAGAACGCGGAACGCATCGCGCTGAACTCGCCGATCCAGGGATCGGCGGCTGACATCATAAAACGCGCCATGCTGGGCGTCTCCGGCGCGCTTGCGGAACAGGACCTCAAATCGCGGATGCTGCTGCAGGTCCATGACGAACTTGTTCTGGAGGTCGCCGCCGGGGAGCGCGAGGCCGTGGAGAGGCTTGTGACTGAGCAGATGGGAGCGGCCGCAGAGCTGACCGTTCCGCTCGATGTCCAGATCGGCGTCGGCTCCAGCTGGTACGAGGCCGGGCACTAGCTGTTCGGCGCCAGCACTTCGGCACCAGCATTTCGGCACTGAGTTCGATTCGGCACTAAATTTTCGGATTCCGGGGCCGCCGGGACCGCAGCGATTCAGGGGGAGAAACACGTGGCAGAAAAGTACCAGATCCGGCGGTTCCGGGCGGCCGAAAAGGATGAGCCTGACTATGCGCTGGGGGCCGCCTGGCTGCGCGGCGTGGGCGTCGGGTTCTACGACGAGCGGCACAAGGACGAGTTCGTTGACAAGGTCATGGCCACGTACCGCGCGGACAACCGCGAGCTGACGGGGGTTTACCAGACCGGTACCGTTGCCGCCCACTCCCTGCCGGCAGACATTCCCGTGGCGACCTTCGGGACCCTGCGCAAGGAGCTCAACGTCGGCTACGGCCGGCAGCTCGAAACGCAGCTGATTACCGCCGTGACTGTCCGCGGAACCCACCGGCGGCAGGGTCTTCTGCGCCGGATGATGACCGAGGACCTCAACGCGTCCAGGGCCGACGGCCTGGCGATGGCTGCCCTGACGGCGTCGGAAGCTTCGATCTACGGGCGGTTCGGCTTCGGCGTCGCCACCTTTGAACGCAGCATCAAGGTGGACACCGGGCCGCGGTTCCGCGTGCGGCACGTGCCCGGCGGGACGGTGGAGATCGCGGACCGGAAGGTCCTGCTGGAACTGGCCCCGGCCGTGTTCGACCGCGTCCACCGGGCCACCCCGGGATCGCTGGTACGGCAGGACGCGTACCGGCAGCGCAGCTCGGGAACCCTCGGGAAGGACGGCGCAGAGGACGACGCGATCAGGTGCGCCCTGCACTATGACGCTGCCGGGAGCGTGGACGGCTATGTCTCCTACAAGTTCTCCGGCTGGGACACCAAACCCCATGCCATGGAGATCGTTGATCTCGTGGCGGCGACGGAGTCCGGCTACCTGGAGCTGTGGCAGTTCCTGGGCAGCATGGACCTGATCCAGCGGGTGAGCTGGAGTGAAGCGCCGGTTGAGGACCCACTGGTGTGGGCGCTCGAGGACCCGCGCTGCATCGACTCCGCCGATCATGGCGACATGCTCTGGCTCAGGGTGCTGGACACGGCTGCCGCCCTCGGCGCGCGGCGCTACTCCGCCGACGGAACCCTGGTCCTGGGCATAACCGACCCCCTGGGCTTCGCGGACGGTACGTTCGCGCTCACCATCAGCGGCGGCGAAGCCACCGTCACGGACGCTCCGGCGGGTACTGCGCCGGAGCTCGTCCTCGACGTCGCCGAGCTCGGTTCGATCTACCTGGGCGGCGTCTGCCCCGTGACGCTGACTGCGGCAGGGCGGATC
Organism: Pseudarthrobacter sp. HLT1-7; assembly: GCF_059383435.1. Lineage (NCBI taxonomy): Bacteria > Bacillati > Actinomycetota > Actinomycetes > Micrococcales > Micrococcaceae > Pseudarthrobacter > Pseudarthrobacter sp. HLT1-7. The sequence goes on along the minus strand of NZ_JBWZCH010000009.1, from coordinate 72,794 downwards.
GCCGAGCACAGCCCGGGGGCGGCGCTGAAAGCGCGGCTGATGTTCGCCGTCGAACGCGCCCCGCACTGCCTCACGCACTTTTAGCGGAAAAGCGGCCGCAATCCGGGCCTCATCAGCCCGGTTGCGCTTTGACCGGCGTTGACGTAAACGACTAGACTAGACGGGCGTGTACAACGTGCGCGCATCTACAATCCACAAATCAGGATGACCCGGCTGATCGAAGTTGAGACGCCGTGGTCTTCGCGTGCATTCCATAGTGCGGGCGAAGCGGTTTGCCTGACCGACTCACTATCCACAACGGAGCCCCTACTACATGACCATCACCTCCACCGAGAAGCCCGGTACCCCCGTAGTCGCCATTAACGACATCGGTACCGCTGAGGACTTCCTCGCAGCAGTCGACGCCACCATCAAGTACTTCAACGACGGAGACCTCGTCGAAGGTACCGTCGTCAAGGTCGACCGCGACGAAGTTCTGCTCGACATCGGTTACAAGACCGAAGGTGTCATTCCCTCCCGCGAGCTGTCCATCAAGCATGACGTCGATCCCTCGGAAGTTGTTTCCGTCGGCGATCTCGTCGAAGCTCTGGTACTCACCAAGGAAGACAAAGAAGGCCGCCTGATCCTCTCCAAGAAGCGCGCTCAGTACGAGCGTGCCTGGGGTGACATCGAGAAGGTCAAGGAAGAGGACGGTGTCGTCACCGGTACCGTCATCGAGGTTGTCAAGGGTGGTCTTATCCTCGACATCGGTCTGCGCGGCTTCCTGCCCGCATCCCTCGTCGAGATGCGCCGTGTGCGCGACCTCGCTCCGTACATCGGTCAGAAGATCGAAGCCAAGATCATCGAGCTGGACAAGAACCGCAACAACGTTGTGCTGTCCCGCCGTGCCTGGCTCGAGCAGACCCAGTCCGAGGTCCGCTCCACGTTCCTCAACAAGCTGGAAAAGGGCCAGGTCCGTCCCGGCGTCGTTTCCTCCATCGTCAACTTCGGTGCCTTCGTTGACCTGGGCGGCGTAGACGGCCTGGTTCACGTATCCGAGCTGTCCTGGAAGCACATCGACCACCCGTCCGAGGTTGTCGAGGTAGGCCAGGAAGTCACCGTCGAGGTTCTCGAAGTCGATCTGGACCGCGAGCGTGTTTCCCTGTCGCTCAAGGCCACGCAGGAAGATCCGTGGCAGACCTTTGCCCGCACGCACGCCCTCGGGCAGGTTGTGCCGGGTAAGGTCACCAAGCTGGTTCCGTTCGGCGCGTTCGTTCGCGTGGAAGACGGCATCGAAGGCCTGGTCCACATCTCCGAGCTCGCCGTCCGCCACGTAGAGCTGGCCGAGCAGGTTGTCTCCGTGGGTGACGAACTGTTCGTCAAGGTCATCGACATCGACCTCGAGCGTCGCCGCATCTCCCTCTCCCTCAAGCAGGCGAATGAGGGCGTTGACGCCGAGAGCACCGAATTCGATCCGGCTCTCTACGGCATGGCCGCTGAGTACGACGAAGAGGGCAACTACAAGTACCCGGAGGGCTTCGATCCGGAGTCCAACGAGTGGCTTGAAGGCTACGAGACGCAGCGCGCCGCCTGGGAGCAGCAGTACGCTGACGCCCAGACCCGCTGGGAAGCCCACAAGAAGCAGGTTGTCCAGCACGCTGCCGACGACGCTGCAGCCGCAACGTCCGGCGAGAGCGACTCGGGCACCACCAGCTACTCCTCCGAGCCGGCTGCGGCCGAGACCAACACCGGTGGCGGCACGCTTGCTTCCGACGAGGCTCTTGCAGCACTGCGTGAGAAGCTGACCGGCAACTAATTGCCTTTGTATCTCCGGGAGTCCGCTCCCTGGGACCAGGCGTTTAGTAGCTTGAAGTAGCACCGTGAAGGTGGCCGTCCCTGCGGGGGCGGCCACCTTTCGTTAAGGGACATGTCCAGCGGTCAGACTCCCGGCGGGACATGTCCAGTCCTCGCGTCGAACTGAGAGGGACATGTCCAGTCCTGGGCCCGGGGAATGCGCACAGTGGCATTGTGTCCGGTGGCCGCGGGGAAGGTGGGGCATGTCCCGCGGCGGGAATCAGTGCAGCGCGATCCTGGCCTTGACCGGGACCGAGCCCGGGACCCCGGCTTTCGCTGCTCCCGCCCCGGTCTCCAGCGCTGTCCCGGTCTCCAGCTCTGCCCCCGCCGACCGCAGGAGCGCCAGGGCACCGTGGTTGCCGGCCGTGGTGTCGGCCTCAAGTACCGTCGCCCCCGACTCGGCCGCGTGGGCCTTCACCAGCCGCAGCGCGTCGCGGCCCACACCCCGGCCACGGAAGTCCCGGGCCAGCCAGATCCCCGTTTCGAGGGTGCCCGGGCCCAGCCGCTTGAGCCGGATGGACCCGGCCAGCTCACCGTCGCAACTGATGGCCCAGCTCCGCTGCCGTGCCGGCCCGTCCAGCCCGGCCGTGGCGGCGTGGTGGTAGTCGCGGAACCAGCTGACCCGCTCGGGGTTCCAGCCCGTCGCGCTGCCAAGGGGCGGAGTGACCTCGTCGGCATCGGCGCCCCGGATCGCCACGGTAAGAAGCTGCTCCAGGACGTCCCCGGTCACGTCGAGCAGCGCCACCACGCCATAGGCCTCAACTGATGGGGACATCGATCCACTCCGTTTCTCCGGGCCGCAGCACGGCATGTCCGGCCGACAGGGCGGCGAGCCGCTCCGCCGCCTCGGCCAGCCCGGCCGGATCATCCGGCAGGGCAAGCCTGAGGACAGTGGTCTGCGCCTCGTAGCTGGTTGCAGCCATCACATAGCCTGCGGCGCGCAGGTCATTTTCCAGCCGGCCCGCCGCCGTATGCGGCACGTTGACGGCGCAAATCCGCAGCCGGCGCCGCTGCACCAGCGGCGCGTGATCCAGGGCGCCGGAGACGGATTCGGAGTACGCCCGGACCAGCCCGCCCGCGCCCAGCAGGATGCCGCCGAAATAGCGGACGACGACGGCGGTCAGGTCACTGAGGTCCGTCACCCCGGGCGCAGTCTCGCGTTTCAGCAGCGCCTCGAGCATCGGAGTCCCGGCCGTGCCGGCGGGTTCGCCGTCGTCGTTGGAGCGCTGCACCTCCCGGTCCGGGGTCAGAACGAAGGCGGAACAATGGTGCCGGGCATCGTGGAATTCCCTGCGCAGCCCGGCGAGCACGGCACGGGCGCTGTCCTCATCCCCGGTGCGGTGCAGCACGGTGATGAACCGGGAGCGTTTGACCTCGAGTTCGTGCCGGAACTCCGGCCCCGCGGAAAGCGTCGTATAGACGGTGGCCCTGCTGTCCGGGGAAACCGCGTCTTCTGCCACCGGATCAGTTTAGTCTGGTGGGATGCTGAAGATCGGGTTGACGGGCGGCATCGCCGCAGGGAAGTCAGTGGTTGCTGCGCGGCTGCGCGAGCTCGGCGCTGTGGTGATCGACGCCGACGCCCTGGCCCGCGAGGTGGTGGAGCCGGGAACGGCCGGACTGGCCAAGGTGGTGGAGGCCTTCAGTAAGGCTGTCCTGGCGTCCGACGGCGGCCTGGACCGGCCGAAGCTCGGCGCCCTCGTGTTCGGCAACCCGGAACGCCTGGCCGTGCTGAACGGCATCATTCACCCGCTCGTCCGGGAGCGTGCCGCCGCGCTGGCCGTTGCGGCGCCGAAGGACGGCGTCATAGTGCAGGACATCCCCCTTTTAGTCGAGACGGGCCAGGGTGCCAATTTCCACCTCGTGGTGGTGGTGGACGCCCCGGACGCCGTCCGGCTCCAGCGCATGATGCAACACCGGCAGATGAGCGAGGAGGACGCCCGCGCCCGGATGGCTGCCCAGGCCACGCGGGAGGAGCGGCTGGCGGCGGCCGACGTCGTGCTGGACAACTCCGGTTCCACGGCCGAGCTCCGCGACGCAGTGGACCGGCTCTGGAAGTTCCGGCTGGCGCCCTTCGCGGAGAACCTGGCCAGGCACCGCCTCGCACCGTGGACCGGCGGGCCGGTGCTGACGGATCCCAACCCGGACTGGCCCGCGCAGGCCGCCCGGCTCGTCGCGCGCCTGCGGGCGTCCGCAGCGCAGGACGACCTGACACAGGACATCCTGGCGCTGGACCATGTCGGGTCCACCGCCGTCCCAGGACTCGCCGCGAAGGACGTGCTGGACCTCCAGCTCGGCGTTGCGGACATGGCCGCCGCGGGCCGGATCGCGCCGCTGCTGGCCGAGGCGGGCTTCCCCGGCTGGCCCGGCATCGTAACCGACAACCCCAAGCCCTCGCACCCGGACCCGGCGGACTGGCTAAAGCGGCTGCACGGCAACGCGGACCCCGGGCGGGCGGTCAAACTCCACGTCCGGGCCGTGGGGTCCCCGGGCTGGCGGTTCGCGCTGTGCTTCCGGGACTGGCTGCGCGAGGACGAGGACGCCCGGGCCGACTACCTGGCCGAGAAACGCCGGGTCGCCACGCTGCACGGCGTGGACAAATCCACCGCGGGCTACGCCGCCGACAAAGAGGCCTGGTTCGCCGGGCATGCTGCAGCGCGGATGGAGGCGTGGGTACAGCGCACCGGCTGGCAGCCGCCGTCGTACCCGGAACGGGAACAGGAAACGGAGCCGGACCGTACCGCCGAAAGCTGAATCGGGGCAACCCGTCGGAGCCCGGCGGTAGATTAGATGCATGAGTCTTGCCCAGGAGATTAACCGTGTCGTGGCGCCCTTCGAGGTCATCAGCGATTTCCAGCCGGCAGGTGACCAGCCGGCCGCGATCGCCGACCTGACCGAGCGCGTCAATAACGGCGAGAAGGACGTGGTGCTGCTCGGTGCCACCGGTACCGGTAAAAGCGCGACGACGGCCTGGCTGATTGAGCAGGTCCAGCGGCCCACTCTGGTGATGGTGCAGAACAAGACCCTGGCCGCGCAACTGGCCAACGAATTCCGCGAACTGCTCCCGAACAACGCGGTGGAGTACTTCGTGTCCTACTACGACTACTACCAGCCTGAGGCCTACGTGGCGCAGACGGACACCTTCATCGAGAAGGACTCATCCGTCAACGAGGAAGTGGAACGGCTCCGGCACTCCGCTACCAACGCGCTGCTGACGCGCCGCGACGTGATCGTGGTGGCTACCGTCTCCTGCATCTACGGCCTCGGCACGCCGGAAGAGTACATCGCCGGCATGGTCACGCTCCGCAGGGGTGCCGAGATGAACCGCGATGATCTGCTCCGCAAGTTCGTTTCCATGCAGTACACCCGCAACGACATGGACTTTCACCGCGGCACGTTCCGCGTCCGCGGCGATACCGTGGAAATCATCCCGATGTACGAGGAGCTTGCGATCCGGATCGAGTTCTTCGGCGACGAGATCGAGAACATCCAGACTCTTCACCCGCTGACCGGCGAAGTGCTCCGGGACGAGACCGAGATGTACGTCTTCCCTGCCTCGCACTACGTGGCCGGTCCGGAACGTATGGGCCGGGCGATCAAGAGAATCGAAGACGAACTGGCCGAGCGTCTCGCGGTGCTGGAAGGCCAGAACAAACTGGTCGAGGCCCAGCGGCTCCGGATGCGCACCACCTATGACCTGGAAATGATGCAGCAGATGGGCTTCTGCAACGGCATCGAGAACTACTCTTCGCACATTGACGGCCGCGCCCGTGGGACCGCGCCGCACTGCCTCATCGACTACTTCCCGGACGACTTCCTCCTGGTGATTGATGAATCCCACGTCACGGTGCCGCAGATCGGCGCCATGTACGAGGGGGACATGTCCCGCAAGCGGAACCTCGTGGACCACGGCTTCCGGCTTCCGTCCGCGATGGACAACCGCCCGCTCAAGTGGGACGAGTTTCAGGACCGGGTGGGCCAGACGGTCTACCTGTCCGCGACCCCGGGCAAGTTTGAGCTCGGCAAATCCGACGGTTTCGTCCAGCAGATCATCCGTCCCACCGGCCTGATCGACCCCGAGGTGATTGTCAAGCCCACCAAGGGCCAGATTGATGACCTCCTCGGTGAGATCCGGACCCGCACCCAGAAGAACGAACGCGTCCTGGTCACCACCTTGACCAAGCGGATGGCCGAGGACCTCACAGACTATCTGCTGGGCCACGGCGTCAAGGTGGAGTACCTGCACTCCGACGTCGACACCCTCCGCCGGGTGGAGCTGCTCCGTGAACTCCGGATGGGCGTCTTCGACGTGCTGGTGGGCATCAACCTGCTCCGTGAAGGGCTGGACCTGCCGGAGGTTTCGCTGGTGAGCATCCTGGACGCGGACAAGGAAGGCTTCCTTCGCTCGGCCACCTCGCTGATCCAGACCATCGGCCGTGCCGCCCGGAACGTCTCCGGCGAGGTCCACATGTACGCGGACCGCATCACCGATTCCATGGCCAAGGCCATCGACGAGACCAACCGGCGCCGCGAAATCCAGGTCGCGTACAACACCGAAAGAGGGATCGATCCGCAGCCGCTGCGGAAGAAGATCGCGGACATCACTGATCAGATCGCCAAGGAAGACGCGGACACCCGCGAGCTGCTCGCCAACGCCGGCAAGGCGCGCGGCAAGGGCAAAGGCGAGTCGAGGATCCGGGCCGACGGGCTGGCCGCCGCTCCGGCGGAGGATCTCGTCGGACTGATCGAACAATTGACCGAACAGATGCACGCGGCCGCCGGGGAACTCCACTTCGAGCTTGCCGCGAGGCTCCGCGACGAGGTCGGCGAATTGAAGAAGGAACTGCGCCAGATGCAGGCCGCCGGGCACGCCTAGGCTAAGCCGGTGAGCGCAGCCAAGCTGGACGCCCCGGCTCGAAGCGGACTCCCGCGAGAGCCTGAGCGACGCGGGGTAGCCCTGCGGTTCGGCTAGGCTCGGACCGTGAAAACCTTTGGCGCTGCCGCAGCGGAGAGTCCGGCGCTGGATCCCCGCCGGGTACAGCGTCGGACCGTTTCCGTGCTCAGTGCCGCCCAGCTCCTCAGCGGCGTGGGCAGCGGCGCCAGTCTCTCCGTCGGATCCCTGCTGGCGGTCCAGCTCTCCGGCTCGAACGCCTGGGCCGGCTCGGTCACCACCACCATGACCCTCGGCGCCGCGGCGGCCGCCCTGCCGCTCGCAGGACTGGCCGGACGACGAGGCCGGCGGGCCGCCCTGGTGACCGGCCTGCTCTCCGCCATGGCCGGGGCAATGCTGGTGATCGTCGCCACGGTGACGGGCGGCTTCCCGGTGCTGCTGCTGGCCGCGGCCCTGCTGGGACTCGGCACGGCCGCCAATTTGCAGGCCCGTTTCGCCGCCGTCGACCTCGCCGAGCCGGAACACCGCGGCCGTTCCCTGGCGATCGTGGTCTGGGCCGTGACCATCGGCGCCGTCGCCGGTCCCAACCTGATCCGTCCGGGCGCCCTCGTGGGGGAGGCCCTTGGCCTGCCGGCACTGGCCGGTCCGTTCGTGTTCTCCACGGCGGGGCTGGCGCTGGCCGCGCTGCTGCTGATCCTTGGTCTGCGGCCGGATCCGCTGCTACTGGCCGCCCGGCTCCGTTCCGCCGGCAGCCCGCCCGCCGCCGCCGGCACCGCAGCCAGCCCGCCCGCCGCCGCCGGCACCGCCGCCAGTAGAGGCGCCGCTGCCGCCGGAGCCACCAACGCTGCCCGACGGCGGCACGGCCTCCGTCATGGTATGCGCGCCATCCGGGCCTCACCGCGGGCCCGGCTGGCCCTCCTCGCGGTCATCGCGGCGCACGGCTGTATGGCCGCCGTGATGTCGATGACGCCCCTGCACCTGCAATTGCTGACCGAGGGGCCCCTTGCCGATATGCCGGCCGGCCACGCCCACGCCGCCAGCACCGATGTACTTGTCCTGATCGGATTCACCATCTCGCTGCACATCGCCGGGATGTACGCACTCTCTCCGGTGATGGGCTGGCTGACGGACAAGGCAGGCCGGCTCCCGGTCATCATCCTGGGCCACGGCCTGATCCTGCTCTCGGTCCTCGTGGCCGGCTTCGGACAGGCCCAGCCGGTCCTGGTGACGGTGGGACTGGTGCTGCTCGGGCTGGGCTGGTCCGCGGCCACCATCGCCGGGTCCACCCTGCTCGCCGAAAGCGTCGGCGCCGACGACCGGGTCCTAGTCCAGGGCGTCTCGGACACCATGATGGGGGTCGCCGGCGCCGTCGGGGCAGGGTTCTCCGGACTCGTGATGAGCGGGGTCGGTTATCAGGGCCTCAACCTGGCGGCGGCCGCCGTCGCCGCGGTGGTGTTGGGGGCGGTCCGGAAAACAGAAAAGATCCCAGGCTGAGTCTCGGCCAGGGGTCGTAGTGACCCGAATTTTCCTGAGCCGATCCACTGCGAACCAGGCGGACTGGCTACGAGCCGCCAGCCGCACCCAGCCCGGGCGCGCCGGCACGGGGCGTTCGCAGCGTTCGAACCGTCGCCAGAAGCCAACCCAGTATTCCGAGGATGACCGCGGCCACGATGCCGATGGGGACCATGATGCCCCACGCTGCCGGCTCGCGGAGTGCCGTCTGCACAAACGGTGTGATCAGAATTGGCAGGGAGGTCAGGAGGAGAAAGACAAGGAAGGCCGCCGTGATGGGGAAGGCGAACGCGCGCCGTTGGAGTTGCCTGATACCGGCGCCGAGTGCGGCCGGGAGGAAGAAGGCATAGTCGAGGACGTGGACGGGGTTGGTCGGCAGGTCCATGTCGACCACACTTTGTGGTCTGCTGCCGTCGAGCAGGGCGGGCACGTCCTCGGAAAGCCAGAGCAGGCCGAACATCCCGGCAACTACCAGGAGAGTCCAAGCCGCGACTGTGACGGCGCGATTGCTTGTGAAGCGCTCAGCGGTCCTCTCCCTGTCGATAGACGTCAACCCGCCGATCAGGGCGAAGAGGCTGAGGCTGAGAACTGCGACCCATAGCGGGAAGACCGCACCGAACGGGACGGAGAAGGTGTAGATCACATAGCTGTACACCGTAAACGCGACAGCTCCCAACCAGATCAGATAGGCGCGATACGATCCGCGCAGTGCTAGAACAGCGCAGAGCACGACCAGCGGGGCGGCCACAACCGCATTGACAATGTCCTGTGCAAGCGCCTGGAACAGAAAAGCGGATGTCAGACTGTCATAGATACCGTTGACGGTGAGCCCGATTACGCTGCCGATGAAGGCCAGGACGGCGGCGGCGATCGAGAGGCGCAGCCATGACTTGGCCCCGCTGTCCGCACGTCGTTGGTCGACTTCGATGGACGAAATTTCCCTGTTCATTGCTCATCCTTTGTTGTTTTGCTACCGATGGTTCTGTTCATCAGGAGACGAACGGACCCTCACCAACTCCGGGCGACCCAGGGCTCGAGCTCAGCTGATCCAGCTCAAGCGCCAACAGCATGTGTAAGCGATCCAGGTCCGGGCACGTGTCGGGATCGGCGACCAGGGTGATCGTGAGCTTGCCCCGATAGGAGAACACAGCGAAGGACACGGTCACGTTCCCGATGACAACGGTGAGCGGAACAATGTCTACGACGGGAAATCCCCCGATGGTCACCATCGATTGGGGCCCGATGAGGTTGGTCACGAAGGTGTGGATAACCCGCTGATGGTCGACGAAGCGTTGAAGGAGTCCAATGGTCGCCAGCAGGCGGAAGAGGGGACCAAGCACCGCGGTGGAACTGCCGGGCGGGGAAGCTCTTGCCGCCTTGGTGATGCCGGCGATGGCCCGGAGCCGTTCTCCGGGTTCTTCGGTTGCGGGGAGCCGAAGGGGGATGGCGCCGCTCCGGTTACCCAACAATCTCGCCGTCGTGCGATCTCGGGAGGAGAACGGGATCGAGGCAATGATGTCGTCCGTTTTCTCACTTCGTTCCGCGAGGAGGTGGTGAAGCGACCCGGTAATGGCGGTCAGGACGACGTCGTTGACCGTTGCGTTATGGCTATGAGCCACCTCGCGGATGACTGACAGGTCGCGGCTGAGTATCTCGAAGCGCTGCCGGGTGCCGGTGGGACGATTCAGGGAGGTCCGGCTCGCTTTACCGCCAATTGACGAACGCAGCTGGCGAAGTGCCTGGCCGACCCGCGCGATCGTTCGGGGGAGCTGTCTTGCCGTGCCCAGACCACGTTCGGCAGCATCACGGGCAAGTTGAGTTCGGGTCGGTGCAGGGCGTGGGAACCCCGCGTCGCTGGATTCCGCCCCTTCCCCCGCGAGTTCGCCCAGGATAGCGAGGCCCGCGACACCGTCCGCGAGCACGTGGTGGAACACAACGACCAGGGCAGACCTGCCCTCACCAACCCCCGTCACGATCGAGGCCGACCAGAGAGGGCGACCGCGGGGGAGGCGAACTCTCACCAATCCGGCTGCAACCGACAGCACCCCGTCCATCCCTCCCGGTCCGGGGCACGCCACGACAGAAACATGATCGGTGATCGTGAAGTTAGCTGAGTCCACCCAGATCGGCCGCCCGCATCCGATCGGTACCTTCACGAGGAGTTGACGAAGCCGCGGGATGCCCGGCAGACGCCTGCCGATGGCGGCGACAAGAAGTGTCGGGTCGAGGCCCGCGCTGGTGTCCAACAGGAGCACGACGCCCACCTGCATCGGTGAAGTTCCGTGGTCGCTGGCCAGGGACATAAGGTCATCAGTGCTCACGCGCTCGATCGGCGGGCTATCATCCGGAAACCGGCTTCCGTCGCCAATCTGGTGCCGTAGCGGCGCCGTCGGAGCAGGGCTGTCGTTGCCGCCAGTTGGGTTCCACCGGCGACGTGAGATCGAGAATCGTGGGTGCTTCATGGACTACGGGACCCGTCCCGTGATCAGGGCCGGAGTTCTCCGCAGGGTGCCGCTGGCGCCGAGTCCGAGAGCAACGACGGCGAGTAGCGGGCTCGCGATGCTCCACCAGGTAAGGAGTGCGAAGGGCACGGCGCCCAGGATGATCAGCGTCATTCTGGGCAGCGTAGGGGAAACCCAGGGGGCGACGACCACGGCGAGGCTGCCAACGATTCCAATTGCGGCAATCCACCCCACACCCGTGCCCGCAGCCAGCATCAATTCGAGCAGTCCGAGAATGCTCACCAGTCCGGCAAGCCACTGCGTCAGAACGAAGCGGCGTGACGCACGGCTTGCACCCGCGCTGACTGCGAGAGCCGTCGCTGCCAGCAATATTCCGCCGGGTAGGTACCACAGAGTTCCGACCGTCGTAAAGCACAGCAGCCCCGGGATGAGCAGTCCCGTCGCCGCCGCCAGCCGATGCGGTGTGGACAGCGGAGTTCGTCCTAGAGTGAGCGCGCTGAGCAGCGCGACGAGAGAGAGAATCAAAGTGAGCGTGCCCAGTGCAAGGGGACTGTTCTTGTCGCCGGTCCACTGCGGGATCCGGGCTCCTACGGTGGCTTGAATTGCCCCCGCGACCAGGCCGAGAACTGCGCCCGCGATGCCGAGCCACCGTGCGATTCGCTGGCGTCGCAGGATCCCGTTCACCGGAGCACCTCATGCAGCGGGCGCCGGGGGCTGGGTCGGGATGCCCGCACGGGAGTCCCGAGTCGGAACGCGACCAACGGCACAACTCCGGCGGGCAGAAGCTCCCGCAGGCGCGGGGCAAATGACGCGGGAAGACTCTGGTCGCGTTCGCGATCCATCCTTTCGGTGACCTGGTTCATGTGCTGCAAGCCCAATCCCCGTGAGGTGGCACCAAGGTGAACCCGCTGCAGAAGCCGTCCGCCGGCAAGCCGCAGCCGCGGGTCATCGGCATCCGCGACGGTGACCACACCGAAAGCGGCCGCCGTCGCGGTGTGAATGGTGCGGGTCTGGTCAAGCCAGAACTGGTCACCCTCAGCACGTGAATAGGCGGGCAGAAGCTTGGCGAGGGTGAGGGTGAACGGCGCAAGCCCCTGCCCGTCGAGCGTGACGCCGTCGCGGAACCGGTCTATGTCGTCACGGTTGTTCCTGAACCGGATGAAGAACTCCTCCGACTGGCCGCGATCATCGATAATCGCCCGGGTGGCATCAATCACGATCGTACTGAATGCCTTTGTCTCCTTCGGTGAGGTGAGCCAGTGAACCCGGACACCGCTATCTCCGGTGGGGCCAGCCAGGTCGCTCAGCACGCCGTCCGGAACGGCCGTGCTTTCGTACGGTCCACGATTTGAGTGTCGGTCGCCGATGGCGTCGTGCAGAGAGGTAGACGCCGCCTCCACAGAGATCAACGTAACCGACGCCACGTGGGTGGGATCAGCGGCGGAGGGCATCAGAATCACCTCGGGCCGATACCCGCGGGCCAGCAGCCCGAGTGCCAGATTCTCGAGGGCACAGCCGAGGCCGACGTGATGTTCCCGCAAGAATGGATCCGTCATCGGCATCTCCCGTGTCGGATCCGCAAACACGTCGACAGCCTGAGCGGTCACGCGGAAAGTCCAGCCCTGCTGATTGTGGGGACTCGCGGCCAGGATCGCCGCCCCGACCGCCCCGAGCGGTGTCGGGTCGGTACGCCAGTGCGTCCACGCGTCGTAGGGAGCGCCGGATCCAGCATTCATCACCCCGTTATCGAAAGCGCGGTAGCTGACGAGGCCCGCGGCAGTCACCACGATTGTGGCGCTCCCCAACCCGAGCCCCCGCACCACTGAGCGGCGCGAAACCATGCCGTGTGAGTCAGTAACCATGGCGCTACACCGGCTGCAGGCGAAACACGGGAAGGCTATGCGGTTGCACCGGACAGCCAGTCGTGATGGTCATGTAGCGGCCGTGCCGGGCAGTGGCCCTGCCTGTACGGAGCTGCTGACGAGGACGTCGTGGACGGGTCGGCGCAGGCTGTAGGGAAGCTTCGGGCCGTGACCGAAGCGCACGGCGAGTTGCGCGCGTTCGTGGGTGAGGCCCAGCCAGGATTCGAACTCGAGGCGCAGCCCGGGTACTTCCATCGGTTGGTTGACGAAGGCTGAACGGATGTCGAGGGCCTCGGCCTGAAGGGCGAAGCGCTGGTAGGCGCGGCCGGCCGCCACCCAGGACCGCGCGTCGTTGCCGGTGGTGGCGAAGATCGCCACCCCGGGGGAGCTCGAGAGGTGCTCCGCATCTTTTCGCGCCTGTGCTCCGGCTCTGATCAGCGCCCGGGAGAAGAGCTTTCCGACCGGTGCCGGGATTGGCGGCTGATCCGTGGTGAGGCCGGCGAGTCCGTCTCCGCGGCGCAGCGCGGCGGCGGGGTTGAAGCGGATCCAGGACACGAGCTCGCGACGGAAGGCCTTGTTATTCAATTGCGTGAGGTTGCCGCGTGTCACGAAACCGGCCACAGTGTCGATTTGCCCCCGGTCGCAGAGGAGGATGCACTGCACACCTTCAATGCTGCCGGCCTGTTTGAGGGCCGCGAGGTCTTTGCTGCTGACGGGCTGGCCGTCATACGTTCCGCGGGTGCACTGACGTGTCTCGATCGCGGACGAGAGCCTGGTCGGCCCGAGAGTGCTGGACGGTTTGAGGCGCACGACGATGACCTGTCCGGCCGGATCAAAGGAGACTTCGGCGGCCTGGCCCCTGGCGTTGGCTGCTTGGACGAGGTTCTCGGCCGCGCAGCCGAGACTCTTGAACAGGTGCGCGTCGTCGGGGTCGACGACGGCGCAGCTACGGGTGCGGTCGGGCTGGATCGTAATTGCATCTGGCGTAACCAGGAACTTCCATGGCTGGGTGTTGTGGCTCGACGCAGCCAGGGACGCCAGACGGACCAGCTCAAGGCTGGCGGTGGAGTGTGGATCCGGCTGCCGGAGCAACGCAGCCGTGTGGTCATATACGCGCCTTTGGGACATTGCTTTCCTTTCGCGGGAGGGGACGAGCCCCCACACCCCGTTCACCCCGATGACAACGCCGGTCCACGCAAGCGCGCGCGACGGTTCGAGTGCCCACGCTCAGCCGGCCGGTTTCTCCCGTCCGCCCGTGCTGTTTGATCCGGGCCATCAGGGGTGTGCTTCCCTGCCGGCAAATCCCATGTGCTCGACCTACCCTATGGTGCTGCCCCGGCCGGGCGCCGGCAAGGGGCCAAAGACCCAGAGGTATCGACGAGGCCCTGTAGCAGCGCCCTTTCCCTCGGCTGAAGCGTAGCCGGCGGATTGACCCGCCTTCGGGCGGCCCAAGGGCAGGCGACCCGGGGCAGGTCAGCCGCGGACGGAGCGGGTCATGCCAAGCAGCCGGGCGAAGATCCCTTCGCCGTCGTCTGCGATGCCGTCATGGTGGAAATCCGCGGATTCCCAGACCTGGAGGCCGCGGACCGCCGCAGCGGTCTCCAGCGAGAGCTCCCGGTCCACGTAGATGTCGTCGGTGTAGACGGCAGCGGCGACCGGGACGGTGTTGCGGGCGAGCCGTTCCGGATCGTAAAGCGGCGGCCAGCCGCTTTTTTCGGCCAGCAGCCGGGCGACGTTGCGCAGCGGGCGGAGCGCCGGGTCCTGTTCGAAGTACCAGGGGTAGACCATTTCCCCGGTCAGCAGCGGTTCAGCGGCGTCCGGGTGGAACGCCGGGAAGTCCCGCAGGACGCGCTGGGCGGCCCAGCCGGTGGACCCGCCCTGCGCGTAGATGGATTCATGCATCAGTGCGTAGAGCGGATTGGCGGACCGGGAGACAAGCCCGCGGACCTGTTCCAGGAAAGTGTCCGAGAGGCGGTGGCCGTCGGAGGTGCCGACGAAGGCGTCCTCCAGCAGATGGTGCAGGGCATCCACCCGGGTGTTGCCGCCCAGGAAGGATCCCACCATCTGGAAGCGCTCCACCGTGAGCCGGACGCCGTCGGGCAGGAATTCTTCCGTTTCGCGTAGGTGCCGCGCGATTCGGGTGACCGTTTCGCGGTCTTCGGGATACCAGCCGAAGTACTCGGCATTGCGGGCCGCGACGCGCCGGAAAGTGGCCTGGTAGACCCGGTCCGCGGGGCCGGTCAGCGGGGCCAGCCCGCCGGTGACCAGCACCTCGCGCAGGCCCCCGGGGGCAAAGGAGAGATAGCTGAGCGCGCAGAAGCCGCCGTAGCTTTGGCCGTAGACGGTCCATGGCCCGGATCCCAGGGCGTGCCGGACGGCCTCGGCGTCCGCGACGATGGAGTCCGCCCGGAAGCAGGAGAGGTACTCCACCTGGCCGGCGTCGTTCCCGCGCAGCGGCAGGGTGTTGCGGTCAATCGGGGAGGACAGGCCGGTGCCGCGCTGGTCCAGCATGAGGATGCGGAAGTCCTGGGCGGCGGCCTTGCTCCAGCCGGCCAGCGCCGGGAGCCGGGTGCCGCGGCCGCCGGGCCCGCCCTGCAGGTACAGCAGCCAGGGCAGCTGCGCGGCCTGCTCCGGGCTGTGGTCCGTGGAGACGTACTCGCGGGCGAACACCGTGATGGTCTCGCCGGACGGGTCGCCGAAGTGGTCCAGCGGCACCTCGAAATAGTGTTCCGCGGTGCGCATGTCGCGGAATTCGTGCCGCGCTTTGATGGTGTGGCGGACCCGGCTGTCCGCCTCGAGCAGGTCCGCGGCACCGGGGCCGGTCATCGGCAGGTCAGCGGCGTCCCGTTCAGCCACGGGATTCGGCCGTCCGGGCGCCGAAGGCTTCCAGCGCGCCGCCGGTGAGGCGGAAAGTGGACCATTCCTCCATCGGGGCCGCGCCGAGCTTCTTGTAGAAATTGATCGAGGGTTCGTTCCAGTCCAGGACGCTCCATTCGACGCGCGCATAGCCGCGCTCGAGGGCGGTCGCCGCAAGGTGCTGCAGGAGCGCCTTGCCGTGGCCTTCGCCGCGCGCCTCCGGCCGCACGTAAAGGTCCTCGAGGTAGATGCCGTGGACGCCCTCCCAGGTGGAGTAGTTCAGGAACCAGAGGGCGAAGCCGCGGACCTGGCCGGCCCCGTTCTCGGCCATCGCAGCGAACACCCGCGGATTGTCGCCGAAGAGCGCCGCGGTGAGCATCTCCGGGGTGTTCCGGACGGCGTCGGGTTCCTTCTCGTAGCTGGCCAGGTCATGGATCATCTGCAGGATTACGGGGACATCGGTTGCCGTCGCGGGCCGGATTAGATTCATTGTTGAAGTTTACGTGCGGTTACAGCCTGTTAACGTCCGTCACCCGCACGACGGCGGTGCCGGTCTCATCCGACGCCCCGAGGTCCACCTCGGCCGAGATTCCCCAGTCGTGGTTGCCGGCCGGGTCCTCGAAAATCTGCCGCACTTTCCACGCTCCGGGCTCCTCGGTGATGATCAGCAGGCCAGGGCCGCGGGCGTCCGGGCCGGTGCCGATGTCGTCGTGTTCGTCGAAGTAGTCATCCAGCACGTCTTCCCAGCGCCCGGCGTCCCAGCCGGATCCGCCGTCGAGCTCGCCCAGAGCCGTGGCTGCCTCGTCCGCGAACAGTTCCACGCGGCGGAACATCTCGTTGCGCACCATCACCCGGAACGCCCGGACGTTGGAGGTCAACGACGGCGGCGGCGGCGGGGGAGCGTTGTGCGGGGTCGGCGGGGCACCGGAGGTGAGCTCCTCCCATTCGTCCAGCAGGCTCGAGTCCACCTGGCGGACCAGTTCACCGAGCCAGGCGATGAGGTCCTCGAGATCCTCGCGGAGGGCGTCCTGCGGCACGGTCTGGCGCAGGGCTTTGAAGCCGTCCGCGAGGTAGCGCAGCACTATGCCTTCGGAGCGGGCCAGCCCGTAGAACTGGACGAATTCGCCGAAATTCATGGCGCGCTCGTACATGTCCCGGATGATGGACTTGGGTGCAAGTTCGAAGTCCCCGATCCACGGGGCGGCCTTCCGGTAGACGTCGAACGCCCCGCCCAGGATCTCCGCGAGAGGCATCGGATAGGTGACGTCCTCGAGCATGGCCATCCGCTGGTCGTAGTCGATGCCGTCGGACTTCATCGCCGCGATCGCCTCGCCGCGGGCTTTCTTCTGCTGTGCGGAGAGGATCTGCCGGGGCTTCTCCAGCGTCGACTCAATGACGGACACCACGTCCAGGGCGTACGACGGCGATTCCGGGTCCAGCAGGTCGAGAGCCGCGAGGGCGAAGGGGGACAGTGGCTGGTTCAGGGCGAAGTTGGGCTGCAGGTGGACGGTGAGCCGGACGGTGCGGCCGTCCCGGCCCTGCTCGTGAAGCGGGATCCGCTCCACGACGCCGGCCGCCAGCAGTTCGCGGTAGATGCCGAGGGCCTTCTTCATCAGCTGCAGCTGGGAGGAGCGCGGCTCGTGGTTCTCGGTGAGCAGCCGCCGGGTGGCCGTGAATGGATCGCCCGGGCGTTCCATCAGGTTCATCAGTATTGAGTGGGTCACGGTGAAGCTGGAGGTCAGCGGGTCCGGGACGGATTCCACGAGGCGCGTGTAGGTGGGCTCGCCCCAGGACACGAAGCCCTCGGGCGGCTTCTTTTTGACCACCTGGCGGAGTTTCTTCTGGTCGTCGCCGAACTTGGCGGTGGCCTTCGCCATTGCCTTGACGTTCTCCGTTACGTGCTCCGGCGCCTGGACCACCACAGTCCCGGCGGTGTCGTAGCCCGCGCGGCCAGCGCGGCCGGCGATCTGGTGGAACTCGCGGGAGTTCAGCACCCGGGTGCGGACGCCGTCGTACTTGCTCAGTGCCGTGAACAGCACGGTGCGGATGGGCACGTTGATGCCCACCCCGAGGGTGTCCGTGCCGCAGATGACCTTAAGCAGTCCGGCCTGTGCCAGCTGCTCGACGAGGCGGCGGTACTTCGGCAGCATCCCGGCGTGGTGGACGCCGATGCCGTGCCGGACCAGCCGGTTCAGGGTCTTGCCGAAGCCGGCAGCGAACCGGAAGCCGGCGATCAGCTCCGCGATCCTGTCCTTCTCCTCACGGGTGCAGACGTTGACGCTCATCAGGTTCTGGGCCCGCTCGATCGCCTCGGCCTGGCTGAAGTGCACCACGTAGACCGGGACCTGCTTCGTGGCGAGCAGCTCCTCGAGGGTCTCGTGCACGGGCGTCTGCTCGTAGTAGTAGTGCAGCGGGATGGGGCGCTCCGCGGAACTGACGGTCGTCGTCGGGCGTCCGGTCAGTTCGCTGATGCCGGCCTCGAAGCGGCTGACGTCGCCCAGCGTCGCGGACATCAGCAGGAACTGGGCCTGCGGGAGTTCCAGCAGCGGCACCTGCCAGGCCCAGCCGCGCTGCGGGTCGGCGTAGAAGTGGAACTCGTCCATAACGACGGCGCCCAGCCCGGCGGCCGCTCCTTCACGGAGCGCAGTGTTGGCGAGGATCTCCGCGGTGCAGCAGATGATCGGGGCGTCCTGGTTGACGCCGGAGTCCCCGGTGATCATGCCGACGTTCTCGGCGCCGAAGATCTCGCACAAGGCAAAGAACTTCTCGGACACCAGCGCCTTGATCGGCGCCGTGTAGTAGCTGCGCTGCCCGCGGGCCATGGCCTGGAAGTGCAGCGCGATCGCGACGAGCGACTTCCCGGAGCCGGTGGGCGTCGCCAGGATGACGTTGGCGCCGGAGGCCAGCTCCATGATGGCTTCGTCCTGCGCGGTGTAGAGGGCCAGGCCGCGGCTCTCCGTCCACTCGACGAAGCGGGTGTACAGCTCGTCCGGATCGGGGCCGTTCCGGCCTGGGACGCGGGCGGCCGGGGCGGGGAGCTGATCATCGAGTTTCATTACTCTCCAGCTTAGTGGCCGCAGGCTCGCCCCGGGGGCCCCGGGGGGCGGGCTGCTCCGCCCGGGGCCCCGGGGGCGGGCTGCTGTGCCGGGGTTAGGCTACGAGTGTTGCGTGCGTGCCGGTGACTGGAGGAAAACGTGAAATGGGATCCAGCCAAATATGTGCAGTTCGGCGATTACCGGGACAGGCCCTACTTTGACCTGACGGGCCGGATTCATGCCGACGCCCCGCGGCACGTGGTCGACCTCGGCTGCGGTCCCGGCAACCTGACGGCCACGCTCGCGGACCGTTGGCCCGAGGCCCGGATTGTGGGTCTGGATTCCTCGCCGGAGATGCTTGCCAGGTCCGGCGCCTATGCCGGGACGGCGCCCAATCTGTCGTTCAGCCTCGCCGACATCGCCGGGTGGACGCCGGCCGGGGGGACCGACGTGGTGGTCACCAACGCCGCCCTGCAATGGGTTCCCGGCCACCGGCAGCTGCTGCCGCGCTGGCTTGCCGCGCTGAAGCCCGGGGCCTGGTTCGCGCTGCAGGTTCCCGGCAACTTTTCGTCCCCCTCGCACACGCTGATGAGCGGGCTGGCCGAGTCCGGGGTCTGGTCCGGCCGGCTCGCCGGGGTGCTGCGCCATGAGGACGTCGTGGGGGAGCCCGCTGACTACCTGAAGATCATGCTCGACGCCGGCTGTGACGCCGACGCCTGGGAGACCACCTACCAGCAGCTGCTCCCGGGCGAGAACCCCGTACTGGAGTGGGTCCGCGGCACGGGACTCCGCCCCGTCCTTGCGGCCCTGTCCGCCGGGGATGCCCGCGAGTTCGAAGCCGAATATTCGGCCAGGCTCGCCGAGGCATACCCGGCCGGCGCGCACGGAACGGTGTTCCCCTTCCGGCGGATTTTTGCCGTCGCCCGGAAACGGGGCTGAGCAGTGTCGGGGTCATTCACGGCCGGTGGAAAATCCCGGCAGCCGTGTGACACCAATGCACACCGTGGCGGGGCTAGAATGACGGGGCGGCGTGGGGGCGGCCGCCACGCGTATCCGGATCCGGGCCCTGGTCTATTGATGGAGGTTCGGTGCTACTTGGCCTGATGGGGCGGCTGTTATCCGCCCGTAAGGTGACCGTACTGGTGATTGTCCTGCTGCAACTCGTCCAGACCACCGCCAACCTGCTCCTCCCCACCCTGAACGCGGCCATCATCGACGACGGGATCATCGGCGGCAATACCGCGGAGATCCCAAAACTCGGTTCCTGGATGGCCTGCATTGCCGCGGTCCAGGTCCTGGCCGCCGTCGCGGCCGGCTATCTGGGCGCCATCGTGGCCATGGAGATGGGCCGGAAATTACGCGAAGAACTGTTCGACAAAGTGCAGTCCCTGTCCTCCCAGGAAGTCGCGGCCTTCGGCGCCCCGAGCCTGGTCACCCGGGCAACCAACGACGTCGCGCAGATCCAGAACCTCGCGGTGCTCGTCTTCACCATGCTCATCGCGGCGCCGGCCATCTTCCTCGGCGGCATCGTGCTGGCCATGAACCAGGACATTGCCCTTTCCGGCCTGGTGGCGGCGGTAGTGCCGGTGCTCGCGGTCATCATGGCCGTGATCGTCCGCCGTCTCATTCCGCTCTACCGGCAGGGCCAGGAACTTATCGACCGGATCAGCCGGATCCTTCGGGAGCAGATTGTCGGCGCCAACGTCATCCGAGGCTTTGTCCGCCAGGGCCATGAGATCCGCCGCTTCGACGGTGCCAACAAGGTCCTCACCAGGAACAACACGCAGTCGGCGCTGCTCGTTGCCGGGATGATGCCGCTGATCATGCTGGTGGTCAATCTGTCCTCCGTCGTCGTCGTCTGGTTCGGTGGCTTCCGAATCCAGTCCGGCGAGATGCGGCTCGGCGCCCTCACGGCGTTCATCGCCTACATCCTGCAGATCCTGATTGCGATCATGATGGCCATGTACGTGTTCATGACGGCCCCGCGTGCCGCCGCCTGCGCCGAACGCATCCAGGCCGTGCTGGACACGGCCCCCGCCATCACGGATGGCCCCGGTGCGGCCGATGCCGGTGCAGCCGATGCCGTTGCGGTCGACGCCGGTGCGGTCGACGCCGGCAGGAGCCCGGACAACGGCCCCGCCAAAAACATCGTGGAGTTCCGGGGCGTCACCTTTGCCTACCCCGGCGCCGAAGCGCCCGTTCTTGAAGGCGTAACGTTCACGGCGGAGCCCGGCACCACGACGGCGATCATTGGTGCCACCGGCAGCGGCAAGACCACGCTGCTGAATCTGCTGCCCCGTTTCCTGGATGCCACCGGAGGCGAGATCCACGTCGGCGGCCGCAACATCCGTGACTTTCCGCTGGCGGCGCTCCGCGGACTCATCGCCCTCGTGCCGCAGCATTCATACCTGTTCACCGGGACCCTGGCGGAAAACCTGCGCATGGGGGCGCCGGGCGCTACCGACGCGGAGCTCTGGCGGGTGCTGGGAACGGCGCAGTCCGGGGAGTTCGTCCGCGGGCTCCCCCAGGGGCTGGACTCGCCCGTGAGCCAGGGCGGCACCAATTTCTCCGGCGGCCAGCGGCAGCGGCTGTGCATCGCCCGCGCCCTGCTCCGCCAGGCCCCCGTCTACCTCTTCGACGACAGTTTCTCCGCGCTGGACTACGGCACGGACTATCGGCTCCGGGAATCCGTGGCGCCCCTGCTGGGTTCGGCGACCGTGCTGATCGTGGCCGAGCGGGTATCCACGATCGTGGACGCCGGCCTGATCCTGGTGCTGGACAACGGGCGCGTTGTGGCGCAGGGAACGCACAGGGAACTGATGGAGTCCTCCACGAGCTATCAGGAGATTGCTGCCTCCCAACTCGTCCCGGAGGGGACTCTGTGAGCCGGGAACCGGCCCTCGAGGCCGGGACCCTTCCGTCGGCCGAGGCGTTGGCCGATGCCGGGTCGCCGGCCGTCACCTCCACAACCATGAAGGCCGTGGACCGGCCCCTGGCCGCTGACCTGGCCGTGGGCAGGGCCGCGGACAGGGAACCGTCCGGCTTGGGTACCACCGGCAGGCTGCTCGGTCTCCTGCGCCCGTCGAAATGGCGGATGGCCGGCGCCGTCGCGGCCACCTGCGCCTTTGTCGCGCTCAACGTGGCAGCACCCAAGCTGCTGGGTGACGCTACCGACGTCGTCGTCGACGGCGTGATGGGCGGCACCTTCAACCAGGAGAAACTCGCGGTGCTGCTGGCAGTGGTATCCCTGATGTACCTCGGCGCCTCCCTGTTCAGCTGGATCCAGGGTGCCCTGACGGCCAGGGCCGTCCAGCGCCTCAGTTACGGTCTCCGGGCTTCGGTCGAGGAAAAGCTGCATGTGCTGCCGTCCAGCCACTTCGACGAACAGCACCGCGGGGACGTGCTGAGCCGCGCGACCAACGACGTCGACAATATCTCCCAGGCGCTCAGCCAACTGCTCAACCAGCTGATCATGTCCCTCCTGATGCTCTCCGGCGCACTCGCCATGATGCTGTGGATTTCACCGGTCCTGGCCGTGATCGCGCTGGTGTCCGTCCCGGTCTCCACCCTGATCACCGTGCTGGTGGCCCGTAAATCGCAGCCGCATTTCACCGCGCAGTGGGCGAGTACCGGGGAGTTGCATGCCCAGCTGGAGGAGTTCGTCACGGGCCATGAAGTGATCAAGGCGTTCGGGCGGCAGGACGCGTCCGCCGCCAGTTTCAAGGACAGCAACGACAAGCTCAACCGGGCCAGCGCCCGCGCCCAGTACATGTCCGGCGTCGTGCAGCCGCTGATGGTCTTCGTTTCCAACCTCAACTACATCGCCGTCGCCGTGGTCGGGGCGCTCCAGGTCACCGCCGGGGCCATGACGATCGGCGGCATCCAGGCATTCATCCAGTTCAGCAGGCTTTTCAGCCAGCCGATGGGGCAGATCGGCGGCATGCTGACCCTCCTGCAGTCCTGCCTGGTCTCCGCCGGGCGCGTTTTTGCCCTGCTCGACGCGCCGGAGATCCCGGCCGAGCGCCCCGCCACGGCCGCCGGGTACCGCCCGGCCCCAGCGCAGAGACCAGCGCAGATACCCGCGCCGATCCCGGCGCGCGACGCCGGCGCCGAGGGCCGCGTCTCCTTCGAGCACGCCACCTTCGGCTACAGCCCGGACACGCCGGTCGTCCGGGACCTTTCCTTCACTGTGGAGCCGGGGCAGACCGTGGCGATCGTCGGCCAGACGGGCGCCGGCAAGACCACGGTGGTGAACCTCCTGATGCGGTTCTACGAGCTGGATTCGGGCCGGATCACCGTCGACGGGGCGGACATCGCAGGGCTGCCGCGGGATGAGCTGCGGGCCGCCTTCGCCACGGTGCTGCAGGACGCCTGGCTCTTCACCGGCAGCATCCGGGAAAACATCGAGTACGGCCGCCCCGGCGCCAGCGATGCCGAGATCGTCGCAGCGGCGCAGGCCAGCCACGTGGACCAGTTCGTCCGGGCCCTGCCGGCCGGCTACGCCACGATGCTCGGCAACGACGGCGACACGCTGAGCCGCGGGCAGCGCCAGCTCATCTCAATCGCCCGGGCGCAGCTGGCTGCGCGCAGCATCCTGGTTCTCGACGAGGCCACCAGCTCCGTTGACAGCCGGACCGAGGCCCAAATCCGCCAGGCGATGCATCGGCTCCGGCAAGGCCGGACCAGCTTCGTGATTGCCCACCGCTTGTCCACCGTCCGCGACGCTGATCTAATTCTGGTCATGGACCAAGGACAGATCGTTGAACGCGGAACCCATCGGCAGCTCTTGGCCGGGGGCAGGCTTTACCCGAAATTGTATGAGGCGCAGTTCGCTGGCCGCGAACAGCCGCAAGGGCCCGGAGGGCCGGAACAGTGAGCCCCGCAGTGACCTCGGCGACACCTTTTCCCGGTGCCTGGCGGCCCAACCCGGCCAGCTCCGTGCCCCTCTTCGAACAGCTCAGGCTCACCGTCATTGAACGGGCAGACCGCGGAACACTGCCGGCCGGAACCAGGCTCCCGGCGGTGCGCAGCCTCGCCGGCGAGCTGGGCGTCGCCCCGCATACCGTGGCGCGCGCCTACAAGGAACTCGAGGGTGCCGGCGTCGTGATCACCCGGGGCCGGAACGGGACGGTGGTCTGCGCCCGGGACGAGGCCTGGAGCTCCCTGTCCGCCGCCGCGGCCGAGTTCGCCGCCGCGGCGAAGACCCGGGGCGCGAGCTTCGCTGAGGCCGTGCAGTTGCTCGCGGCGGCGTACGACCGCGAGCAGCACCGGTAGCACACGGGGCGGGTTTCCCCGGCCCGGGACACAGCCGGGAATGGATATTCGAAGAAGTTTTCGATTAGCATTAGTAGCGTGCCTAAAGCCGTAGCTGAACATCCAGCCGTTGATTCCCAGACCCCCGCAGTTCCGGAGAGCGCAGTTCCGATGGGCGCGGTTCCGGTGGGCGCCGCAAAACCGGGCCGCGCGATCGACGCCCGCCCCGAGGTGAAGCGACCGGACATGTCCCGCCTCATCGTCAAGGGCGCGCGCGAGCACAACCTCCGCAACGTGGATCTCGACCTGCCGCGCGACTCCATGATTGTCTTCACCGGGCTCTCAGGATCCGGAAAGTCTTCTCTCGCCTTCGACACCATCTTCGCCGAGGGCCAGCGCCGCTACGTCGAATCGCTCTCTGCCTACGCCCGGCAGTTCCTTGGCCAGGTGGACAAGCCCGACGTCGACTTCATCGAGGGCCTCTCTCCGGCGGTGTCCATCGACCAGAAGTCCACGAGCAAGAATCCCCGCTCCACGGTGGGCACCATCACCGAGATCTACGACTACATGCGCCTGCTGTGGGCCCGTGTCGGCCGCCCGCACTGCCCCATGTGCGGGGAACCCGTCGCGAAGCAGACACCTCAGCAGATCGTGGATCAGTTGCTGGAGTTGCCGGCGGGAACCCGTTTCCAGGTCCTGGCACCCGTCGTCCGGGGCCGTAAGGGTGAGTTTGTCGAGCTGTTTAAGGAGCTTACGGCGAAGGGCTACTCACGCGCCCGGGTTGATGACAAGCTGATCCAGCTGAGCGATCCGCCCAAGCTCGGCAAGCAGTTCAAGCACACCATCGAAGTGGTGGTGGACCGGCTCGTGGTGAAAGACGGCATCAGCCAGCGCCTTACCGACTCGGTGGAAACCGCCCTTGGCCTGGCGGAGGGACGGATCCTTGCCGAATTCGTCGATCTGGACGCGGACCACCCGGAACGGATCAGGGCGTTCTCCGAGCACCTGGCCTGCCCCAATGAGCACCCCCTCGCGATCGACGAGATCGAGCCCCGCTCCTTCTCGTTCAACAACCCCTTCGGTGCCTGCTCCGCCTGCAGCGGCATCGGCACGAAGCTCGAAGTCGATGAGGAACTCATCATTCCGAACGGCGAGCTGTCCCTCGCTGAGGGCGCCATCGCGCCGTGGTCGCTCGGGACGGCGACGACGGAATACTGGAACCGGCTGCTCGGCGGACTTGCCAAGGAACTCGGGTTCTCGATGAAGACCCCGTGGGACACGCTTTCCGAGGATACCCGCCAAACGGTGCTGCACGGCAAGGACCACAAGGTGGTGGTGCAGTACCGCAACCGCTTCGGCCGCGAGCGCAAGTACAGTACCGGCTTCGAAGGCGTCATCCAGTACGTCCACCGGAAGCACCTCGAAACCGACTCCGACAAGGCCCGGGACCGTTATGAGGAGTACATGCGGCAGATCCCGTGCCCGGCCTGCAACGGCGCCCGGCTGAACCCGGCGTCGCTCTCGGTTCTGATCAACGGGAAGTCCATTGCCGCCGTCGCGGCCTTGCCGATGCGCGATTGTGCGCACTTCCTCGACAACCTGGTGCTCACCGGCCGCGAATCCCAGATCGCCCACCAGGTCCTCAAAGAGATACAGGCCCGCCTGACCTTCCTGCTCGACGTCGGCCTGGAGTACCTGAACCTGGAACGGCCCTCCGGCACCCTGTCCGGCGGCGAAGCCCAGCGCATCCGGCTGGCCACCCAGATCGGCTCCGGCCTCGTGGGCGTGCTCTACGTCCTCGACGAGCCCTCCATCGGGCTGCACCAGCGGGACAACCGACGCCTGATCGAGACGCTCACCCGGCTGCGGGACCTCGGCAACACCCTGATCGTGGTGGAGCACGACGAGGACACCATCCAGGAAGCCGACTGGGTGGTCGACATCGGACCGGGCGCCGGCGAACACGGCGGCATGGTGGTGCACTCCGGTTCCTACCAGGGACTGCTGGAGAATACCGAATCCCTCACCGGCGACTACCTCTCCGGCCGCAAGAAGATCGAGATCCCCAAGAAGCGGCGCAAATACGACAAGAAGCGCGAGCTCAAGGTGATCGGTGCCAAGGAGCACAACCTCCTGAACGTGGATGCCACGTTCCCGCTGGGCCTGTTCACCGCGGTGACCGGCGTCAGCGGCTCCGGCAAGTCCACCCTGGTCAACGAGATCCTGTACAAGGTCCTGGCCAACAAGCTCAACGGCGCCAAGCAGGTGGCCGGGCGGCACAAGTCCATCCAGGGCCTCGAGCACCTCGACAAGGTGGTGCACGTAGACCAGAGCCCCATCGGCCGCACCCCGCGTTCCAACCCGGCCACCTACACGGGCGTCTTTGATAACATCCGCAAGCTCTTCGCCGAGACCACAGAGGCGAAGGTCCGCGGTTACCTGCCGGGCCGGTTCTCTTTCAACGTCAAGGGCGGCCGCTGCGAGGCCTGCTCCGGCGACGGCACGCTGAAGATCGAAATGAACTTCCTTCCGGATGTCTACGTGCCCTGCGAGGTCTGCCACGGCGCCCGCTACAACCGCGAAACCCTGGAAGTCCACTACAAGGGCAAGACCATCGCCGATGTCCTGAACATGCCCATCGAGGAAGGCGCCGAGTTTTTCGCGGCGTTCTCTCCGATCGCCCGGCACCTGTCCACCCTGGTCGACGTCGGACTCGGCTATGTCCGGCTGGGCCAGCCTGCCACCACGCTCTCCGGCGGCGAGGCCCAGCGCGTGAAGCTCGCGGCGGAGCTGCAGAAACGCTCCAACGGGCGCAGCATCTACGTGCTGGACGAGCCCACCACGGGCCTGCACTTCGAGGACATCCGGAAGCTCCTCCTGGTGCTCCAGGGCCTCGTGGACAAGGGCAACACCGTTATCACCATCGAGCACAACCTCGACGTCATCAAGAGCGCGGACTGGGTGGTTGATCTCGGGCCCGACGGCGGGTCCGGCGGCGGCCGCATCGTGGCCACGGGCACCCCGGAGCAGGTGGCCAGGTCCACGGAGAGCCACACGGCAGCCTTCCTGGCCGACATCCTCGCTTAGGCCGCAGAATCCCCGGAAGTATTCCCGTTGAAGCATGCGAGTTACCGGCTTACGTTCACACATGAGAAACTAGGCCGGTGAACCCTTCAACTGTGCCCGTGATCTTTGACCTGGACGGCACTCTTGTCGATCCGGCGCAGGGCATTGCGGACGGAATCGCGGCGGCCCTCACTGAGCTCGGGCTCAGCGTGCCGGACAAAGCCCTGATGGATACGATGATCGGCCCGAAACTCAGTCATGCCCTGACGGAGACCGCCGGGGTTCCGGCGGCCCTACTGGACGACGCCATCCGGATCTACCGGGCGCATTACCGCTCCACCGGCATCGCGCAGAGCCGGCTCTACCCGGGCATCCTGTCCCTGCTGGAAGCCTTCGTAGCGGCTGGCCGTCCCATCGCCGTCGCCACCCAGAAGCCCGAGGGCCTCGCCCGCACCGTGCTGGACCACCACGGCATCGCCGGTCTCTTCCACTCCATCCGCGGCTCGGCCGCCGACGAGGCAGCAGCGGCCGGGACTTCAGGCAAGGCCGGCATTGTTGCCGCCGCACTGGCCGACTTGAAAGCGGTGTCCGGTCCGCACACAGAACATGCCGTCATGGTGGGGGACCGTGCCCAGGACGTCGCCGGCGCCGCCGCCAACGGCCTTGACTGCATCGGGGTAGGCTGGGGCTTTGCGGCCGACGGCGAACTCCGCGGGGCCGGCGCTGTGGCGGTCGTTCCTGACACCGCCGCAATCCACGAGACCATTGTCAGGCGGGACTCCATCCTGGCTGTTGCCCTGGACACCGATGCCCTGCAGACCCTGAACGAGGTGCCCATCAATGGCAATGTTTGACGCGATCCGCTGGACCACGCGGGGGCTTGTCGCCTCGACCTGCCGCCCCACGGTCATCGGACTCGAAAACGTGCCCAAAGAGGGCCCGTTCATCGTGGCGCCGAACCACCTCTCCTTCCTGGACAGCGTGATCGTCCAGGCCCTCATGCCCCGCCCGGTAGCGTTCTTCGCGAAAGCGGAGTATTTCACCACCGGCGGTGTCAAAGGCCGGGTCATGAAGTCCTTCTTCGAGGCGGTCGGCTCCATCCCGGTCGAGCGCGGCGAGCAGGCGGCCAGCGTCCAGGCGCTGAAGACCCTGCTGGAGATACTGGACGCCGGCAAGGGCATCGGTATCTATCCCGAGGGCACCCGTTCCCGCGACGGGATCCTGTACCGCGGCCGCACCGGCGTCGGCTGGCTGGCCCTGACCACCGGGGCCCCGGTGATCCCGGTGGGCCTGATCGGCACCGAGAACCTCCAGCCGGCGGACAGCAAATCGGTCAAACCGCAGCACTTCACCATGAAGGTTGGCGAACCGCTGTACTTTGACAAGACCGGCCCGGACCATTCGCTCCCGGCCCGCCGCCAGGTCACCGACCGAATCATGGATGCGATCGCCGGGTTGAGCGGCCAGGAGCGGTCCTCGAGCTACAACCAGAGCAAAACGGCCGAATAGCCCGGACGGGTAAGCACGGCCGTCCCGCAGCGGGCGCCCGCCGCGGCCCCGCCCGGGACGGCCCGCCCGGGACGGCCCTGCCCGGGTCAGCAGTGTAAGAGAGACCGCAGCCGGCTCAGTAGACTTGGATTGTGGCAGATCCAGCGAGTTACCGACCCCAGACGGGTGAGATTCCGACCAATCCGGGCGTCTACCGCTTCCGCGACCCGCACGGGCGCGTCATCTATGTGGGCAAGGCCAAGAGTCTCCGATCCCGGCTGAATTCCTACTTCGCCAACCCCGCCGGGCTGCTGCCCAAAACCTATGCGATGGTCCACACGGCGAGCAGCGTCGAATGGACCGTCGTCGGGAGTGAACTGGAGTCCCTGCAGCTCGAATACACGTGGATCAAAGAGTTCAAGCCCCGATTCAATGTGATGTTCCGGGACGACAAAAGCTACCCCTACCTCGCTGTCACCATGGGCGAGAAGTACCCCCGGGTCCAGGTCCTGCGCGGGGAGCGCCGCAAGGGCACCCGGTACTTCGGCCCCTACACCGCCGGCGCCATCCGGGACACCATGGACACCCTGCTGCGGGTCTTCCCGGTCCGCAGCTGCAGCGCCGGCGTCCTGAAACGCGCCGAGGCCAGCGGCCGGCCCTGCCTGCTCGGCTACATCGACAAGTGCGCTGCCCCGTGCGTCGGCCGGATCTCGGCGGCGGACCACCGCGCCCTGGCCGAGGACTTCTGCACGTTCATGGGCGGCGAGGCCAAGCCCTTCGTCACGAGGCTGGAAAGGGACATGGCCGCCGCCGTCGCGGAACTCGACTACGAGCGTGCCGGCCGCATCCGGGACGACATCGTGGCGCTCAAGAAGGTCTTCGAGCGCAACGCCGTTGTCCTCGCCGAGGGCACCGACGCGGACGTCTTCGCCCTGCACGAGGACGAGCTTGAGGCCGCCGTCCAGGTCTTCCACGTCCGCGGCGGCCGGATCCGCGGCCAGCGCGGCTGGGTGGTGGAAAAGGTCGAGGACTCCACCACCCCGGACCTCGTGGAGCACCTGCTCCAGCAGGTGTATGGGGAGGAAGCCGGGCTGCAGGGCCGGCTGCCCCGCGAGGTCCTGGTTCCCACGGACCCCAGCAACGCCGTGGAGCTCGCCGAATGGCTCAGCGGCCTGCGCGGGGCCCGCGTGGACGTCCGCGTCCCGCAGCGCGGGGACAAGGCCGCTCTTCTGTCCACCGTCCGGGACAACGCCGAACACGCCCTCATGCTCCACAAGTCGCGGCGCGCGGGTGACTTGACCATGCGGTCGCAGGCGCTCCAGGAACTGCAGGAGGCGCTGGAGCTGCCGGTGGCGCTGCTGCGGATCGAATGCTTTGATATCTCGCACATCCAGGGCACCAACGTGGTGGGGTCCATGGTGGTGGTCGAGGACGGTCTGCCGAAAAAGTCCGAGTACCGGAAGTTCTCCGTCACCGGCGCCGCCGCGAACGACGACACCGCCGCGATGCATGACGTGCTGACGCGGCGATTCCGCAACTACCTCCAGGAAAAAGCCGGGCAGGCGGACGCCGCCCGGACGCCGGGGCATCAAGCGTCCCAGGAGGCCAGGGTCAGCGCGGCCGTGGCGGTTGCGGTTGCAGATACTACGACGCCGGCGCCGCGGACCAGGTTTGCCTACCCGCCGAACCTCGTGGTGGTCGACGGCGGCCAGCCCCAGGTGAACGCTGCGGCCCGGGCCCTCGCCGAGCTCGGCATCGAGGACGTCTACGTCGTGGGGCTCGCCAAACGGCTCGAGGAGGTCTGGTTGCCGGACAGCGGCTTCCCGGTGATCCTGCCCCGCGCCTCGGCCGGGCTCTACCTGCTGCAGCGCATCCGGGACGAGGCCCACCGCTTCGCCATCTCCTTCCACCGGCAAACGCGCGGCAAGGCGATGACGGTCTCCGCGCTCGACGGCGTGCCGGGCCTCGGCGAGTCCAAGCGCAAGGCGCTGCTGGCCCAGTTCGGCTCGGTCCGGAGCATCAGGGCTGCTTCCGTGGAGGAGCTCACCGGCGCAATGGGGATCGGGCCGTCCCTGGCCGCGGCGGTGGTCCGGCACTTCACCGACGACGACGGCGGGGCGGCCGCAGCCGTCCCCGCCGTCAACATGACCACCGGCGAAATCCTCGAAACTTAGCTAGCACCGGCAAACTTAGCTAGGGTTAGGACGTGGGAAGCGGCCTGCGCGGGGCAGGACACCCGTGCGGCTGCGCCCCGGCAGGGCCAGAAGCAGGACACAGCAGAGACGCACAGCAGAATGGGGCTTCACCGATGGCAGAGTCGACGGCAGGATCCGGACCGGACACGGACGGCATGACGCCGGTCAAACCCGTTGAGGCGGAACTGCTCGTGGTGACCGGCATGTCAGGGGCAGGCCGCAGTACTGCGTCCGACGCCCTCGAGGACCACGGCTGGTACGTTGTGGAAAACCTGCCGCCGCAGATGCTCGGCACCCTCGCCGAACTCGTGTCCCATGCGCCGGGTTCCATTTCCAAGCTCGCCGTCGTGATGGATGTCCGCAGCAAGGACCTCTTCGCCGACATCCGGGCCGCCCTCCGCAACCTGGCGGCGAGCGGTGTCACCTTCCGGGTGCTGTTTCTCGACGCGAACGACGACGTCCTGGTCCGCCGCTTCGAACAGGGCCGGCGGCCCCACCCGCTGCAGGGCGGCGGCCGGATCCTCGACGGCATTGCCGCCGAGCGTGAACTGCTGCACGAGCTGCGGAACTCCGCGGACATCGTCCTGGACACCTCGCCGCTGAACGTCCACGGCCTCGCCACCGCGATCACCGAACTGTTCAGCGAGACCGGGCCCGTGGCCCTCCGGCTGAACGTTATGAGCTTCGGCTTCAAATACGGCCTCCCCGTGGACGCGAACTTCGTCGCGGACGCCCGCTTCATCCCGAACCCGCACTGGGTCCCGGCGCTGCGGCCGCATACCGGTCTGGACAAAGACGTCAGCGACTACGTGCTTGAGGCACAGGGCGTCAGCAGCTTCGTGGAACGCTACGTCCTGGCCCTCGAACCGGTCCTGGACGGCTACCGGCGCGAGAATAAGCACTATGCGACCATCGCCGTCGGCTGCACCGGCGGGAAACACCGCTCGGTGGCCGTCGCCGTCGAACTGTCCCGCCGGCTCGCGCAGTACCCGCGCGTCACCGTGACCACCACGCACCGGGACCTGGGCCGGGAATAATGGTGCTGCTTACCGGGCCGCTGCCCCTGGTCTCGCCTGCCAGCGCGGCTTTCGCCAGCCAGCAGGACAAAGGCCCCTCCGTCGTCGCGCTCGGAGGCGGCCACGGCCTCTCCGCCTCGCTGTCCGCGCTGCGACTGCTGACCTCCGAACTGACCGCGATCGTCACCGTCGCGGACGACGGCGGCTCCTCCGGCCGGCTGCGCGAGGAGTACGGTGTCCTCCCGCCCGGAGACCTGCGCATGGCGCTGTCCGCGCTGTGCGATGACTCCGACTGGGGCCGCACCTGGCGCGACGTGATGCAGCACCGCTTCGAGCCGGGGAAGGGCCGCGGCGGCTCCCTCGACGACCACGCCATGGGCAACCTGCTGATCGTCACCCTGTGGGAACTGCTCGGCGACACCGTCGCCGGACTCAAATGGGCCGGTGCCCTGCTGGGGGCACGCGGCGAGGTCCTGCCCATGTCCAGCATCCCGCTGACCATCGAAGGGCAGGTCCGCGTCACCGCGCCGGACGGCGGCAGCAGACTGCAGACCCTCAGTGGCCAGGCGAAATGCGCCGTCGCCGGCTCGCTGGAACACGTCCGGCTGCTGCCGGCGGACGCGCCCGCCTGCATCGAGGCGCTCACCGCGATTGAACTGGCCGACTGGGTGATCCTCGGCCCCGGATCCTGGTACACCTCGGTGCTGCCGCACCTGCTGCTGCCGGAAATGCGGGAGGCGCTCTGCAACACGGCCGCCCGCCGCTGCCTCACCATGAACCTCGCGACGGACACCAAGGAAACCCTGGGCATGTCCGCCGCGGACCATCTGCGGGTGCTGCGGGAGTACGCGCCGGACTTCACGGTCGACGTCGTCCTGGCCGACCCGGCGTCGGTGCCGGACCTCCCCGAGTTCGAGCAGGCCGCCGGGATGCTCGGTGCCGAGGTGGTGTTGGGTAAAGTGGGGGCGTCGAGCCGCCGGCCGATCCACGACCCGCTGCGTCTGGCAACGGCGTACCACGACATTTTCGGGAACAGGTAGGAGAGGTGCCATGGCACTGACAGCATCGGTCAAGGAAGAACTTTCCCGGCTGGACATCAAGAAGTCCTCGGTCCGCAAGGCTGAAGTGTCCGCCATGCTCCGCTTCGCCGGCGGACTGCACATCATCTCCGGCCGGATCGTGATCGAGGCCGAAGTCGACCTCGCCTCGACCGCGCGGCGGCTGCGCGCGGCCATCGCCGAGGTCTACGGGCACCAGAGCGAGATCATCGTGGTCTCCGGCGGGGGACTGCGCCGCGGCAGCCGCTACGTGGTCCGGGTAGTGCGTGACGGCGAATCCCTCGCCCGCCAGACCGGGCTGCTGGACGCCCGCGGACGCCCCGTCCGCGGTCTCCCCTCGGCCGTGGTCAACGGATCCGCCGCCGACGCCGAGGCTGTCTGGCGCGGCGCGTTCCTCGCCCACGGCTCGCTTACCGAGCCGGGCCGGTCCTCCGCCATGGAGGTCACCTGTCCGGGGCCGGAGTCGGCCCTGGCCCTCGTTGGCGCCGCACGCCGCCTCGGCATCCAGGCCAAGGCCCGCGAGGTCAGGGGAGTGGACCGCGTTGTCATCCGCGACGGCGACACCATCGCCGCGCTGCTGACCAGGATGGGCGCCCACGACGCGCTGATGGTCTGGGAGGAGCGGCGCATGCGCAAGGAAGTCCGCGCCACCGCCAACCGGCTGGCCAACTTCGACGACGCCAACCTGCGCCGTTCCGCGCAGGCCGCCGTCGCCGCCGGAGCCCGCGTGGACCGCGCGCTGGAGATCCTCGGCGACGACGTCCCGGACCACCTCAAATACGCCGGCGAACTCCGGGTCGCGCACAAGCAGGCCAGCCTGGACGAGCTTGGCCGGCTCTCGGATCCGTTGATGACAAAGGACGCCATCGCCGGCCGCATCCGCCGGCTGCTCGCCATGGCGGACAAACGCGCCCAGGACCTCGGCATCCCCGGCACGGAGGCCAATGTGACCCCAGAGATGCTGGACGAGTAGCCGCACCCTGGCAGCAGGGCCAGAATCGGGTCCGGCGGCCGGGAATACCTCCGGGGGACCGGAGGCTATGCCCACTGGATTCCGATCCAGAGATTTCCGGGTGCCACACCATCCGGATGCACAATCCGAGAGATACCAACCGGACAACCAGTCCACGACATTGGAGGATTTTGTGACCGAGTACGTACTGCCAGACCTCAGCTATGACTATGCCGCGCTGGAGCCGCACATTTCCGCACGGATTATGGAGCTGCACCACAGCAAGCATCACGCCGCCTACGTGGCCGGGGCCAACAACGCCTTGAAGCAGCTGGCCGGGGCGCGCGAGACGGGCGATTTTGCCAACATCAACCGCCTCTCCAAGGACCTTGCCTTCCACACCGGCGGCCACATCAACCACACTGTGTTCTGGAAGAACCTCTCCCCGGACGGCGGCGACAAGCCCGAGGGGGAGCTCGCAGCCGCGATCGATGATGCATTCGGCTCCTTTGACGCCTTCCGCGCCCACTTCAGCGCGGCGGCCCTGGGCCTGCAGGGCTCCGGCTGGGCCTTCCTGGCCTACGAGCCGATCGGCGGCAACCTGGTGATCGAACAGCTGTACGACCAGCAGGGCAACGTGGCGGTGGGCACCACCCCGCTGCTGATGCTGGACATGTGGGAGCACGCCTTCTACCTGGACTACGTCAACGTCAAGGCCGACTACGTCAAGGCGTTCTGGAACATCGTGAACTGGGCCGACGTCGCCGGGCGCTTCGACGCCGCCCGCAAGAACGCGACCGGCCTCATCACGCTCTAAGGCTGTTCCACTGCAGGGCGGCGTTCACACGGCTGTAACAAAGCGCACACAGCGCGCCGTTCGGCCCGAATCGTGGACGGTCTGCCCCCGCACTTGCGGGGGCAGACCGTGTTAAACGTAAGATAGATCACGGAAGGCGGTCAGCCTTCAGCAATGTGGCTGGTCGCCCTCCGATCTGTAGATCATCTCTGCCCAATGGCGTGCGGGATTTGTTAGTTGGCTTGAACGCCTTCTCAACTAGTCGTGCTCGCAAGAGCACCAAGGAGACTGAAAAAGTGACTACCCGTATTGGTATCAACGGCTTCGGCCGTATTGGCCGCAACTACTTCCGCGCCGCACTCGCTCAGGGCGCAGACCTCGAGATCGTGGCAGTCAACGACCTCACCAGCCCGGAAGCCCTCGCCCACCTGCTCAAGTACGACTCCGTCGGCGGGCGCCTGCAGGCGAGCATCGAGGTCAAGGACGGCAACATCGTCGTCGACGGCAACATCATCAAGGTCCTCGCCGAGCGCGATCCGGCAAAGCTCCCCTGGGGCGAGCTCGGCGTCGACATCGTGATCGAGTCGACCGGCTTCTTCACCAAGGCCGCCGACGCGCAGAAGCACATCGACGCCGGCGCCAAGAAGGTTCTGATCTCCGCTCCCGCCTCGGACGAGGACATCACGATCGTGATGGGCGTCAACCAGGGGCTCTACGACCCGGCCGCGCACCACATCATCTCGAACGCTTCCTGCACCACCAACTGCCTCGGCCCGCTGGTCAAGGTGGTCAATGACGCGTTCGGGATCGAGCGCGGCCTGATGACCACCATCCACGCCTACACCGCCGACCAGAACCTGCAAGACGGCCCGCACAAGGACCTCCGCCGCGCCCGCGCCGCAGCCATCAACATGGTCCCCACCTCCACGGGGGCGGCCAAGGCGATCGGCTTGGTCCTGCCGGAACTCAAGGGCAAGCTCGACGGCTACGCCATCCGCGTCCCGGTACCCACCGGCTCGGCCACGGACCTGACCGTCGTCGTGTCCCGCGAAACCACCGTCGCGGAAGTCAATGCCGTCCTCAAGGCTGCCTCCGAGTCCGACGAGCTGCTGGGCCTGCTGACCTACACCGACGAGCCGATCGTCTCCTCGGACATCGTCGGCGACCCGGCGTCCTCCATCTTCGACTCCGGCCTCACCAAGGTGATCGGCAACCAGGTCAAGGTTGTTGCCTGGTATGACAACGAATGGGGCTACTCCAACCGCCTCGTGGACCTTACGGAGCTCGTCGCAGCCAAGCTGGGCTAGGGTAAGACCCATGACATTCCACACCCTCAACGAACTGATCGCTGATGGTGTCCGCGGGCGGTACGTTCTGGTCAGAAGTGACCTGAACGTGCCGCTCGACGGCTCTTCAGTGACTGACGACGGCCGGATCAAGGCCTCCCTCCCAGTGCTGGCGAAGCTCACGGACGCCGGTGCCCGCGTGCTGGTCGCAGCGCACCTCGGCCGCCCCAAGGGCGCCCCCGATGCCAAGTACTCACTGACGCCCGCCGCGGTCCGGCTGGCGGAGCTGGCACCGTTCGCCGTCTCCCTCGCGGAGGACACCGTCGGAGCGTCCGCGCGGGCCCTCGCCGGCTCGCTGCAGGACGGCGAAGTGCTGGTCCTGGAAAACGTGCGCTTTGACGCGCGCGAGACGAGTAAGGACGACGCCGAACGCGGCGCGTTCGCGGACGAACTGGCGGCTCTCACCGGATCCGACGGCGCCTTCGTGGACGATGCCTTCGGTGCTGTGCACCGCAAACACGCCAGCGTGTACGACGTCGCCACCAGGCTGCCGTCCTACCAGGGCGACCTTGTGCGCACGGAGGTGGAGGTGCTGCGCAAGCTCACCACCGACACCCGGCGTCCCTACGTTGTTGTACTCGGCGGCTCCAAGGTCTCGGACAAACTCGCCGTGATCGACCGGCTGATCGGCAAGGCGGACACGATCCTGGTGGGCGGCGGCATGCTGTTCACCTTCCTCGCAGCCGCGGGCCATAAGGTGGCCGGCAGCCTGCTGGAAGCCGACCAGATCCCAGTCGTGCAGGACTACCTCAAGCGCGCCGCGGCCGCCGGCACCGAGTTCGTGATCCCCACAGACGTTGTGGTGGCCGCCACGTTCGCCGCCGACGCGGACCACGAAACAGTCCCTGCCGAGGCGATCGAGGGCAGCAGCTTCGGCGCCCAGGGAATCGGCCTGGACATCGGACCCGAATCGGCAGCAGCCTTCGCGGAACGGATCAAGGACGCGAAGACTGTGTTCTGGAACGGCCCCATGGGCGTGTTCGAGTTCGCGGCGTTCGCGGCCGGCACCCGGGCCATCGCCCTGGCGCTGACCGAAACTGACGCGTTCACCGTCGTGGGCGGCGGCGACTCCGCTGCCGCGGTCCGGACACTCGGCTTCGCCGATGAGGCGTTCGGCCACATTTCCACCGGCGGCGGCGCCAGCCTGGAATACCTTGAAGGCAAGGAACTCCCCGGCTTGAGCGTGTTGGACCGCTAGACCCCCCGGCCGGCAGGGCGCCCGTTACGGCGGGCATCCTGCCGGCTGTTCCACTGCTACGAACCTTTTGGAGATCACGTGACCACGTCAACCAACGGCACATTCGACCGCACGCCCTTCATCGCAGGCAACTGGAAGATGAACATGGACCATGTCCAGGGCATCACCCTTCTGCAGAAGCTGGCCTGGACTCTGTCCGACGCCAAGCACGACTACAGCCGGGTGGAGGTGGCCGTTTTCCCGCCGTTCACGGATCTCCGCGGCGTCCAGACGCTCGTTCAAGGCGATGAACTTCAAGTCGTCTACGGCGGCCAGGACCTGTCCCAGTTCGATTCCGGCGCCTACACCGGCGACATCTCCGGCCAGTTCCTGGCTAAGCTCGGCTGCCGGTACGTCCTCGTCGGCCACAGCGAACGCCGCAGCATCCACCACGAGTCCGACGCGGTTCTCAACGCCAAGACCCTGGCCGCGTTCCGCCACGGCATTACCCCCGTGCTGTGCGCCGGCGAAGGCCTGGAGGTCCGGCAGGCAGGCACTCATGTGGAGCACACGCTCGCGCAGGTGCGGGCCGGCGTCGAAGGCCTCACCCCCGGGCAGGCTGCCGAACTCGTCGTCGCCTACGAGCCGGTCTGGGCGATCGGAACCGGCGAAGTTGCCGGGCCCGGCGACGCGCAGGAAATGTGCGCCGCCATCCGTGCCGAGCTCGCAACCCTCTTCGGTGCGGACATTGCCGCTAAGACCCGGCTGCTCTACGGCGGCTCGGTGAAGGCCAACAATGCGGCCTCGATCCTCAAGGAACGCGACGTGGACGGGTTGCTTGTTGGCGGTGCCAGCCTGGATGCGGCCGAGTTTGCTAATATTGTCAGGTTCGAGAGTCACCTGCTGACGGATTAGTCCGGAGACAGGCTGGGCCCCCGCAATCCAAATCTTCTGAAAGGCCGTCGTGGACGTTCTTCATGTCATTCTGCAGGTACTCCTGGGCATCACCAGCCTCCTGCTGACCCTGCTCATCCTGCTCCACAAGGGACGCGGCGGCGGCCTGTCCGATATGTTCGGCGGCGGGATGAGCTCCGGGCTGAGCTCCTCCGGCGTGGCGGAGCGGAACCTGAACCGCTTCACCGTCATCCTCGGCGTGACCTGGGGCGCGGTAATCATCGCTCTCGGCCTGATCATGCGCTTCAGCAGCGGCGGCGACTCCTAGCCTGGATCCACCGACCCGCCGATCTACCGTCCCGCTGGGCCGGATGACCTAGATCTTGTTTTGGCGGGTTGAAGGCGTATCTTCCATGCGCCGGAGGCGGGAAAGGTCAGCCCATTCATCCATGGTGATCGCGTACTCGACGTCGCCATGCTCATCGCCAGGAATGGACACCGGCCAGTCGGCGACGAAGGCCCGTACTAGCCGCATCCCGGACTTCTCCATCACCCTTCGGGATGCCGTGTTGACTGCCATAGTCGAGGCCACAACACGCTGCACCCCAAACTCGGTGAACCCCTTGGCGATCAGCGCCCGCGATCCCTCCGTCGCGAACCCCTTTCCCCACGCCGCGCGACGCAGCCGGTAGCCGAGTTCCGGCTGATCGTGTGGATCGTTGGGGCCCGGCCGGAAATGGTACCAGCCGAGAAATTCCCCGGTCGTCTTTTCGAGCGCGGCCCAGAACCCGTAGCCGGGAAAGCGCCGGTAGTAGTCGAGGAATGCCGGGAGTACGTCACCTTGAATTTCTTCCCGGGAGGTGGGGGTGCCGCCGGTGATGTACCGCATCACGCGCGGATCGCTGTCCAGCTCCACGAGTAGCCCGCCGTCGTCGGCGGTGAACTGACGCAGCAGAAGCCGTTCGGTCGCCAGGAAGGTGAGCATGCAGACATTCTCGCACCGGGGTGAAGATCCGTCACCCCGATCGGGGCGATCGGAATACCGTCGCGGGATGACATGCCACCGGCGAAGATCCGGTGCGGCGCTGAAGCAGATGCGGGGGTCAGAACATGTCCGCCGACGCGGGCACTGCCCGTAGCGGGAAGTGAAGAACTACACTGTGGCTGATGGCATTAACCATTCCCGCCGCCGCGTAGCCAGGAGTTCCCGATGCTGCATGCTGTCTCCGGATTCAAGGGCCTCCGCGTCGGAGCCACGGAAGGGGCATCGCCCCGCCAGGAGCCCCCCGGCGGCGCCGGCGCCCGGCAGCCCCGCATCAAGGTCTCGTACCGGTGCGCCAAGGGGCACGAAACGCCGCTGGTGTTCGCCCGGCTTCCCGAAGACCAGATCCCCGGGGTGTGGGACTGCCGCCGCTGCGGAGGCACGGCCACCCGGGACGAGGCGCAGTTCGCCCTTGAGGACTTCCCGCCGGAAGGCTACAAGAGCCACCTCGAATACGTTAAAGAGCGGCGCTCCGGACAGGACGCCGAAGACGTACTGGCCGGAGCCCTTGAGCGGCTGCGGGCCGCCCGGACCCTGCCGGACTAGCGGGCTGCCGGGCTGGCCCGGATTTTTCATCGGACGGCGGTCGGGGCGCTGGATGCGGGTTTGCCGTCCCGGTGGGCTGAATCGGATTTCGGGCGTGGCTGTCCCTGGGCCGCCGGGGTGGGCGCGGGCTTCCACTGATCCCGTTGGTGTTCTTTTTTCCTGCTCGTGATCTTCCGTCGGCTGCCGTGTAAGGCCCGCAGGAGGGCCGCTGGACGGTCCGCGGCCGCTGCGATTCTGCTGATGGCTTCGAGCAGGGTGCTGATCGGGGGTTGCTCCGGCGCGGCGGCGGGCAGCAGGAGACGGCTTTTACGGGCGCGGCTGATGATCTTCCCGGCGGTGGCGAAGAGCCGGTAGCGCCAGCGTTTGATGTTCCAGGCCCGTGCCCTGTGGCCCTCGGGCAGGGCGGCGAGCTGGAGCCGGGAGACCAGGTCTGCGGCCAGGACCGCGAGGTTCGCCCAGGCCTGGTTCGCTGTGAAATCGAAGAACGGGAGCATGCCCATGCCGGCGTATTCCAAGGGTCGTTGCAACACCCTTCAGCCCAGCTCCGATGAAAGCGCTGGACTAGCACTGAGGGCGACCGGTCGCCGTTCCCCAAACGCAGCGCAAATCCCACCTGGGTGTTTCGATGTCACCCTGTGGAGCGCAACCACCGACGCTCTTTAGGCTTCGACGAACGATGCCGCGTCTATCGGGGCATCACGGAGCTGGCCCAAGGCACTGCTCCAGCTCAATAGTTGATTAAGCATTTGATTCGCGGTGTCCACATTGTGGTCGCCGGGATTGAGAATCTCCATGTCGACAAAGTCGGTAAAGAGAGATATTGCGACCTGCGCCCGGACATCGGCGAGCATCAGTTCTGCGGAGATGGTTCGCAGGTGCTCAACCGCTCGGGCGCCGCCCAATAGCCCATATCCAACGAAGCCAACGGCCTTGTTGTGCCACTCGCCAAACAGGTAGTCCAAGGCGTCCTTCAGAACTCCCGGAATCGAGTGGTTGTATTCGGGGGTGACGATGATGAAGCCGTCGCAGGACGCGACTGATTCGGACCATGCGCGTGTGTGGCCTTGTTCGTACGGTTTCCCCATGGCTGCGGGGATCGCTTCGTTGAGGTGGGGGAGGTTGTAGTCGAGCAGGTCTAGCAGGGCGAAGTCGTGTCCTTGACGTCTGTCTGCAATGGATTTCACCCATTCGGCGACCACGATGGATCGACGTCCCGGGCGGGTGCTTCCTACGATGATTCCGATTTTCATTGAATTCCTTTGTCCATAAAAAATGTGGTTGCGGGTCAGAGAATCAGGAACAATGGGTCGGCGATGTTCTCTCCCTCGCTGAAATGAGCCCGGAAAAGCGCCCGCACCATGGATGTGCCGCGCCCGGCTTGGCTGGCATCGTAGATCGCCCGATGAGCGCCGAAGGTGTTGGAGTGAATGCCGTTTTCATAATCGAGAGCGATTCCCTCCTCCACGGCTATCGCTCGCACGCGCTCATTCTCCAGGTCCACGCCCGGCCCAAACCGTTCATGGAGCATGCGAAGGAGTGGCTCGCCGGTCGTTGTCGCTGATAGGTCGAGCTGGTGCGGCAAATACCCAAGCCGGTAGGTGTCTGGATCCCAGCCCTTGTCGTTGATCACACTCGTCACGCGCCCGAATGCGATGTGTGACCAGGCGCAGGCGACATCAATTATGAGGGAAACCCTGGGCTTCATTATTTCTTGGCCTTCTTTCGTGAGGCGGATCGCCGGATGTTGGCAGTGGAAATGGCGAGGACGGCGATAGCTGCCACCAGTGAGAGCAACCCCGCGGCAAGAAAAGCCGGAGCTGTGTTGCCTCCCCGAATGACCAGCTCCGCGATGAGGGGTGAAACGAATTGCCCCAGGAACATGGCGGAGATCAACGCTCCGATCGCGCGCGCTCGATTCGCAGACGAGGTGTGGTTCGATATCCAAGAGTTGAGATTTGGCATGACGAGACCGACTCCGAGGGCTGAGATCGTCAGGCCCACCAAAACCTGGGCGGTAGCGCCTGAGGCGCCGACCGTTGTCATACCGGCCGACATCAGAACCATGCTGACCAACGCGACATGGCGGAACCCTAGGCGGGACACCCATCGGAAGCTCAAGCTGGCGAGGGCCTGAACCAGGACCATCCACCCGATCACGAGGCCCGTGGTCGGGGAATTGCCGCCCATCTCGCCGAGGAGAAAGGGCAATTGAGTCGGCACGACATAAAAGACGATCTGGATCACAAACGCCAGGACCACGATTCCCAAAATCAGACCCGTGGCATTACTGCGCGTCACCGATTGAAGCTCAGCGTCGAATTTCGGCGCCGGAGGAGGGTCGGTGACTTTCCATGCGACAAGGATCGCGACTGGCAGTGACAAGAGGTAGACGGCGAAAGACGCATTCCAGCTAACGGCCGCCAGTGCTCCACCCAGGGACAGGAACACCGCCCCGCCGAGCCCGCTCGCAGCGGCTTGAAAGCCAAACATCCTGGACCGTCGCTCGCCGGTGAACCATTCGGAGATCAGCGCAGTAGACGACGTCATTGCACCAGCCACCGCGATACCGAGGATTGTTCGGGAGACCATGAGCGCCGGCAAATTGTCAATCCACAACCCTGCCGAACCCGCTATCACGTAGAGGGCAACAGAGACCCTGAGGACAAGGGATCGACTGAGCCGATCGTTGAGCCAGCCAAGAATGGGAGCTGAGATAGCTATTGACAGCGCGGTGATGGTGACAACGAGCCTGACGAGGAAGCCGGAATTCTCAACCCCAGCGAAGTAGTCGGCCATCTTCGGCAGCGCAGGGGAGATCGTCGCTCCAGCCATGACAGTGAGCATGCTCGCAGCAATAAGTGCCACCGAACTCCCGGCAATGGGTCCTCTGTGCACGTGGAGGGTATCGAGCTGGTTGCGTTGGGTCATGCATCGATGCTAAAAGTTGAACAAAGGTTGAAGTCAATTGGAGAGGTTCCACGAAACAATGCCCACAAAATCCATGACAGTTTCGGACTTGGCCCGCGCCAGCAAGGTGAACTCGTCGGCCGTGCGATTTTACGACAAACATGGTCTTATCGCCGGCGAGCGAACACCTGGCAATCAACGTCGCTTCAACGAAGAAGATGCCTGCCGGATCAAGGTGATTCGAGTGGCTCAACGGGTGGGAATGTCCGTCATTGAAATTTCAGAACTCCTGATCGATCTTCCTTCAAACCCGACCTCGGCGGACTGGGCCGTCGTAGGCACCAGGCTCAGAGCAGCCGCACAGGAACGAATCGATCATCTCAACCACGCCCTTGACGACCTGACCGGGCCCGTGCAACTGTGCAACGTCGTGGCCTCGCCTGAGATGTAGCCCTCTCCCCGACCGAAGGGAAACTGAACTGCTACGGAGTTCTCGGACAGTGGGCCCTCCTAAAA
This sequence comes from Pseudarthrobacter sp. HLT1-7, assembly GCF_059383435.1. Taxonomy (NCBI): domain Bacteria; kingdom Bacillati; phylum Actinomycetota; class Actinomycetes; order Micrococcales; family Micrococcaceae; genus Pseudarthrobacter; species Pseudarthrobacter sp. HLT1-7. The sequence continues at coordinate 30,094 of NZ_JBWZCH010000009.1, read as the reverse complement.
TGGGGTCCACTGAAAGTGGCGGAGACTCTATTCCTGAAAATGCAGCCACTTACTTCGCGCGGGAGCAGCGGCAGTGTGCGAGCCGCTCGCCGGAAGGCCCTGACAGCGCGGATCCAACACTATTTCGAGGAGTCCGAAGATACCTACGGGTATCGTCAAATCCACGCCGAACTCGCGGCGGAACAGACTGAGTGTTCGCCCGAGCTGGTGCGGCAGATCATGCGCCAGGAGGTCTCGTGGCCTGCCAGTCGCGGCCATTCCGGGTGACGACCAAGGCTGATGCCTCGGCCGCGGCGAACATGCCTGACCTGGTCAAGCGTGACTTCACCGCCCCGCCCCCGGGTGAAGTTTGTCGGCGACATCAACTATTCGGCTCAGTCTACGATTATGGGCCGTCCGGTCGCGTGAGCGGGGCGCCAGCCTGTTCCGGCTGCGTGTGAGGCCCTCGCATACTGCACATAATCGGGACACTTCTTGTATCCGATCAGCTTGGAAAACAGCTTGGAAAACAAGGAGCGGTCCGATGAATATTGATGATGAAATGACGGTGGGCCCGCTACTGGCGGCCTACGATGGGCATCTGCGCCAGTTCCGCGGCGTGCGGCCGGGAACGCGGCGCAACTACGCCAGGTATGTCTAAGAATTCCTGTGTAACGGTGTTCACCGATGGTTCGGTCGATCCCAGGCAGATCCACCGCTCGGACGTTGTCGCGTGCAGACCGCCCGGACCCTGCCGGATTAGGTCTGCCGGACGAGCCCTGACTGCCTGGCTCTGCCGGATCAGCCCCCCGGATTAGCCCTTCCGGACCAGCTGTGCCGGGACCCGGGCCGCCGCGTTTTCGTCGATGAGCCACAGAGTTTCATTCCGGCCGCGCGGGCCGGCCGCCGGGACCTGGACCGGGTTAGCGCCCGCCAGTGCCAGCCCCACGGCGCCGGCCTTGTCCTCCCCGGCCACCACCATCCAGATCTCCGACGCCGTGTTGATCGCCGGCAGCGTGAGGGACACCCGGCCCGGCGGGGGCTTGGGCGAGTTGCGGACGCCCACCACCATCAGTTCCTTCTCGCGGATGCCGGCCTGCTCGGGGAACAGCGACGCCACATGCGCGTCGGGGCCGACCCCCAGCAGGACGATGTCGAATCGAGGGAGCCGGCCCGGTGTCTCCGGACGGTCGTCGGACGTGTCGGCGGCGTGCTCCGCCGCACCGGCCTCGGCGAGCCGGGCGGCGTAGTCCGCGGCAGCCTCTTCCGGCGTGCCGAAGTCGTCGGCGGAACCGGGCACATGGATGCGGGCCGGGTCTGCGCCGATGTGCGAAAGCAGCGCCTCATGCGCCTGCCGGGCGTTGCGCTCGGCGTCGTCCTCGGCGACGAAGCGTTCGTCGCCCCACCAGAAGTTGACCTTGGACCAGTCAACGGCCGGTGCCGCCGGCGACTCCGCTACGGCCCTCAGCGAGCCGATCCCCATCGTGCCCCCGGTCAGCACCACCGTCGCCTCGCCGTGTTTGTCCTGGATATCCACAAGCTTGGTTATCAGGCGTGCCGCGATGGCGGCCATGAGCACGGTCGAGTCGGGATGGATGCTTACTCTGGGGTCAGCGCTCACTGGGACGGACACTCCTTAGGTTGGTACGGGGCAGTCCAATAGTAATCACTTCACCAAATACTTCGTCGGGATCCAGCCGGCGCAGTTCTTCGGCGAGGCAGTCCTTCAGGCTCCGGCGCGGCAAGGAAATGCGCTGCGACGGCTGGCCCGGCTGGGTCAGCTCGGCTACGGTCAGGCCCGGACGGAACAACTGCACATCGCCCCCGGACCGGGAGAGACGAACGCGCCGGATTCCGGTTCCGGCGGGGTCCGCCACGATGGTCACCGGTGCGTCCAGGGCGAGGGTGAGCCAGGCCGCGAGCAGGATGGTGCTGGGGGAGTCGGAGGCGCCCTCGACGGCAACGGCCGTCACCGGTGCGTCATCCACCTGGTCCAGGGCCGCGGCCAGCTGGATGCGCCAGTTGGTCAGGCGGGTCCACGCCAGGTCCGTGTCGCCGGCCTTGTAGGTGCGGCGGATGTTGTCCAGGGCGCGCTGCGGATCGGACTCGTTGGCCGAGTCCGTGATCCGGCGGTGCGCGATCCGGCCGATGGACGTCTCGCAGGCGTTCTTCGGGGCGCCGTGCGGCCACCACGCCACAATCGGGGCGTCCGGCAGGAGCAGGGCCGCCACGAGGGATTCGCTTTCCTCGGCGAGTTCGCCGTAGCCGCGGAGCAGGATGACCTCGGAGGCACCGGCGTCGCCGCCCACCCGGATCTGGGCGTCCAGCCTGGTCGCGGCCTTGGCGCCGGCGTCGGCAAGCACAATGATCCGGCAGGGGTGCTCGCGGCTGGCCTCGTTGGCGGCCTCGATGGCCTCCTCTTCCAGTCCGGACTTGGTGACCACCACCAGGGTGAGCACCCGGCCCAGCGCAATCACGCCGCCCTGCTCGCGCAGGGCCATGAGTTTCTTGGAAATCTTGGAAGTGGTGGTGTCGGGAAGATCTACAATCATGGCCTTCTCCAGGTTCGTCCGTCACGGGCAAGCAGTTCGTCGGCAGAGGCGGGCCCCCAGCTCCCGGGCGCGTAGGGTTCCGGCTGAGTGCCGAGGCTGGCCCAGTAGTCCTCGAAGGGATCCAGGATCTTCCAGGACAGTTCGACTTCCGCGTGCCGGGGGAACAGCGGCGGCTCGCCGAGCAGCACATCCAGGATCAGCCGTTCGTACGCTTCGGGGCTGGATTCCGTGAAGGAGTGGCCGTAGCCGAAGTCCATCGTCACATCGCGGACTTCCATCTGGGTGCCCGGCACCTTGGAGCCGAAGCGGATGGTGGCGCCCTCGTCGGGCTGGACCCGGATGACGACGGCGTTCTGGCCGAAGTCATCCTCGCCGTGGTCGGTGAAGAGCAGGTTCGGCGCCCGTTTGAGCACGACGGCGATCTCGGTCACCCGGCGGCCCAGCCTTTTGCCGGCGCGCAGGTAGAACGGGACGCCGCTCCACCGCCGGGTGTTGATGTCCACCCGGATCGCGGCGAACGTCTCGGTGGTGGAGTCGGCGGGAATGCCGTCCTCCTCCAGGTAACCCACCACCTCCTCGCCGCCCTGCCAGCCGCCGGTGAACTGCCCGCGGGCAGAGTGGGTGGACAGGTCCTCGGGGAGCCGGACTGCGGCGAGGACCTTTTCCTTCTCCGCACGCAGGTCATCGGCGTTGAAGGAGATCGGTTCCTCCATTGCGGTCAGCGCCAGGAGCTGGAGCAGGTGGTTCTGGATGACGTCGCGGGCCGCACCGACCCCGTCGTAGTAGCCAGCCCGGCCACCGGTGCCGATGTCCTCGGCCATGGTGATCTGGACGTGGTCCACGTAGTTGGCGTTCCAGAGCGGTTCGAACAGCTGGTTGGCGAAACGCAGCGCCAGGATGTTCTGGACCGTCTCCTTGCCCAGATAGTGGTCGATCCGGAAGACGGCGTCCGGCGGGAAGACCGATTCGACGATGTCGTTCAGCTGGCGGGCCGACGCGAGATCGTGGCCGAACGGCTTCTCGATCACCACGCGCCGCCATTTGCCGCCCTCGGCCTGCGCCAACCCGTGCTTGGAGAGCTGCCGGCAGACCAGTTCGAAGGCGTTCGGCGGGACGGACAGGTAGAAGGCGTGATTCCCGCGTGTTCCGCGCTGCTCGTCGAGCTCATCGATGGTGGCGCTGAGCCGCGCGAAGGCGTCGTCGTCGTCGAATTCCCCTTGCACGAACCGGATGCCCTCGGAGAGCTGCTTCCACACGGCTTCGTCGAACGGTGTGCGGGCGTGTGCCTTGACGGACGCCTTCACCTCGGCGGCGAAGTCATCGTCGTCCCATTTCCGCCGGGCGAAGCCGACGAGGGCGAAGCTCGGCGGGAGCAGCCCGCGGTTGGCCAGATCATACACGGCCGGCATGAGTTTCTTGCGGGCGAGGTCCCCCGTGACCCCGAACAGGACCAGCGACGACGGTCCGGCGATACGGTTCAGGCGGCGGTCCCGCGGGTCCCGGAGCGGGTTGCGGGCAGACCTTCCCGAACGCGTCGCGGACTTCCGGCCGCCGGTTTTTGTGTCTGGCATGGTTGCGTGGGTGCCTTAGCTTCTCGTGGAGGGTGCGGTCTGGCCGGCCAGCGTCGAGACGATCTCCTGGAGCTGCCGGACGCCGGCGGCGCGGTCCGTGAGGTGCAGTCGGAGGACCGGGCGGCCGTGCTCGGACAGGACCTGGGCGTCCCCGGCGGCCTGCGCCGAGATCAGCTCGCCGAACGTGAACGGGCGGTCCGGGATGGCCAGATCGGTGGCAGCGGCGGCCGTGACCTGCAGGAACGCGCCGATCGAGGGTCCGCCCTTGTGGAACTGACCGGTGGAGTGCAGGAAGCGCGGGCCCCAGCCGAAGGTGACGGGACGTCCGCTGATGGCCGCCAGCTGATCCCGGACGCCCTCCAGCGGGGCGTAAGCGAGCCGGTCGAGGTAGGCCTGGACGCTGAGGTAGCCGTCCGTGCCGAGTTCGGCGAGCAGCGCGCTGACGGCTTCCGCTGCGGTTGCCGCAGCGCCGAGCCAGTCGCCGCCGCGGACCTCGATGGCGCCGTCGGTGAAGGCCGCCGGTGACGGTTCGGGCTGGGCGTCCAGCAGACCGCGGGCGGCCACCTTGGCGGCCTCGACGTCGGGCTGGTCGAAGGGGTTGATGCCCAGCAGTCGTCCGGCCACGGCCGTGGCGAACTCCCACGCCATCATCTGGGTGGGGAGCCCGCCGGCAATAGCCACTTCGTTGTCCCCGAGCTCGACGTCGGCATCGGCCGAGACGAGGCGTATGACGAGGACATCGGGGGCGCCGAGGGAGGCCTCCGGCGAGTCCGGCCCGGCGACCACGGGCAGCACACCGGTGCCGAGCTTGCCGGTGGATTCGGCGATGAGCTGTTCGGCCCAGTCGGCGAAGCCCACCATCCCGGAGCCGTCCTCGGCGATGACGATCTTGTTGCGCAGGGGGTTGGTGCCGCCCAGCGCGGAGCCGAGGGCCAGACCGATGTTCTCCCCGGCGTCCTCATTCAGGACCTCCGCGGCTTCCTCGGCCTCGTCCAGGAACGCCTGGATGTCCACGCCGGCCAGGCCGCACGGCACCAGCCCGAACGCGGTGAGCGCCGAGTAGCGTCCGCCGACGTTCGGGTCCGCGTTGAAGACGGCGCGGTAGCCGGCCTCGCGGGCCGCTTTGTCCAGCGGGGAGCCGGGATCCGTGACGATGATGATCCGGCTCCTGGCGTCGAGGCCCGCCCCGGTGAAGGCGTGCTCGAAGATCCGGCGCTGCGAGTCAGTTTCCAGGGTGGAGCCGGACTTCGAGGAGACCACGATCGCGGTCTCCGCGAGCCGGTCCGCCAGGGCCGCCGCGACCTGTTCGGGGTCGGTGCTGTCCAGCACGGTCAGCTCGACGCCGGCGGTCCCGGCAATGACCTCGGGGGCCAGGGAGGACCCGCCCATCCCGCAGAGGACAATCCGGTTGACGCCCTCGGAGCGGAGGGCCTCCCGGAGTGCCAGGATGTCCGCCACGAGCAGTTGGGAGACGGTGGCCGCCTCGACCCAGCCGAGCCGGACCGACGCCTCGGCCTCGGCGTCGGGACCCCACAGGGTGGAGTCCTTGGCAAAGATCCGGGTGGCAACCTTGTCCTCCAGCAGGGCCGGGAGGTGCTGTTCGTGGGCCAGACGGGCTGAGCCCGTGGCGTCGTAGCTGAGAGTGGTCATGCGGACTATGCGTCCTTCCGTGCAGCGGCGAGGGCTCCTTCGACGTCGGCCAGCAGTTCCTTCCAGCTGGCCACGAACTTGTCGAGCCCCTCGGATTCGAGCAGCGTGACGACCTCGTTGTAGGAGATGCCGAGGGCATCGAGCGCGTTGAGCGTGGCGTTGGCGGCGTCGTAGCCGCGGCTGATCGTGTTGCCCGTGACCGTGCCATGGTCGAAGGCCGCGTCGAGTGTCTTTTCCGGCATGGTGTTCACAACGCCGGGGGCGACGAGTTCCGTGACGTACAGGGTGTCCGGGTAGGCCGGGTCTTTGACGCCGGTGGACGCCCACAGCGGACGCTGCGGAAGGGCACCGGCGTCGGCCAGCAGGCCCCAGCGTTCGGTGGAGAACAGCTCCTCGTAGACCTGGTAGGCCAGGCGGGCGTTGGCCAGGCCGGCCTTGCCCTTGAGTGCGCGGGCCTCGTCGGTGCCGATCGCGTCGAGGCGCTTGTCGATTTCGGCGTCAACGCGGGAGACGAAGAAGGACGCCACCGAGTGGATCGTGGCGAGTTCGTGGCCGTTGTCCCTGGCCTGCTCGAGGCCGGACTGGAAGGCGTTGATGACGGCGCGGTACCGCTCAAGGGAGAAGATCAGCGTCACGTTGACGCTGATGCCGGCCGCCACGGTGGCGGTGATGGCTTCCAGGCCTTCGAGCGTGGCGGGGATCTTGATCAGGACGTTGTCCTTGTTGACCCGCTTATATAGGTGCTTAGCTTCGGTGATGGTGCCGGCGGTGTCCCACGCAAGGCGGGGATCCACCTCAATCGACACGCGGCCGTCGACGCCCCTGGTGGCTGCTGCCACCGGCGCGAAGACATCACAGGCGTCGGCTACGTCGGTGGTGGTAATTTCGAAGACGGTCTCTTCGACGCTGGCGCCGGCCGCGGCCTGGGCGGCGATGACGGCGTCGTAATCGTGGCCAACGGTGATGGCCGCGTGGAAGATGCTCGGGTTGGTGGTGACGCCGACAACGTTCTTCTCTTCGATGAGCTTGCGGAGGGTGCCGGTGTCAAGGCGTCCGCGGGACAGGTCGTCGAGCCAGATGGAAACTCCGGCGTCGGAGAGCTGCTGCGTGGGGGTGGTGGTCATGTCTAACTCCTGGAAGTCTGGGGCCGCCGCCGTTGGTTGGGGCGGCAGCCCGGGAAGCGTGAAGTTTGGGTCAGGCCGTGAGGCCGGCGAGGGAATCCTTGGCGGCTGCGGCCACAGCCTCTGCGGTGATGCCGAACTCCTGGAAAAGCCGCTTATAGTCCGCCGAGGCGCCGAAGTGCTCGAGACTGATGGAACGTCCCGCGTCACCGACGAATTCCCGCCAACCCAGCGCAAGTCCGGCTTCGACGGAGACCCGGGCCTTGACCGTGGCGGGCAGGACCGATTCGCGGTAGGCGGCGTCCTGTTTGGTGAACCACTCCACGCAGGGCATGGAGACGACGCGGGTCGGGATGCCTTCGGTCTGCAGGGCTTCGCGGGCATTGACGGCCAGCTGGACCTCGGAACCGGTGCCGATCAGGATGACCTGCGCCCTGGCGGTCGCACCGTTGGCCGATGCCTCGGCCAGGACGTACCCTCCCTTGGCGACGCCGTCGGTGGAGCCGAAGGTATCGCCGTCGGCGTCGGACGCTCCGCGGGCGTAGGTGGGGATGTTCTGCCGGGTCAAGACGATGCCGGCCGGGTTCGCGTGGTTTTCCAGCATGACTTTCCAGGCTGCCGCGACCTCGTTGGCGTCGCCCGGGCGGACAACATCCAGGCCGGGGATGGCGCGGAGTGAGGCGAGCTGTTCCACCGGCTGGTGGGTGGGTCCGTCTTCGCCGAGGCCGATCGAGTCGTGCGTCCAGACATACAGCGACGGGACACCCATCAGCGCGCCGAGGCGGATGGCCGGGCGCTGGTAGTCGCTGAAGATCAGGAACGTGCCGGAAAAAGCGCGGGTGCGGCCGTGCAGGGAAATGCCGTTGACGATAGCGGCCGCTGCATGCTCGCGGATGCCGAAGTGCAGGACGCGGCCGTACGGGTTGCCCTTCCAGGCGTTCGTGGAGCGCGACGCCGGAATGAACGACGGCGAACCCTCGATAGTGGTGTTGTTGGACTCGGCGAGGTCGGCCGAGCCGCCCCACAGCTCGGGCAAGACCGGACCTATGGCGTTCAGGACTTTGCCGGAGGCGGCCCGGGTGGACACATCTTTGCCGGCCTCGAAGACCGGGAGGGCGGCGTCGAGCCCGGCCGGGAGCTTGCGGGCCTCGACGCGTTCAAGCAGGGCCGCACCCTCGGGGTTGCCGTCCTGCCACGCCTCGAAGGAGGCCTGCCAGCCGCTGCGGGCCGCCGCGCCGCGGACTGCGGCTTCCCGGGTGTGGGCCAGGACATCGTCGTCCACCTGGAAGGAGCGGGCCGGGTCGAAGCCGAGGACCTTCTTCAGTGCGGCGACTTCCTCGGCGCCGAGGGCGGAGCCGTGGATCTTACCGGTGTTCTGCTTCTTCGGGGCAGGGTAGCCGATGATGGTGCGCAGCGAGATGATGGACGGTTTGCCCGTCTCGGCCTTGGCGGCGAGGAGGGCGGCGTGGAGTTCCTGCACGTCCTCCTTGTATTCGCCGGTGCGGGTCCAGTCGACGCGCTGGGTGTGCCAGCCGTAGGCTTCGTAGCGCTTGAGGACATCCTCGGTGAAGGCGACGTCGGTGTCGTCCTCGATGGAGATGTGGTTCTCGTCGTAGATGACCACGAGGTTGCCGAGCTCCTGGTGGCCGGCGAGCGAGGAGGCCTCGGAGGTGACGCCTTCCTGCAGGTCGCCGTCGGACGCGATGACCCAGATGGTGTGGTCGAACGGGCTGACGCCGTCGGCGGCGTCGGCGTCGAACAGTCCGCGCATCCGGCGCTGGGAGTAGGCGAAGCCGACCGCGGAGGCGAGGCCCTGGCCCAGCGGGCCGGTGGTGATCTCCACACCCTTGGTGTGCCGGTATTCCGGGTGGCCTGGGGTCAGCGATCCCCACGTGCGCAGCGCCTGCAGGTCGTCCAGCTCCAGGCCGTAGCCGGAGAGGAAAAGCTGGATGTACAGCGTGAGGGAGGTGTGGCCGGGGGAGAGGACGAACCGGTCCCGGCCCAGCCAATCAGGGTTCTTCGGGTCATGCCGCATCAGCTTCTGAAAGAGAAGGTACGCGGCCGGAGCCAGGCTCATAGCCGTGCCGGGGTGGCCGTTGCCGACTTTCTCCACGGCGTCGGCGGCGAGAACGCGGACAGTGTCCACGGCGCGCTGGTCCAGGCTGGTCCATGACAGGTCTTGCTCTTCCAAATGTGGCACGAAAACCGGGCCCCTCTCTGTGCTGACGGCGGGAGGTATGGTCAGTCCCGTCCGGGCACAGTTCGGTGCCCGCTGCGGTACGTACCAGCCGTTCACCATCGAAACGTTGATCTATTCATGTTGATCTATGCATTCAGTCGCGCGGGCTGGTGCACCTATGCCGGGACGGCCGTTCCGGCTGTCACCCGTGCGCGCTGATCTGCAGACAGCTTAGCCCTATTCCATCTGCCGGGCAGTGTATATCTCACCAAATGGACGGGATTTGGGCATATCCGAATCACCGGCGTCCGCAGCGGCGGTGAGCCCGCGTTTACCTGGCCGAACCACGGCAGCACTGCAGGGCCTCCGCGGGGGCCCTCCGCAGGGGCCCTCGTACCAACCCGGCGCGGCGTAGGTCCGCGGTATGATGGTGCGTGGCTACCAACGGGGGCGAGGATACGCCTGTGCGCTCCGCGTGGACCCCTTCGACATGCAACTCGCGTTGCGACAACAAGCCGGACTGAACAGCCAGACAGAACAGAGTGACTGCCACCGTGAGCACAACAGATACGCCGCTAAATGCCTCTTCGATCACCGGAAGAATGCGCTTCGCCCGCAAAGCCAAGGCCTACCTGGCACTCACGAAACCCCGCGTCATCGAACTCCTGCTGGTCAGCACCCTGCCCACCATGATCTATGCGGAGCGCGGGTTCCCCCCGATCGGGCTCATCCTGGCGACCCTCGTGGGTGGCGCCTTTGCCGCCGGCAGCGCCGGGTCTTTCAACTGTTACATCGACCGCGACATCGACAAGCTGATGCACCGGACCGAGAACCGGCCGCTGGTCACCGGCGAGGTCACCCCGCGCGAAGCCCTCATCTTCTCCTGGCTCCTGGGCGCGGCAGCGATCGCGATCCTCTGGTTCGGGGCCAACCCGCTGGCAGCCTGGTTGGGACTCGGCGCCATCGTCTTCTACGTGGTCATCTACACAATGATCCTCAAGCGCCGCACCGCGCAGAACATCGTCTGGGGCGGAGCCGCAGGCTGCTTCCCGGTGCTGATCGCGTGGGCCGCCGTGACCAACACCGTGGAGTGGCCCGCCGCCATTCTCTTTATGGTGATCTTCCTCTGGACGCCGCCGCACTACTGGCCGCTGTCCATGCGTTACGGCGAAGACTACCGCAACGCCAATGTGCCGATGCTCGGCGCCATTGCCGGCGCCAAGGTGGTTTCGGTCCAGGTTGTCCTGTACGCGTGGGCCATGGTGGTGTGCTCCCTGCTGCTGGTTCCGGCCGGCGGGGCGGGCTGGGTCTACACCGTGACCGCCGTCGTCGCGGGTGCCTGGTTCCTGTACGAATCCCATGCGCTGTACACGCGGGCACACAACGGCGATGTGTCCGACAAGGGCGCAATGAAGGTCTTCCACGGCTCCATCAGCTACCTGACCCTGCTCTTCATCGCCCTGGCCGTGGACCCGTTCATCGGTTCCCCGGTCATGGGCGGCTGACCCAGGGGCGACGCCCCCGACCGGCCCGCATCCCCTTCTCAACAGCAACGCGGGGTCACTTACGGCCCATCCAGAAGGCCGGGATGGGCCGTAAGTGACCCCGCGTTGTTTGGTTCTTGCGGGGCCGGTGCGGTTACTTCACCGGGCTGTGCCGGGCAAGGTCTGCGGCGTTGACGGCTGCGCTCATCAGCAGGGCGGCGCCGAGCATATGCGCTCCGACGAGCAGGGCGGGGATGCCGTTATAATACTGCGTGAAGCCGATGACGCCCTGCAGCACGGTGACGCCCAGGAGCATCACCACGGCGGTGCGGAACGGCCCGGTGATCCCGCCACGGAGCACGAGGAACACTGCGAACAGGGCCCCGGCCGTCACGAGATAGGCCGGCACGGCGTGGATGTGCGCGAAGAGGTCCCAGTCCAGGTTGTTGCGCGGAGCATCGGCGTCGCCCGCGTGGGGCCCGGCCCCGGTGACCACAACGCCCAGGCAGACTGCCACCGCGGAGAAGAGTACGACGGCGGTCATCACCGGGCGTGCGGCGCCCGGCAGCGCGGCCAGCCAGGTAGTCCTGGCCCTGCCGGTGCGGCCGTAGGCACGGTTTACGAGCAGGGTCGCGAGGACCACGAGCGCCATCGAGACCAGGAAATGCAGGCCGACAACCCACGGGTTCAGCTGGGTCAGCACGGTGATGCCGCCGATGACGGCCTGGGCCGGGATGCTGGCCAGCAGTCCCAGGGCCAGCAGGAAGAGGTCGCGGCGTTCCTTGCGCAGATTCCACAGGTACACAAGCATCATCACGGCGACGGCGGCCAGCGCGAAGGTCAGTAGCCGGTTGCCGAACTCGATGATGCCGTGGATCCCCATCTCCGGGGTGTTCATAAGGGAGGTGTCCGTGCACCGCGGCCAGGTGGGGCAGCCGAGGCCGGAGGAGGTGAGACGGACGGCGCCGCCGGTCACGATCAGCAGGGTCTGGCCGATCAGCGACAGGACGGCCAGCCGCCGCACCGTCTTGTCGACGGTGACGGGCAGCCGGGAGGTCATCCGGGACACGATCCGGGGGCGGGACGCCGTACTCACAGTATTCTCAATTCCACTTGAACCAACGGGTTGCTGCGCCGCCGGCGAGTGCCGTCCAGAGCAGCAGGACAAGGACGGCACCGGTATTGACGCTGCCCTCCAGGAAAGCATCCCGCAACGCCTGTCCCAGCGCGCCGGAGGGGAGGAACTGCACAATCGCCTGCACCAGGGCAGGCAGCCGTTCGGCAGGGATCACGATGCCGCCCAGGGCGCCCAGGAGAATCCAGAGCAGGTTGGTGATCGCGAGCGTCGCCTCCGGCCGGACCGTGCCGGCCACCAGCAGGCCCAGTGCCGTGAAAGCGACGGCGCCCAACACCAGCAGGGCAAGTCCCGGCAGCCAGCCCAGCGGATCGGGCTGCCAGCCGAGAAGCAGGGCCGCCGCAGTGACGACCAGCATCTGCAGTGACAGCACCACCAGCACGGCCAGGACTTTTCCGGCGATCAATCCGGTGCGGCCGAGGGGAGTGGTGGAGAGGAAACGCAGCACGCCGTAGCGGCGGTCGAAGCCGGTGGAAATGCCCTGGCCCGTGAACGCGGTGGACATGGCGCACAAGGCCAGGATGCCCGGCACGGCGACGTTGATCCGGCTCGAGCCAAGCCCGTCCAGCAGCGGTGTCACGGTCAGGCCAGCCATGGCAAGCAGCGGCAGCACGATCGCGAGGATCAGCTGCTCGCCGTTGCGGAGCATGGTGACGGTCTCGTATTTGCCCTGCAGCACGATCCGGCGCAGGAGCGGAGCGGGGGCACTGCCAAGAGCGGCGTGCGCGTTCCCGGGCTGGTTGTAGCCGGGCTGGGCGCTGCCCGGAACAGCAGTCATCGGATCTCCCGTCCGGAGATGTCCAGGAAGACGTCCTCAAGGCTGCGGGCTTCGAGGCTCAGGGAGCTGGGCATGATCCCGCGCGCTGCCCACCAGACGGTGATGGCGGCCAGATCGGCGGGGGTGAGTGACCCTGTGGCGGCGTAGCTGCCGGCGCGGGCTTCGGTGACGTCGACGCCGTCGGGCAGCACCCCGGTGAAATCGAGTCCCGGCTCGGTCTCGAACAGCAGGGTGCGGATGTGTTGCTCCCCGGTGCCGGGCGGCAACGGGTGCGCCAGCAGCTGCGCGACGGTTCCTTCGGCGACGTTCCGGCCGGAGTCGATGATATAGACATAGTCGGCGAGGCGCTGGGCGTCGTCCATGAGGTGGGTGGTCAGGACGATCCCCATGCCGCGGTCGCGGAGTCCGGAGATCAGCTCAAACACCAGCTGGCGCGACTGCGGATCAAGGCCCGCGCTGGGTTCGTCCAGGAAGAGCACCTCGGGCCTGCCGACGAGGGCGGCGGCGAGGGCGAGCCGCTGCTTTTGTCCGCCGGACAGGCGCCGCACGGAGGTCCGGCTGAAGGTATCGATGCCGAGCCGGGCGATGAGCTCGTCAACCGGCCACGGGTCCTGGTACATACCGGCAATGTGCCTGAGCAGGGGGACGGGCCGGGCCGACGGCGGCAGCCCGCCGTCCTGCAGCATCACGCCGACGCGGGCCCGCAGCCCGGCTCCGGCGGTGTCCGGATCCTGCCCCAGCAGGCTGATGCTGCCGGCGGTGCGCTTCCGGAGTCCCTGGGCGCACTCGATGGTGGTGGTCTTGCCCGCACCATTGGCTCCCAGCAGCGCGGTGACCTGTCCGCGTTCGGCGACGAGGGAAATGCCGCTGACCACCCGCAGCATCTTGCCGTCAAGGGCGGGCAGCGGACCAACGTCCTTGATGAGCCCGCTGATGGTCAGGACCGGGGATTCGGGAGATCGCACCCAAGCATTCTACGTGATGTAGTACGTCGCGGACCGGTCACCCGCCGCGCACTGCCCGTGACGACGGCGTCCGACGGCGGCACCGGGGGCCGGGGAGGGTAGCCATGCCTTACTGGATTGGGGGACTAAATTACGACATGATTGTGTTGTGTATTCCATGAGCTCATCCTCCGCTGTTGCCGTTGCGCGGCGCGGCACGTCAAACGTGCCTGCCGCCGCTGCGGGCACTGTGGCAGCAGTGCCGGCGTCCGACGCCGACGAACGCACCCGGGACCGTGTGCTGAACGCGGTGCTGGAGCATGGGCCGATCAGTGCCGCCGAACTCGGCGAACTGCTTGGTTTCACCCCCGCCGCCGTGCGCCGGCACCTGGACCACCTCTCACGCAACGGCGTGATCGAAGTCAAGCGGGTTGCCCGCGCAGGGGCCGGAGCGGGACGCCCCGCGCGCCGCTATGTGCTCAGCTCCCAGGGCCAGTCCACGCTCGGCAACGACTACCTCGACATCGCCACCCTGGCGCTGCAGCGGCTCAATGAAACGGCCGGTCCCGAGGCGGTTCGCCAGTTCGCCGTCGAGCGTTTCGCCGAGATGGAACGCCGCTACGCGCCCGGCATCGAGCAGGCGGGCACTGACATCAGCGCCCGCGCCCGGGTGCTGTCCGAGGCCCTGAACCGGGACGGCTTCGTCGCTTCCGCGGCCTCAATCGAGGCGAAGGCGCCCCTGCCGGCGTCGCTCTCGAGTGTCCAGCTGTGCCAGGGTCACTGCCCCATCCAGCAGCTGGCCGCGCAGTTCCCCGTGTTCTGCGAGGTGGAGACCGAGGTGTTCTCCCGGCTGGTCGGCGTCGACGTCCGCCGGCTGTCCACACTGGCCCGCGGCGGCCATGTCTGCACCACCCACATACCTACAGGCCGGCCGGCGGCCGCGGTGCCCCGCGGCACTGCGGCGGCACCGGGCAACCTGGACGAAGTATCCAACCATCTGCAAGAAAGGCCGTGATGACGGACCAACTATCAGAGAACAAGGTTGCTGGATCTACTGTGATTTCGGAGATTCTGGAGAAGAATCCCGAGTTGCACGGAATCGGCACCTACGAGTACGGCTGGTCTGACAAGAACGACGTCGGCGCCAACGCCCGCCGCGGCATCAACGATGACGTGGTCCGCGACATCTCGGCCAAGAAGAACGAGCCGGAATGGATGCTCGACCTCCGGCTCAAGGGCCTGAAGTACTTCGACCGCAAACCCATGCCCACGTGGGGTGCGGATCTCTCCGGCATCGACTTCGACAACATCAAGTACTTCGTGCGCTCCACGGAGAAGCAGGCCAAGACGTGGGAAGACCTGCCCGAGGACATCCGGAACACTTACGAGAAGCTGGGCATCCCGGAAGCCGAGCGCAGCCGCCTCGTCTCCGGCGTCGCGGCCCAGTACGAGTCCGAGGTTGTCTACCACCAGATCCGCGAGGACCTGGAAGAGCAGGGCGTCATCTTCCTGGACACGGACACCGCATTGCGCGAACACCCGGAAATTTTCCAGGAGTACTTCGGCACCATCATCCCGGTGGGCGACAACAAGTTCGCCTCGCTGAACACGGCCGTGTGGTCCGGCGGGTCCTTCGTGTACGTGCCCAAGGGCGTCCACGTGGACATCCCGCTGCAGGCGTACTTCCGCATCAACACCGAAAATATGGGCCAGTTCGAGCGCACGCTGATCATCGCGGACGAGGACTCCTACGTCCACTACATCGAAGGCTGCACCGCGCCGATCTACACCTCGGACTCGCTGCACTCCGCCGTCGTCGAAATCATCGTGAAGAAGGGCGCCCGGGTCCGCTACACCACCATCCAGAACTGGTCCACCAACGTGTACAACCTGGTCACCAAGCGCGCCATCTGCGAAGAGGGCGCCACCATGGAGTGGATCGATGGCAACATCGGCTCCAAGGTCACCATGAAATACCCGGCCGTTTACCTTGTTGGCGAAGGCGCCAAGGGCGAGACCCTGTCCATCGCCTTCGCCGGCGAGGGCCAGCACCAGGACACCGGCTCCAAGATGGTCCACATCGCGCCGAACACCAAGAGCTCCATTGTCTCCAAGTCCGTGGCCCGCGGCGGCGGCCGTGCCGCTTACCGCGGCCTGGTCCAGGTCCGTGAAGGGGCCAAGCACTCAGCCAACACGGTCCGCTGCGACGCCCTGCTGGTGGACACCATCAGCCGCTCGGACACCTACCCGTACATCGATATCCGCGAGGATGACGTCACGATGGGCCACGAGGCCACGGTCTCGCGGGTCAGCGAAGAGCAGCTGTTCTACCTGATGTCCCGCGGCATGCGCGAAGACGAGGCCATGGCGATGATCGTCCGCGGGTTCATCGAGCCGATTGCCCGCGAACTGCCGATGGAATATGCCCTCGAGCTGAACCGACTGATTGAACTGCAGATGGAAGGATCGGTCGGTTAATGACTGACATCACTACTGAAAAGGCCCGCATCGGCGCCCCCTCAGCCAAGCCGTTCATCAACGGTTTCACCGAGGAGGGCGAGAGCCTTTCGCCGCTGAACGCGGCCGAATCCAAGTCACCGCTGGCCGGCGAGGCGGTCAAGCGCCACTCGCACGGCGGCGGCGTCGGCATTCCGGACAGCTCACGCGCCGGCCGCCTGACCTCCTACAAACTGGCGGACTTCAAGCCGCTGACCGGCATGGAGGAGGACTGGCGGTTCACCCCGCTCAAGCGCCTCCGCGGCCTGCACACCGACGTCCTCAACGGCGCCGCTCCGGCCGTGAGCGTCACGGCTCCGGACAGTGTCACCGTGGAGACCGTCGGCCGGGACCACCGCCGGATCGGCTCCGCGGCCATTCCCGAGGACCGCGTCTCGGCGAACGCCTGGGAAAACTTCACCGAGGCCACCGTCATCACGGTTCCCGCCGAGGTCCAGGTCGACGGCGAGGTCAACGTCCTGCTGACCGGCCAGGGCACGCAGGCCGCCGCGCAGCACCTCGTGATTGTGGCGGAGAAGTTCTCCAGGTCCGTCGTGGTCCTGGACCACCAGGGCACCGCCGTCGTCTCGGAAAACGTCGAGATCCTGGTTGAGGACGGCGCGCAGCTGACCGTCATCTCGCTCCAGGAATGGAACGACGACGCCGTGCACGCCTCCTCGCAGCAGGTGAAGCTTGGGCGCGACGCGAGGTTCAAGCACATCGTCGTCAGCCTCGGCGGCGACCTCGTGCGCGTCACGCCCTCCGCACGCTTCACCGCCCCGGGCGCCGAAGTGGAACTGTTCGGCCTGTACTTCGCCGACGCCGGCCAGCACCTCGAGCAGCGCCTGTTCGTGGATCACGCCGTCGCCAACTGCAAGTCCAACGTGCTGTACAAGGGCGCGCTGCAGGGCCGTAACGCGCACACCGTGTGGGTGGGTGACGTCCTGATCCGCAAGGAGGCAGAAGGCACCGACACCTATGAGGCTAACCGCAACCTGGTTCTCACCGACGGCGCCCGCGCGGACTCCGTGCCCAACCTCGAGATCGAGACCGGCCTGATCGCCGGCGCCGGACACGCCAGTGCCACCGGACGATTCGATGACCAGCACCTGTTCTACCTGATGGCCCGCGGCATTCCGGAAAAGGTGGCCCGCCGTCTGGTGGTCCGCGGCTTCCTGAACGAGATCATCCAGCAGATCAGGGTTCCCGCCATCGAAGAGCGGCTCACGGCCGCCGTCGAGCGCGAACTCGCGGCAACGGACAACTAGTGCGCAGCACTGGAGAACACGGAAACTTTTCATGACTGAACAGCCAAAGGGCGAGCTGGTCTGCAACGCCAGCGAAATCCAACTCAAGCAGGCGCTGCGGATCCTGATCGACGACTACCCCGTAGCGATCGTGAAGGACTCCATGGGCGAGATCCACGCCATCGGCGATACCTGCTCGCACGCGGACATCTCGCTCTCCGAAGGAGAGGTTGAAGGCTGCAAGATCGAGTGCTGGGGGCACGGGTCCCAGTTCGACCTGCGCAGCGGCGAACCGCTCCAGCTCCCGGCCTACGATCCCGTCCCTGTCTTTGCCGTGACCGTCCTGGATGACGAGGTCTACGTGGACTTCACCAACGTCCTGAACGGTGCCGCGGCTCCGAACTTCAGCTAGCCGCCGGCACCACGTCGCCGGCAACCCGCATCACAGAACTTATCGCCAAGAAACCGCACAGTGCCGGAGGGTACGGTGCAGAGGAGAACAAGACACATGTCTACTCTTGAGATCAAGGACCTGCACGTCAGCATTGACACCGAGCAGGGCACGAAGGAAATCCTGAAGGGCGTCAGCCTGACCATCAGGACCGGCGAAACGCACGCCATCATGGGCCCCAACGGCTCCGGCAAGTCCACCCTGGCATCCACCGTAGCCGGGCACCCGCGCTACAACGTCACCTCCGGCACCATCACGCTGGACGGCGAAGACGTCCTCGCCATGACCGTGGACGCCCGCGCCCGCGCCGGCCTGTTCCTGGCCATGCAGTACCCCGTCGAGGTTCCGGGCGTGAGCATGACGAACTTCCTGCGCACCGCCAAGACCGCGATCGACGGCGAAGCCCCCAAGCTGCGCACCTGGACGAAGGATGTCAAAGCTGCCATGGCCCAGCTGCGCATCGACGCCGACTTCACCCAGCGCAACGTCAACGAAGGCTTCTCCGGCGGCGAGAAGAAGCGCGTCGAGATCCTCCAGCTGGAGCTCTTCAAGCCGAAGTTCGCCATCCTCGACGAGACCGACTCCGGCCTTGACGTGGACGCGCTCAAAGTTGTCTCCGAGGGCGTCAACCGCGCCCACGCCGAAGGCAACATGGGAACCCTGCTCATCACGCACTACACGCGGATCCTGCGCTATATCAAGCCGGAATTCGTCCACGTGTTCGTTGACGGCCAGGTTGTGGAAGAAGGCGGCCCGGAGCTGGCGGACCGCCTTGAAGAAGAAGGCTATGACCGCTACGCCACCGGCGCAGGGGCGGCCGCCATCGCTGCCGCCGACGCTGCGGCCCAGGCTTAGTAAGGACTCCGCCATGACCGAACTGAATGTGGCCCGCACGGGCCTTGAGGATGTCGAAGAGGCGCTCAAGGATGTGATCGACCCGGAACTTGGGGTCAACATCGTTGATCTGGGCCTGCTGTACGGGCTGAAGTACTCAGACGACGACGGCGCCCTGCTCATCGACATGACGCTCACCACGGCCGCCTGCCCGCTCACGGATGTGATCGAGGAGCAGGTCGGTAAGTCCCTGGACGGCGTCGTCGACGAGTGGCGCCTCAACTGGGTGTGGATGCCGCCCTGGGGTCCGGAACGGATCACCGAAGACGGCCGCGACCAGATGCGCGCCCTCGGCTTCAACATCTAAATCCCGCTTACGACGACGCCGGCCCCGCCTCTGAAAGGCGGGGCCGGCGTCGTCGTTTCATCGATTGCTCCGCAAGTGCCCCAAAGGCACGTCAAAACGGCAGATATGGAGCGGTCGATGGGGCTACGGCGCGGCGACGGCGAACGTGTCGCACTGGTTGATGTCGCCCGTGGTATAGCCCTGGTAGAACCACTTCTGCCGCTGGGCGCTGGAGCCGTGGGTCCATGACTCTGGTGAGACCCGGCCGGTGGCTGCCTTCTGGATCCGGTCATCACCCACGGATGAGGCGGCGGACAGTGCGTCCTGGAGATCCTGCTGCGTCAGCGGTTCCAGGAACGGCTGGCCGGTGGCGGGGTCGCTCGTGGTGCTTGCGTGCCGCGCCCACAGGCCCGCATAGCAGTCGGCCTGCAGCTCCACCCGGACCGCGCCCGACTCCGGCCCCTGGGGATCCTGCTGCGCGCGGTCCAGGTTGCCGAGCACGTTCTGGACATGGTGGCCGAACTCGTGGGCGACGACGTACTCCTGCGCCAGCGGGCCGCCCGAGGATCCGAAGCGGTCAACGAGTTCCTGGAAGAAGCCCGGGTCAAAGTAGGCTGTCGAGTCGGCGGGGCAGTAGAACGGACCGATCTCTGACGTCGCCGCGCCGCAGCCGGTGCCGGTGCCGCCGGCGAAGATCACGGTCTGCGGCTGGGGATACTTCTTGTTGTACTGGGCCAGGTAGGCCGGCCAGAAAGCGTTGAGGCTATTCACGGTGCCCGTGATCCTGCAGTCGAGCCGGGCATCGGCATCGGCACCGGTCTTGCATGCCGGGCCGGTGCCCTGGCTCTGCGAACCCGGATCCTGCGTGCTGCCGGTGAGGCCCTCGAGCAGCTGCGGATCGACCCCGAGCAGGGCGGCGATCAGCAGCACAATGCCGCCACCGATCCCCACTCCCACCTTGCCGCCGCGGCCCATGCCCCGCCGGTCCTGGACTTGTGAGGGGTCCAGCTGGACGTTGTCATTGAAACTCATGCTGTCACAATATCGGTTACCGGGAACGGGAGCGCCAACGGCCGGTAAAGTTGATCCGATGCCCTTTCTCGACAGACTTCAGCGCTGGGCCGATGAGCGCCCCGACGGTACCGCCGTCGTCGTGGCCGGACAACGGCTGGGCTGGGCCGAGCTGCGGGATGCCGCCGCTGCGCTCGTTCCCGCCGCACCGGCCGTCGCTGTCCTCTCCGAACGCAACTCCGTGCAGTTCGCCGGTGCCTTCGCCGCGGCCGTCGCGGGCGAACGGCAGTGCGCCGTGCTGGATCCGGCCTGGCCGCAGCACCTGCAGGACGGGATCACGGACAAGATCCGGAAGACAGTGCCGTCAGCTCGCCCGGGAGCCTTCCCGGCTGGAGCTTTCCCGCCTGGCGTCGAACTGGCCGGCGTCGATCTGGCGGACGGACCGCCCGATTCGCCCTTCCTGATCGGGCTCACCTCCGGCACCACGGCCGTCCCGAAGGCCTTCACCCGGACGCGCCGGTCCTGGCAGCAGTCCTTCGACGCTTCCATCGAATTCTTCGGCCTGGCCCCGGAAGACAAGACGCTGGCCCCCGGGCCGCTGGCTGCCAGCCTGAACCTCTACGCCCTGGCCGAGTGCCTGTACGCTGGCTCCGAATTCCACACGCTGGAGCACTTCGACGTCGGCGATGCGCACGCCGCCGTGGTCCACGACGGGATAACGCGCCTGGTCCTGGTTCCCACGATGCTGCGGCTGCTCAGCGAGCGGGGCCTGATCGGCGGCGTCGACGCCTCGGGGATCCGCTCCATCATCTGCGCCGGATCAAAGCTCGACGCCCGGACCCTGGAAGCGGCGCGGCGCTGGGCGCCCAACGCAACGATCTTCGAGTACTACGGCGCCTCCGAGCTCAGCTTCGTCTCCGGTGCCGGCCTGCGCCCCGGACAGCAGCGGGAGCCGGGCGGAACCGGCATCGGGAAACCTTTTCCGGGCGTCGCAATCCGGATCCTGGATGACGATGGCGCGGAACTGCCGGACGGCCGTGACGGCACCATCTGCGTCCGCAGCGGAATGGTCAGCAGTGGCTACCTGTGGGGCGACGACGGCCATGCCCTCCGCTGCTTCGACGGTTGGTACACGGTGGGGGACCAGGGCCATCTCGACGGCGGAACCCTGCACATGCTGGGCCGCCGCTCGGACATGATCATCACCGCCGGAACCAACGTTTACCCCCACGAGGTGGAGCTCGCGCTGGCCTCGGTGCCCGGCGTCGCCTCCGCGGTGGCCGCCGGCCTGGCCGACGACATCCGCGGCCAGCGGGTGGTGGCCGCCGTCGTGCCTTCCCACGGCGGGATCACCGCGACCCAGCTGAAAGCGGGCGTCGAGCACGTGCTTGCACGGAACAAGCGGCCGCTGGAGTACTTCGCGCTGGCTGAGCTTCCGCTGACTGACCGCGGCAAGCTCAGCAGGCAGCTCCTGCTCGACTGGATCGCCGGCAACGACCCCCGGATCCGGCGACTTGGCTGAGCTCCGGACGACTGTTCCGGACGGACGGGCCGGGCCGGAGAATCAGCCCCCTCCGGACGACCGGCAGCCCGTCATCATTGCCGCACGCCGCACCCCGGTCTGCCGCGCCAACGGCGCCCTGAAGACCCTTCGCGCCCACGAGCTGCTGGCCCCCGTACTGCTCGGCCTGCTTGGGGACGCCGGGGTTTCGTCCTCGGCGGTGGCGGATATCGTGATCGGCAATGCCGTGGGCGGCGGCGGGAACGTGGCCAGGCTCGGGGCACTCGAAGCCGGGTTGCCCGTCAGTGTCCCTGGCATCACGGTGGACCGCCAGTGTGGTTCCGGGCTGGACGCAATTGTCCTGGCGTCCCGGCTTGTGGCGGCAGGCGGGTCCTTCGGCGGCGGCGTATATCTGGCCGGCGGGGTTGAGAGCATCAGCACGGCACCGCTCCGGGCCCACCGTAGTGCCCGGGGGGATCCCGAGTTCTTCTCGCGGGCGCAGTTTGCCCCGCTCAGCCACGGCGATCCGGACATGGGGGTGGCCGCAGAGAACGTGGCGGCCCGCTACGGTATCAGCCGGGTGCGGCAGGACGACTTTGCGCTGCGCAGCCACCGGCGTGCCATCGCGGCGGCCGCAGCCGGAGCGTTCGGCCGCGAGATTGTCCATCTGGCCGGGGCGAACGGTCCGGTGACAGGGGACAATGGCCCGCGCCGCGGCCTGTCCGGGCCGGTGCTGGCGCGCTTTCCCTCGGCTTTCGTGGCGGACGGTACCGTCACCGCCGGCAACTCCTGCTTCGACGCCGACGGTGCCGCCGCCGTCGTCATCACCTCTTTGCGTCATGCCCGCGAGCTCGGCGCCGCCGACGGGTTACTCGTGCTGGGCACGGACACCGCCGGAGTGGATCCGCAGCTCCCGGGAATCGGCGCGGCAGCGGCGGGAGACCGGCTGCTCGCGGCGTTGCACGTAACAACAGCCGAGCTGGATCTGGTCGAATTCAACGAAGCGTTCGCGTCGCAGGCCATAGCCTGCCTGGAGCAGCTGGGAATTGACCCCGAGCGTGCCAACCTCGACGGCGGGGCCCTGGCTTTGGGTCATGCCTACGGGGCCTCCGGCGCGGTGCTGGTTACGCGGCTCCTGGCCCAGGCACGCCGCCGCGGAGTGGAGGGACAGCTGGCCCTGGCCCTGATCAGCAGCGCGGGCGGCATGGGCACCGCCGCGCTGCTGGAATACCGCACGTTCCCCTGACCCCCGCGGGACATGTCCATTCCTGGTCCGCGGGAGGCGAAGCGTCAGGTGGCCCGGTCCTCAGCGTCACCCAGCCCCCGGGCGGCGAGGGCCTCCCCGGTCTGGCGGGCGAAGGCCACCGCGGTGATGAACACCGGCAGCACCAGGGCCCTCGGGTTCCGTTCCAGCCCGCGGGCCCGGGCGGAGTCCCGGACATCGGCGAAGGCTCCGGCGATGAAGGGGATACTGCGCAGCATGATGGCAATCGTCAGCGCGAAGCGTTCAGGATCCGCGCCGAAGCGCTCGAAGGGGCGGGCCAGGGAAGCCACACCGTCCAGGAGCGCCTGGACCGGAGTCGTCGCGGTCAGGATCGACGCCGCCACAACGCAGACCAGCACATTCAGCACAATCCGCGCCGCCGTGGGTCCACCGAGTTGCCACCACTGGAACAGGCCGATCGCCACGAGCACGGGCACAACAGGCCGGAGGGCCCGGACCAGCCGCGCAACGCCGGCCCCGCTGAGCAGGAACAGCGCGCACATGAGCACCAGCACCGCGGCGGCGGCCGTCCAATCGGAGATCAGGAACGACGCCATGCCGGATCCCAGCACCAGCAGGAACTTCAGCCACAGCGGAGAGAGGTGGACCACCGATGTGCCGGGCACATAGTTGGCGAGCAGGAAACCATGTCCGCTCATGGCCGCCCCGGCGCCATTCCCGCCGTGCACAGCGCACGGTAATGGGCCACGGCGGCCGCGGGCCCGCCGTCGAACACCACCTTCCCGGCGTCAACCACGAGAACCCGGTCCATGTCCTGGGCGAACTCAAGGTCGTGCGTGGACAGGATGATCTGCTGACCCAGCCCGGCCAGGGTCCGGCGCAGCAGCTCGCGGTTGCGCAGGTCCAGCAGGGTGGAGGGCTCGTCCAACACCAGCACCTCGGGGGCCACAGCCAGGACGGCGGCCAGTGCCAGGAGCTGGCGTTCCCCGCCGGAGAGCTCGTAGATGCTCTGGTCCGCCAGTGCCAGCAGCCCGAAACCCTTCAGGGCCGCCTCAGCACGGGCGCGGCGTTCCTGCGGGTTCCGCACGGACCGCCGCAGGGACAGCTCCACGTCCTCGCGACCCGTGGGCATCACCAGTTGGGAAAGCGGATCCGTGAAGACGAACCCAACGTGGCGCCGGACATCCCGCACCGCGCGGACGGTGTCGCGGCCGTCCACCATGACGGTGCCTGCACTCGGGGCTACCAGCCCGTTGAGGAGCCGCAGGAAGGTGGATTTGCCCGAGCCGTTCGCGCCGATCACGCCGATCCGCGGCTCCGCAAGGTCCAGTGACAACCCCTCGAGCAGGGTCTTGGGCTCGGCACGGCCGTCAACGGTCACGCGGACGGCCACCCGGTCCAGGACGACGCTCACGGGCGGGAGCTCACCGGCCCGGCAGCTGCCGTGCGGACGCGGCGGAGCAACAGGTCCGGGAAGGCCTTGTGCAGGGACAGTGCGATCGTCACGGCCAGTGCGTTCTTGATCACATCGCCGGGGTAATAGGCGAGGTCGGCGAGGAAGGCCGCGGACAGGCTCAGCTTGGCGTTGACCATCATGCCGAGGACGCCGAGGCCGTGGACGAAGATGATGCTGCTCACCATCGCTGCGGCGAAGAGGAGAACGCCGCGGATCTTCCCGGCGCGGCCCGCGGTCCGGCGGAGTACGACGACGGTCAGCCAGCCCGCCGCTGCGGCGGCGAGCGGGAAGGCCAGGATGTAGCCGGCTGACGGGCCGGCCAGGACCCCGAGTCCGGCGCGTCCGCCGCTGAAGATCGGCAGCCCGGCCAGTCCCAGGAGGACGTACAGTCCGACGGCGGCGAAGGCCCGGCCCGGGCCGAGCGCCAGCCCGGTGAGCATAACGGCGAGGGTCTGCAGCGTGATGGGGACCCCGAGTCCGCCGACGGGGATGGCGGCGATCAGCGCGGAACCGGCAACCAGGGCGGCGAAGACGGCGATCAGGCCGAGGTCGGTGGCGTTCCAGCGGTTGCGCCGCCCGGTTGCGGCGGCGGTGGCAGTGGCAGTGACGCTGGCCGGGACAACTTTGTCAATCTTGGTCATGGGTTTTCCTGTCGCATGGAACGGGGAAGCGGGTCCTGGCTGCCACGATACGGCGGCGGCGGCGGTGCGTTTTTGTAGGAGCCCCACTAGCGGGCGGCCCGGATGATGGAGACTGCCGCCAACGGCGGACGGGGCCCACCGGCAGGCTCTTGTCATCCGGCAGGGGCAAGGCCGGTAGACTGGTCGAGGCCGAACTCTCGGCCGCACTGCCCCGGCCCCTTCCAGATTCCATCCGTTGTGCCGCGGTGTTCCCTGTTGTGAAAGGCCTTAGCTGCATTGATTACCGTCCAGGATCTCGAACTGCGCGCCGGCGCCCGCCTCCTTATGGACCAGGTGAGCTTCCGGATCGACAAGGGCGACAAGATCGGCCTTGTGGGCCGTAACGGTGCAGGCAAGACCACACTGACCCGGGTGCTCGCGGGTGAGGGCCTGCCCGCCGGCGGCAAGGTGACCCGCAGCGGCGAGATCGGCTACCTGCCGCAGGATCCCCGGACCCCGGACATGGAGCAGCTGGCCCGCGACCGGATCCTGGCCGCCCGCGGCCTGGACATCGCCGTCAACAAGCTCAAGCAGACGCACGAGGACATGGCCAGCGAGGACGCCGAAGTCCAGCGCAGGGCCATGAACCGCTACGACCGGCTGGAATCGGAGTTCCTGGCCGCCGGCGGCTACGCGGCCGAGGCCGAAGCCGCCGCGATCTGCTCCAACCTGGCGCTCCCGGACCGTCTGCTGAACCAGCCGCTCAAGACCCTGTCCGGCGGCCAGCGGCGCCGTGTGGAGCTCGCCCGGATCCTGTACTCGGACGCCGAAACCATGCTCCTCGATGAGCCCACCAACCACCTCGACGCGGATTCCATCGCCTGGCTCCGCGAGTTCCTGAAGAACCACCAGGGCGGCCTGATCGTGATCAGCCACGACACGGAGCTGCTCGAGGCCACGGTGAACAAGGTGTTTTTGCTGGATCCCAACCGCGCCAAGGTCGACTTCTACAACATGAACTGGAAGCGCTACCTCCAGCAGCGCGAAACGGACGAGCGTGCCCGCAAGCGGGAGCGCGCCAACGCGGAGAAGAAGGCCCAGGTCCTTACCGACCAGGCCAACAAGATGCGCGCCAAGGCCACCAAGGCCGTTGCAGCGCAGAACATGGCAAAGCGGGCCGAGCGTCTGCTGGGCGGGCTCGAAGCCGTGCGTGCGACCGACCGTGTGGCGGCCCTGCGCTTCCCGGATCCGTCACCCTGCGGCAAGACCCCGCTCACCGCGGACGGCCTCAGCAAGTCCTACGGTTCACTCGAGATCTTCACCGACGTTGACCTTGCCATCGACCGCGGCTCCAAGGTGGTCATCCTGGGCCTCAACGGCGCCGGCAAGACCACGTTGCTGCGGATGCTCGCCGGCGTCGATAAGCCGGACACCGGCGAAGTCGTGGCGGGCCACGGCCTGAAAGTGGGCTACTACGCCCAGGAGCACGAGACGCTGGACGTGGACCGCACCGTCCTGCAGAACATGCGCTCCTCCGCCCCGGACATGAATGACGCGGAAGTACGCAACATCCTGGGCTCGTTCCTGTTCTCGGGCGACGACGTCGACAAGCCCGCCGGTGTGCTGTCCGGTGGCGAGAAGACCCGGCTGGCCCTGGCCACCATCGTTGCTTCGAGTGCGAATGTGCTGCTCCTCGACGAGCCCACAAACAACCTCGACCCCGCCAGCCGCGCCGAAATCCTCGGGGCCCTGAGCAACTACACCGGCGCCGTCGTGCTGGTGAGTCACGACGAGGGCGCCGTTGCGGCGCTGAACCCCGAGCGGGTCGTGCTGCTGCCCGACGGCATCGAGGACCATTGGAACGAAGACTACCTGGACCTGATCACGCTGGCGTAGCACCACCTGGGATCAACGGACCGCCAGGACTTCGGCGCCGGTGATCCAGCCAGGATGTCCGCTCCTCAGAGCCCCTGGGCGTCCAGGATGGCGTCTTCCTCTTCTTCCGCGGTCGCGTTCTTCCGCGTCCGGGGGACCGGCCGACGGCGGAGTGCCGGGCCGCTCGAATGCATGAAACCGCCATCTGCCCCGGCACCCTCGGCTTCTGCATCCTCGGCGTCAATGGCCGCGTTCCGCGCCTGCTGCCGGGCCGCGTAGCCGAAGCCGATGAACATCAGGACACCGAATGCGAACCACTGCAGCGAGTAGGACAGATGCGTTCCCTCAACTGTGGTCGGCTTGGGGAACGGGAAGGGCATCTCTGCCACGGCAGGGGTTTCCTCGGCGAGCCGGCCGTAGGCGCCGGTGAGCAGCGGATATCCCAGCTGCGCAGAGTAGGCAGGAAGGTCAATCGACGCCAGCTGGCCGTCAGGGGCGCCGCGCTGGAGCTCCGGCTCGGCAGGCTTCAAGCGGGCAATGACGGTCACGGTGCCCTCCGGCGGCGCAGGAACCGAGTCGGGCCGGCCCGGGTTCCTGTTGCCGATCGGCAGCCAGCCACGGTTGATGACGACGGTTTCGCCCGTTTCGAGGCGAAGCGGTACCACCACTTCGTAGCCGGGCTGGCCGTTGAGCGGCCGGTTGCGGACGATGCGCTGGCCGGACGGTTCGTAACTGCCCTTAAGTTCCACTTGGGTCCACTCGCGGTGCGCTTCCAGTGAGCTGAACTGGTCCGCGACCTCCGCGAACGGAACGGGCGTGGCGGAATAGTTGGAGGTGACGCGGTTAATTTCGGCCAGCGTCTCGGCCCGGCGGTCCATCTGCCAGCGGCCCAGACCCACACAGGCGGCGGCGAAGATCGCGGCCAGCAAAAGGTAGCCAAGCCATTTACTGGAGAAGAGAAAACGGTACATTCAGCGTGCCCTGCCTGCGGTGTCCAGCGCCGCGGTTTCTTTCCAGAGCCCGCGGGTCTGGAGATAGTCCTCGAGCCAGTCCCGGTGCTGTCCGCAGGCGAGCCAGATTTTGCGCCGCTCCGGCGGGTGGATTTTGGGATTGTTCCACAACAGCTGCCATTCGGCGCCCGCCCGGCAGGCCTTGCGGGAGCAGACCGCAGCGGGCGGCCCGGCCTCCGCGCCGTTTCCGGCCAGGTCAAGCAGGTTCATGAAACTGCCCGTCCGTGTTCGCCGTCGTCGGCACGTTCTGCGTCGTCCACCAGCTCACCCTGCAACAGTGTCAGCGACGGGTCCTCCGGCACGGGGAGCCCGGAACCGCCCACCGACGTGGACGCGGCGGCCGAGGCGTCGAGTTCGGCCAGCGGAGCGGAGTCCAGCAGGGACTCGCTGTGGATCTCGGCTTGGTCGCCGCCGTTGGCGACGATGACGGCAACCCAGGGCAGGAACACCGCGCCGATGATCGGGATCACCTTGAACCAGCCGTCCACCACAAAAATCAGGACCAGGCACACCATGCGGATCCCCATGGCTACGGCGTACTTGATCATCCGCTGGCGCATCTCTTCAGAGTGCGCGGTGGCGGCGTCAGTAATGCTGTGCACCTCGATGTCACCGGACGCTGCATCCGGGTCCCCGGGCATCGGCACACCTGATCGGTTGTTGATTGTCAAGACTGTCAGATCACGCTCCCAAGGCTTACTCCAATTCTCTCACCATCGGGGGTGCCGCCCAAACACAGGGCTGCCGGGCGCTAAGATCGAAGGCAGGAAAATCCAGCCCCCAGCGCGGCATTGTCCCGCCGCAGAATCCCGGAGCAGCAACATGCCTGAAACAGCAACCACCGGCCGCAGCGTCCTGATCACCGGCGGCAACCGCGGAATCGGCCTCGCCATCGCCGAGGCCTTCCTAGCCAACGGGGACAAAGTGGCCGTGACCTACCGCAGCGCATCGACGCTCCCCGCGGGCATCCTCGGGGTCACTGCGGACGTCACCGATGAAGACTCCGTGGACGCCGCGTTCGCCGCGGTTGAGGCCGCGCACGGCCCCGTCGAGGTGCTGGTGGCCAACGCCGGCATCACGAAAGACACCCTGCTGATGCGCATGAGCGAGGACGATTTCACCTCCGTCATCGACACCAACCTCACCGGCGCCTTCCGCGTCATCAAGCGGGCCTCCAGGGGCATGATTCGAGCCCGCAAGGGCCGAGTGGTCCTGATTTCCTCCGTCTCCGGCCTCTACGGCGCGCCGGGCCAGATCAACTACTCGGCTTCCAAGGCCGGCCTCGTCGGCATCGCCCGTTCCCTGACCCGCGAACTCGGCGGCCGCGGCATCACCGCGAATGTGGTGGCACCCGGCTTCATCAACACGGACATGACGGCGGAGCTGCCCGAAGCAACCCGGAAGGATTACCTCGATAAGGTCCCGGCCGGCCGCTTCGCCGAAGCCTCCGAGGTGGCAAACGTCGTCCGCTGGATCGCCAGCGATGAGGCCGCCTACATTTCCGGCGCCGTCATCCCGGTCGACGGCGGCCTCGGCATGGGCCACTAGGCCTCCGTGCGGTCGGCTGGTGGCTAGGTGACCTGAGGGATCCTGTAGTTCCTGGGGATCCTGGAGTCGATCTGTTCCCAGGTTCCGTCGTAATTGACGCGGCGGTGGCAGTTCCGAGCGGTTAGCCGCAGGCCGGAGGTCGCTGACGGGGGCACGCCGACGATCGCCCGCCCGCAATTGACCTGTTGTGGCTCCGACGACGGTGATCTTGGACCGGCCGTCGCCGAGTCCGTCCCCGGCTCCTGTCGGAACCGGACATCGAAGATTCAATCAACTTCCGCTGCAAGGCCGTCACGGCCATAGGCGGCAACATGGTTCCGTCATGCCAATCAGGTCAGGACCCACTTTGGACACAGGCGCTGATACCTGCAGGCCACCAACGTGGATGGGTCGCAGCCAGCAAAAGTGCGGCTCGAACCTGCGCGATCAGTCGCCGCGGCAATCAGGCATGTAAGAGGAATAGCTCGGGGACGGCTTCATAGGCGGGGTCTGGCCAACGCGGAACGTCGGTGCCAGCGGCTGGGAGTTTGTGCCCGGCCGTGAATGAGTGCCAGTCCGGGCCGGGGTCCGGGGGCAGTTTCAGGTCCGGGTCCGGGCCGGGGTCCGGGGGCAGTTTCAGGTCCGGGTCCGGGCCGGGGTGCCCGGTGGGCGGCGGGTCGGGATGATGGCCTGGTTCTGCGGGCAGGCTGTGGTCCGGGAGTGTGTCCGTGGTCATGGTCGCGGTCATGTCTGTGGTCGCGGTCATGTCTGTGGTCGCGGTCATGGCGAGGGACCAATCGGGCCAGTGGGGTGGTTCCCAGTCCTGGTGTTCGCTGGGGTAGTGCCTGTTTGTGGGTGAGGTCCATCCTGGCGGGTGGTTTTTGCTGGCGCCGGCGGGTGTCCAGGCGGTGTTGTGTTTGAGGCGGTGGTGGCGGGGGCATGCTTGTCCGAGGTTGGCGATGCCGGTGGTGCCTTCGTCGGCCCAGGCCAGGAGGTGGTCCGCGTCGTTGTCCAGGGAGTGGTTGTTGCAGCCGGGGAAGAGGCATCTGCCGTCGCGGAGCCGGAGCCATTGACGCTGGGCTTTGGTGAGGCGGTAGCTGGT